>DASYQM010000333.1:0-29011 GCA_036005525.1 Streptosporangiaceae bacterium
CCGGGTTGGGGTGGGCGGCGCGTTCCCGGGCCTGGCTGATGGCCCAGGCGGCGTTGATCAGTCCGATGTGGCTGAACGCCTGCGGGAAGTTGCCGATCATCTCGCCGCTGCTGGCGTCGATTTCCTCGGCCAGCAGGTCCACGTCGTTGATCGCCGCCACGGCTCGCTCGAATGTCGCCGTGGCCGCCTCCAGCTCCCCGGCAAGCGCCTGCGCCTGCGCGAGCCAGAACGTGCACAGCAGGAAGGTTCCCTCCTCGCCGGCCAGGCCGTCGTGCGCGAGGTAGCGGTAGACCAGGCCGCGCTCGTCGGTGAGCCGGGCGGCGGTGGCGTCGATGGTCGCCTTCATCCGCGGGTCATCCCCGGGCAGGAAGCCGGTGATCGCGAGCATCAGGTTGGAGGCGTCCAGGTCCTCGCTGCCGAACGCCTGGGTGAAGGCGCCCGCCTTCTCACTCCATCCATGTTCAAGGATGGCCGCGCGGATCTCGTCGCGGGCGGCGGTCCATCCCGCCACCTTGTGCTGTGCGCCGAGGTGGGGGGCGATGTCAATCGCGCGGTCAAGCGCCGCCCAGCACTGCAGCTTGGAGTACAGGAAGTCGCGGGGCTCGCCGCGGATCTCCCAGATGCCCTGATCCTTCTCGGTCCAGCGGCTGGCGGCGGTGTCGGCGGCGGCGGCCAGGAACCGCTGGGTGACCGGGTCGAGCCCGCCGAGCTGCTGGACCAGCCGCTGGGCGGCGCCGAGCAGCTCGCCGTACACGTCGAGCTGGCGCTGGCTCCACGCGCCGTTGCCGACCCGCACCGGGCGGCTGGCCCGCCACCCGGACAGGTGCGGCAGCTCCCGCTCGGAAAGATCGCGTTCGCCGCCGATCCCGAACATGATCTGCAGATCGATCCCGCGCCGCAGCTGGGATGCCGCAGCATCGGCGAGGAAGGCGAAGAACTTGTTCGCCTCGTCGGGGCATGCGGCGACCCACAGCGCCTCCATGGTCAGGCACGAATCGCGCACCCATGTGTAGCGGTAATCCCAGTTGCGCTCGCCGCCGACGGTCTCCGGCAGCGACGTACGCCTGTGCCATCTCGGCGCCGATGGCGCCGCCGCCCAGGACAAGCAGCCGTCTGGAGAGCTCCTTCGCGCTGGTGGCCATCCGGTTGTCCCACGGGCTGGCCTCACGCAGGCCCGGGATCGGGGGAATCAGCGGGCTGGTGCCGGTGGCCAGTACCACCGCCCGGGCCGCGCTGAGCCGTCGGGTGGTGCCGTCGGCGGCCTCGACCTCGACGGCCCTTTCCCCGGCCAGGCGGCCGGTACCTCGGACGAGGTCGATTCCTTTGCCCTCCAGCCAGGACTGCTGTCCGTCGTCCCGCCAGTTCGAGGTCATGTAATCGCGCTGCGCCAAGGCGGCCGCGGTGTCGAGGTGGCCGGTGATCGCCTGCGCGGCTCCCGGCGCACGCCGCGCCGCGGCAAGCACGTCGCCCGGCCGGATGAGCGTCTTGGAGGGAATGCAGCCCCAGTAGGAGCACTCGCCGCCGACCAGCTCTCTTTCCACGACGGCAACGGCGAGGCCGCCGTCGGCCAGGCGGCCAGCGACATGTTCGCCCGCCGGGCCCGCGCCGACCACCACCACGTCATATGGGCCATTCATCTGGCGACCCTCCTCCGCACCGCAATCGTCGGCTACGTCGCTGTTGCTGGAGAAGTCTCGGCAAGGGCCAATGTGTTACGGCCGGAGCGGGGAACAGGTGCATCACGCCGTAACGCCGGCTGCCGGTTCGATGGGGATTCCTTCGGGGCAGCGCCAAGCGGATCATGGCCGGGCCCGGTCCGGTAGCCGGGCCTGGGTGCGGTTGCGCTTGCTCTGCGAGCAGGACGGGTTCCTGTTCCTCCGGTACCGCGCAACGTAGGCGGTACGGCTCCCCTTCCCCGGCGTCGTCTCGGAGCCAGAGCGGCGGTACACACGACACCGTCCCCGGGCTCCCCCGGCTGGCATCGTCACTCAGATGACCAGGTCGTCTCGAATGACGGGTACAGGGTGAGGCCGCCGTCGACAAAGAGTGTCTGCCCGGTGATGTACGCCGCCTTATCGGAGCACAGGAACGCCGCGGCCGCGGCCATCTCCTCGGCATCGCCGGCCCGCCGCATCGGGATGTGGCTTTCCACCATGCGCCGCTTGACGGGGTCGTCGATCCATGACCGGTTGATCGGGGTGACGGTCGCGCCGGGGCCGATGCTGTTGACCCGTATTCCGCGCGAGGCGTATTCCAGCGCCAGCGACCGGGTGAGGTTCTGCATGCCGCCCTTGGACACCGAGTAGCCGAGGAACCGCGGGCTTCGGGATCACCTGATGCACGCTGGACACGTTGATGAGCACGCCGGGCCGCTGCGCGGCGAGGAAGGTGCGGACCGCCGCGCGGGCGCACAGGAAAGCGCCGCGCAGATTGACCGCGAGGACCTTATCGAAGTCGGCGGCGGACAGCTCATGGGAGTCCTCCGCTATCTGGATCCCGGCGTTGTTGACCAGGATGTCCAGCCGCCCGTACTCGCTCATCACCCGGTCGAACATCTGATCCAGGGCCTGCTCGTCGGATACGTCGGCGCCGACGAGGATCGGCCGCCCGCCGGCCTCCGTCATCTTCTTCATGCAGATCTCCACGCCGTGCTCGATCGCTTCCCTGGTGGAGATCGCGCCTTCCGGCCGGCCTACATAGTTGATGGCGACGTTGGCACCCTCCTCGCCTAGGCGGATGGCGATCGCCTGGCCGATTCCCCGGATTCTCGCGGGCCAGACGAAGCACCAGGCTGGGGACATTGCGGTGGATCGCCGGGCGCCCATGCCGTTTGCGCCGGGACCTGGCTGCCCAGCGGCGGCGAACAATATCGCGATGCCAGCGCAGCACCGTGTCCGGGGACACGATCATCCGCAGGCTGGCCCGGCGGGCGCGCGGGATCACACCGAGCAGCGCCGCGATCAGCGCCCAGTCCGCTCAGGAAGGCTTCGGCCGCGCCCTGGGCTGCCGCCGCAGGACCGCGAGCTGGTGGCGCAGCAGCAGGATCTCCGCGTCCTTCCAGCATTCCTCGCGCCGGCACAGCCACGACCACGCGGCCGACCGCGTCACCAGCAGGAAGACGAACCGCAGACACATGACCCGTGATCATCGCAGGTAGCGTCACGGATCCACCCCCAGCTGGTCAACAACCACGGATGGAGTATTCGGCACGGACAGCCCCACAATGTGAACAGAAGTAAAACAACAGGTGAACGTCGCGTTCCGCTCGCCGCGAGGAGGCTCAGATGCCGAGAGTTCCTTGGGAGCAACGTCGGGACAAGCTCAGCGGCGCACTGTGGGTCATCCCGGTGTTGTTCATGGCCGGCGCGATCGCCGTCGGCGGCCTCCTCTCGCTGATCAACATCGGTCCGGATTCGGCGATCGCCCCGCTGCTGTTCCGCGGCCACGCCGACGAGGCTCAGAAGGTGCTGCTCGCGGTCGCCGGGACGCTGGTCGGCGTGTTGGCGTTCGTGATCGGGCTGACCATGATCGCGCTGCAGGTCGCGGCGAACCGGTACTCGCCCCGGCTCATGCGCAACTTCCTGCGCGATCGTCCCGCGCAGATCGTGCTGGGCCTGTTCGTCGCGGCGATCATCTACAACGGCGCCGGGGTGTACATCGTCGGACAGCCGGCCGGGACAGCGGAAACCAAGTACCCGCGCTTCGCCGTCACCGTCGGACTCGGGCTGTTGTTCGTCTGCATAGCCGTACTCGTCTTCTTCGTCGATCACATGATGCATCAGCTCCAGATCGACGCCGTGCTCGCCAGGTGCCGCCGATCCACGATGCAGACGCTGGCTACCGAACCGCCCGGTGTCGGACGCAACTGCGGCAAGCAGAAGTTCGACATGCCCCCGCCGTGGGCTATCGCCGTGCGCGCAAGACGCAGCGGATATGTACAGACGATTCACCCGGAGACGCTCGTCGCCGTCGCCGATGCCACCCAGGTCACTGTGCGGTTGGTCCCGACCATCGGCGATCACATCGTCGAGGGAACCCCGCTGGCCAGGGTATGGCGAACCTCGCCCGAGCAGCGCGTCGCGGAGCACGGCCAGCTTGCGCGCGCGCTGGCCGCCGCGGTCACGATCGGCCCCGAGCGGACCATGCGCCAGGATGTCGGGCTCGGCTTCATCCAAATCGTCGACGTCGCATTGCTGTCGCTGCACATCTTCGACTTTCAGACCGCGATCCAGGCCATCAACGAGCTGGCGGCGCTGCTCTGCAAGCTGAGCCAGTACGCCATGGGCGATGAGGCGTTGCGTAGCGGCGACGGCGCGGTGCGGGTGATCTGCCCGTCGCCTTCGTTCGAGCAGTACCTCGATCTCGCGTGCGGTGAGATCCGCCGGCGCGGCGCCGGAGAGACGATGATCTCGCGGGCCCTCCTCCGCCTGCTGCGCGAGGTCGGCAGCGTCGTGACCACCGACAAGCGGCGCGCCTACGTCCTCAACCAGATCTCGCTGGCGGTCGGGACCGCCGAGCGGTCGATCCAGGAACCCGGAGACCTGACCTACTTTCGCGCGGAGGCCGCGTATGCCGCCGGTCTGGTCGGTACGGTTTCGGACACGCTGCCGATCGGCGATTCCGGTCACGTCCCGCCGCGTGGTGTGTGAAGACGGCGGCACCAGCGCGGAAGGAGAACACGCGACGCCCCCGCCACCTGGCGACGGGCGCGGGCACCGGGTGAGGAGACGAAGGGACTCGCCCCCGCCGCCGCGCCTGCCACGGGCAGGAGGCACGGCAGGCGCGCCGCCGCGCTGTGACGCGCGCCCGCCGTGTCGGCGCAGGCGGCCCGCTTCCGAGGCAGCGGGAGACAGCCTGGAGGGATCAATCACCGGCCACCACCCCACAAGCCACAGGCCCACAAGGAGCGGGCCGAATAGGAAGGCTGCCCAGGCGCGACGGGACCAGCCCCACGTCATGCGGGAGCGGCCCCGGCGAGGACGTGATCTGCGGCGGCGCATGGTCTCGGTGCGGGTCTTCCACACCGGGGCCTGCAGGGGCAGACTCGGTGCCAGGGGTATGGGATGAGGGTGCTGACCGCTCGATGGGTGGCTGGCTGCGCTGCGGCGGTATCGGTCGCGCTGATAGCCGGCGCGCTGGCGCTGGCGTATGTGGACCGGCATCTGGTGCCTGCGGACATGACGGGCTGGGATTTTTCCGGCGTCTTCGAGGGCGTGGCGGACCTGGCTGTGCCGGTGGTGGGTTTTGTCCTTACCTCCCGGCGGCCGGCGAACCGGGTGGGCTGGCTGTTCCTGGTGGCGGGGCTGGCGCTGGGGCTGGGTGGCTTCTTGGCTGCCTACGGGCTGCATGCGCTGGTCGCGGCCCCGGGGTCCTGGCCGGCGGGCCGGGCGTCCGCCTGGCTGTCCAATTGGATCTGGGTGATCCCGCTCGCCATGCTCGCGTTTGTGTTCTTGCTTTTCCCGACCGGGCAGCTGCGCTCACGGCGGTGGCGCCCGGCCGCGTGGTTCGTGGGCGGCGTGTTCGCGCTCATTGCGGTGGACTTGCTGGTGAACGCGACCCGCTTTTGGCCGGACCCGTTCAGCCCGGCCAGCCAGGCGGGGAACCCGCTGGTGCTGGCCCCGTTGCTCATCCTGATGCCCGCCGCGCTGGTGGTCAGCGTGGCGGCCGTGGTGGTGAGGTTCGCTAAGTCGGCGGGTGAGGAGCGGCTGCAGCTGAAGTGGTTCGCGGCGGCCGCGGTGCTCGTAGTCGCCACGTTCATCGCATCGATCTTCATCAATTCGGCGGTCATGAACGTGCTCCAAAACCTGGCGTTTTTGTGCCTGTGGGCGGCGATCGGCGTCGCGGTGCTGAAGTACCGGCTGTATGAGATCGACGTCGTGATCGGCAAGGCCGTCCTGTATGGCTCGCTGGCCGTGTTCATCACGGCCGTCTACGCCGGCCTGGTCGCCGGGGTGGGGACGCTGGCTGGTGGCCGGGACAGCCCGCTGCTGGCGGCGCTGGCGGCTGCGGTGGTGGCGGTCGCGTTCCAGCCGGCCCGGCAGTGGGCCGGGCGGCTGGCCAACCGGGTCGTGTACGGCCGGCGTGCCACCCCGTATCAGGTGCTGTCTGAGTTCACCCAGCGCATCGGCGGCGCATATGCGGACGAGGACATCTTGCCGCAGATGGCACACATCGTGGCGGAGGGGACCGGCGCCGAGCGGGTCGTGGTGTGGCTGCGGGTGGATGACGAGCTCCGCCCCGGGGCTTCTTCGGGTGGCGGCCCGGACGCGGCTCCGCTGGCCGTCGATGGCCAGGCGATGCCGGCCTTGCCTGACACCGACATGAGCGTCCCCGTCGTGCACCAGGGCGATCTGCTGGGCGCGATCTCGGTCCGGATGCCGAAAGGTGAGCCGCTCCGCCCGGCCGGGCAGCAGCTCGTCGCCGACATGGCCTCGCAGGCTGGCCTGGTGCTGTCGAACGTGGGCCTGGTCGAGGACCTGCGGGCGTCCCGGCAGCGCCTGGTCACCGCCCAAGATGAGGCGCGGCGGCGGCTGGAACGCAACATCCACGACGGGGCACAGCAGGACCTGGTGGCCCTGGCGATCAAGCTCCGGCTCGCCGCCGAGGCCGTAGACGATGACCCGGCCAAACAGATCCTCGGCGAACTGCAAACAGATGCCACCGGCGCGCTGGACAACCTGCGCGACCTCGCCCGGGGCATCTACCCGCCGCTGCTGGCCGACCTGGGGCTGGCCGCAGCGCTCAGCGCGCAGGCCAGCAAGTCTGCCCTGCCGGTGGCCGTCGAGGCCGGCGGGATCGGGCGCTTCGGGCAAGACACCGAGGCGGCGGTGTATTTCTGCTGTCTCGAGGCGCTGCAAAACACCGCCAAATACGCCCAGGCAACCCAGGCCCGCATCTGTCTGCAGGCCCAGAACCGAACCCTGCGGTTTACCGTGTCCGACAACGGCACCGGCTACGACACCCGCCACACCCCGATGGGATCTGGCCAGCGGAACATGGCCGACCGGCTCGCCGCGCTCGGCGGCCGGCTCGAGGTCCGGTCCGCCCCCCGCCGGGGCACCACCATCACCGCGCACCTGCCCCTCCCCGTCACCAGCGGCGATCATTAGCGCGGCAGTCACCGATGGCGCCAGACGCAACCAAGACCGTTGGCAAAGGTGGCCTGCGCAAGCAGCAACCCCTCCCCCCAAACGCATGCACAAAGCGGCGCAGACCGCGGCGGGACAGCCGGAAATCAAGAGCCAAACACTGGCGGACATCGGCGCGGCAGAGCGCCTGATCGGTGCGTCACGGCTGCCGTGGGCGTGGCGTCCGCCGCCGCCCATATCGAGTCCTCTTTGCTGTCGGTGTCAAGTGATTGGCCGGGGTTTCTCCGAAGCGGCCGCGGGGCGCTCGGCTGGGCGCTGATGGGCTCGGTTCGGCCGACCTGGGGTGCGACCTGCGGTAGCGCCGGGCCGTATGGTGATGGCAGGCCCGGGAGTGGCCCGCCCGAAGTGCCGGTGTGCGGGTGTGAGCCGACCGCCCTGGATGCAGAGTGGTTCCCTGGTTGCCCTCCCGGGCCCTTGGGGCAGGAGGTGGCCTGCCGGGCGTCGGCTACCAGCGCGGCGTAGATGGCGTCGCTGATCCGGCGCTTGAGTGCCCGCAACGCCTCCTTGTGCGTCTTGCCCTCGGCCACCTTCTTGTCATAGAAGGCACGGCCGTCGCTGCTCTTGTGCCGGATCTGGCTGATCGCCGCCATGTGGATGGCGTGATTGACCCGGCGGTTGCCGCGCAGCGACAGCCGGTAGACCTTCTTGCGGTCCCCGGAGGACACCTCGACTGGGGCGGTGCCGTTCCAGGAGGCGAAGTGGTCCCGGTCCGGGAACCGGAATACCTGGCGCACGTCGCCGATCACGGTGCCGGCGATGACTGGGCCGACACCGAACAGGCCGGTCAGGCTGGTGCCCGACGCCCGGACCGCGGCGGCCAGCTTCTTGTTGGCCTCGCGCAGCTGGTCGTCCAGGCGGCGGAGGTCGGCCAGGAACTCGGCGGCCAGCTCGCAGCGCGCCTTGGCAGCTGGGCTCGAGGGGTGACCTGCTCGAGGATCCGGGCGGCCTTCCCGGCGCTGATCTCCCGGCGGATGCCGCCGGGCACCAGGTCGCACAGCACCGCGTGCAGCCGGCAGCAGGCCTGGTTACGGGCCCGGGCCAGGTCACGGTGCCGTTTCGCCCAGATCTTCAGCACCACGGCGTGGTCCTCGGCGGCCACCGGGCGCCAAGCCTTTGACCGCAGCGCCGCAACCGCCACCGAGTAGGCGTCATTCGGGTCGTTCTTGCTGGTGTTCCCGGACTGCAGCAGCCGCACCCGGGCGGCCAGCTTGGGCGGCACGTCCAGCACCTGCTCACCCGCGGCGACCAGCTGCTGGGCCAGCAGGTGCCCCAGCCCGCCCGCGCCCTCGATCGCCCAGGCCCGCTCCGGCCACTCCTGTGCCCACCCCAGCAGCTGTTCCGCCTGAGCCGGGCAGGCACGCACCTGCAGCTCGCCCAGCCGCTCCTCACCCGCGCCGATCGCCACCGCGGTGTGCGAGCTCTTGTGCGGGTCGATCCCGATCATCACGTCCGCCATCAGCACACTCCCCACCGTTCGCACCGAACCGGAAGGCCGCGGCGGGCATGCCTAATACCAGTGCTGGCGCTCGCGCCTCTTTCGAACCACGCCGCGACACAGGCCCGGCGGGCTGGCCACCTCGATATCAAGCCAGGCCACCAGCGTGACCGGCAGGCGGTTCGGGAGCCAAGCCCACCGGGCCTCCCGAACGCTACGGCAGGCCGCAGCGCCCTCGGGTTCAATTAGATGACATGCATCGGCGGTCGGCGTGAGCGTCTGACCTGGCATGCCGGTTGTTCGCACGGCGAGGACCTCCCCAGCTGAGACGCGTCACGATTGATTCGTAAGCCATTCGCGTGTGGGGCGCTTGGGCGCCCTCGGGAGCGTGAGGAGGTCCCGATGCCCATCGTAGGCGGGCTGGATATCCACCGGAAGCAGATCACTTTCGACTATCTCGACACCGTGACCGGGGAGGTCAAGCGCGGCCAGATCGCCCCGGCTGACCGGCAGCACTTGCGGGCCTGGCTGGCCCGGTTCGCCGGCTGCGGGGATGTCGCGTTCGCGGTGGAGGGATGCGCCGGGTGGCGGTATGTCGCCGAGGAGCTGGCCGCGGCCGGGATCGCCGCGCATCTGGGCGAGCCGGCCGACACCGCCGCGCTGCGGGGCCGGAAGCGGCACGCCAAGACCGACAAGACCGACGCCCGTCATCTCAGGGCACTGCTGGCCGAGGGGCGGCTGCCCGAATGCTGGATCCCGCCGGCGCAGATCCTGGAGTACCGGGCGCTGCTGGAGACCTACCACGACCTGCGCCGCGCGCACACCGCCTGGGTGCAGCGCATCCACGCGGTGTTCTTCCACCAGGGCGCCCCACCGCTGAGCGAAGACGCCTTGCGCACCGAGCAGGGCCTGGCCAAGCTGCGGACGGCCGCGGCCACGTGCCTGTCGCCGGCCGGGCAGCTGCAGGTCGCCACCGCCCTGGACATGCTCGCCGCCGTCGAGGCCCGCATGGCCCCGCTGCGCCATCAGCTGCGGGATGCCGCCCGGCACCTGATGGGCGCGAAGGTGCTGGCGGCGCGGCTGTATGGGGTCGGCCCGGTCACCGCGCTGGCGCTGACCTGCTGGCTGGCCGGCAAGGACCGGTTCTCCTCCTCCCGCAAGGCGGTCCGGTTCACCGGGCTGGACATCACCGTGCACTCCTCCGACCGCACAAGGCCCCCCCCGGGCGGCTGTCCCGGCAGGGGCCGCCGGTGCTGGGCTGGGCGGTGCATGAAGTCGGCAAAACCCACGCCCGCGCCTCGGCCCCCGACCACGCCTACTACGCCGCGGTCAAGGACCGCAAGAACAGCAAGCGCGCCGCCCTGTCGGAGGCCCGCAAGATCGTCCGGCAGGCCTGCCACATCCTGACCGAGCTCGGCGACGACGCGCTCACCGCCGCCTGACACACCCCGTTTTATGGTGACCATGCTCCACGACATCCCGGGCCCAGGTGGGCACGCGGGCAGCCACACTCACCGGATGGGGACCACCGCGGCCAGCTCCTGCCGAGCCGCTGTCCGCCGCTGCCGGTCGTTGCGCGCGCACCAATGGCCAGGCGGGCGGCCTGATTAGACTGAGCGGCCGCATCCCCGCCAGGCGGGACACCCAATCAATCATCTTGTCGCCGGGGCAGCGCCCGCGCCCCGCGGACCCAGGTAAGGCTGGCTGCTCCCACACCCCGGCCCAGGCATTCACAGGCTTGGTCACCCTGCCAGACAAGGAAGGCCCCACCTGAACCGCTAACCCTCACCGCCTACCCCACGGCCCTCCCTGCCCCCTTGCCGCCGAGCATGATCCGCTCCCGGGCGGCCGCGTCAAGGACGCCCTGCGGGCGCCGGCTACGCCGGCCGGGGCTCACCCCGGTCCCTGACACGCCCGCCCGGTCGCAGAACCCGGCAGCTACCAAGGGAACAGGGAGCAGACCAGGCACGCCCCAACCCAAGGTAAGTACGGCTATACCAGCTGCGCCGGACCACTTGCATCACCGGCCGATACAGGTAAGGCGGCTCGGCGAGCGTTCTTCCTGACCCACTCCGTTACACGACGTGATGTCATACGACGTGGCCCGTGCCTGCTTGCCGACGACTCGGCTCGGCATGGCTATCAATGACCGTGAGTGTACGGCTCGGCCTGGCAGCCAAGGCCTTGGCCGACCTGACCGCACCATATGCGGCAGAAGCGAGCATCCGCGACGTTGCGCGGTCATGAATGGTTCCGCCTGTCGCACAAAGCCGTGTGGAGGACAGGTTGGAAATCTTAGAACGCGGATACGGAGGGCGAGACTACGGGTTTGGCGATCTTGAGGTCTTGGCTCTCCGGGGTGGCCTGTGAACGGTTAGCGCTCTGCGCGGTGCCGGTGCAGCTTGCGCAGATTGTGCGCGGTGCAGGCGAGCAGCCATTCGCTTTCGCATGCGGTGAAGCCGCGCCGGGACATGATGGTCATTTTCTGGCAGGTCTTGAGCTGCCCGAACACCGGTTCCACGGTGCGGGCCCGCATCCGGTAGTCCTCCCGGCCGCGGGGATGTTGCAGGCGCCGCCTGGCGCGGGCCGTGGCCGGGAACTGGTCCAGGTGCCGGGCCCGTTGGGGAGTGCGGATGCGGCGGCGGCCGGGGTCTTTGGCCAGCGGCGCGAGCAGCCGCAGGCCGGCGGCGCCGGCGCGGGCGAAGCTCTCCTCGCTGACGTAACCGGAGTCGGCGAGTACGGTGCGCAGCTTCGGGCCGATGCCAGCCTCGGTCAGCTGCTGGCGGCAGGTGTCCAGGAGGGGGTGCAGCAAGGTGCGGCCGGCCGGATGCTGGGACAGCATCGTCCCGGCGATGACCTGCTGCGCGGTCACCACGAGCTGCCCGTTGTAGCCGGCCACATAGCCCTTCTGGTTGCGCATCACCCGCACGTCCGGGTCGGTGGTATTCGCCCGCGGCTCGGTGTTGTTGTGGTTCGTGCGTGGCGGCTCGGCGCCGGCACGGTGCCCGCCCCGTTTCCCGGCCGCCGCGGCCGCGTCAAAGGCTTCCTGCCTGGCCCGCTGCGCGTCGCGGCGCGCGGCGTCCTCGGCCGCCAGCCGGTCCCGGGCGGCAGCCAGCCGCCCGGCCCGTCCGGCCCCCGGCGGGCCAGCGCCCGCGGCGTCGCCGCAGGCGGGCTATCGCCCTGCCGGGCGTCGTCGGCGGCGTCGCGCCCGGCCGCCTCGGCAAAAATCTTCCTGGTCTGCGGCAGCGTGCGGTTCGCCTTCTGCGCGGCGTTGCCGGCCAGCTTCGTCCCATCCAGGCTGACCATGCCCAGCGCTACCATGCCCTCGGCGGCCAGCAACCGCAGCACCTGGCTGAACAGCCCGCCCAGCGCCTGCTCATGCCGGGCCCGGAACCGGGCGATGGTCGCATGGTCTGGGCGCAGCCCGCCGGCGATCACCCGGTAGCCGTGTCCCGCTCGAAATAGGATTCGGCTGGTGACCTGCAGGTCTTCGGTGCGTCAGGCGGCTCGCGTGTATTCGTTGATCAAGCCGTAGAGGACGGACTTTCGGCGGATCGGTTCGCTGCCGGGGTCTGTTGGGGCGATGCGGCGATCGCGTTCGCCGTCGGGGACGCGCTGGACGATGCCCTGGTGCGGCCGGGCCGTGTTGCAGTGCGCCTGGTACTTGGCCAGGACGGCGTGCCGGTGTGCCTCGCCGAGGATCATCACGCGGTCGAGGAGCTCTCGGCGAAGCGTGCCGACGAGCCGTTCGCAGGTCGCGTTCATGCGCGGCGCTTGGACCGCGCTGCGCAGGATCGCGGCGCCGGTCGCCTGGAAGACGGCGTCGAACGAGGCGGCGAAGTTCGAGCCGCGGCCGCGGATCAGGAACTTGATGTCCTCGAAGAGGACGTCTTTGATGAAAGGCACCGGCGGCTCGGCCCGGTAGCGGCCGGTGCGGTATTCGGCGTCCCAGGCTGCGGCGGGGCTGCGGTCGCTGGTCATGTGCGGTCCTCAGCGTGCCGCTGCGCCGGTGCCAGACGGCCCATCGAATGCGGTCTGTTCTGGCCCGGGCAAGACAGCGAGGCTCGGCCACTGCTGCTGCCACTGCGTGTCTTGGCCTGGTAGACGTGGCGGGGTGCGAGCACCGGGTTGGGCCGCACGATGAGGTTGAAAACGTCCGCGAGGCCGTGTGGGGCGTAGATGCGCCACCGCCCGCCCGGTTCGAGGCGCACCCCGAGGCAGGCGGTGGTCGCTTCGAAGGTGTCGATCGCCGCCTCGGTGGATTCATGCGGTGGGCATGGGACGCCGAACTTCTGCTCGTACCACAGGTGGACGCGGGCCTGGTTGCGGATCTGGACCGGGGCGGGCAGGCCGGCGAAGGCCTCGCGCCCGGTGCGGATGATCGTGTCCTCGGCGTTCCAGGACAGGTTGGGCGGCTGATCTTCACTGCGGCTGGCGCAGGAGAGCCCGGCCTGAGGATACCGCCGGGTGCACGGTGAGCTGTCCCGGCTCGGTCGCCAGATCAGCGAAGCCACCGTGCGGCAGATCCTGCGCGCTCGACGGCGACCGGGCCGCGCAATGTCGATACCTCCTGGCGGGCGTTCCTGCGCACTCAGGCTGACGGCCTGCTGGCCCGCACATCCTCGGCGTGACCGCCCACCCGGACGGCGCATGGACCGCCCAGCAGGCCCGCAACCTCCTCATGGACCTCGGCGACCGGACGAGCTCATTCCGCTTCCTCATCCGCGACCGCGACGCCAAGTTCACCGGGGCCTCCGGCGAGATCTTCGCCGCGAGGGCGTGCAGATTGTCAGGACTCCGCCGCGGACGCCGCGGGCGAACTGCTATGCCGAGCGGTGGGTGCGAACCGCACGCGCCGAGGCACCGACCGGATGCTCATCTACCACGAACGGCACCTGCGGGCGGCACTCGGAAAGTATGCCGGCCATGACAACGGTCACCGCCCGCACCAGGCCCGCCAGGAGCGGCAGCCCGGCCACGACACGCGGGTCGTCCTGCCGCTCGATGCACCCGTGCAGCGCCGGAAAACATTCGGCGGCGTGATCAACGAGGACTGCCGAGCCGCGTAGCCCGACTCCGCGAACCTGCAAGCCAGGCAGCACGTGACGAGTTTTGGAGCGGTACAAGGTGTCTCTGGCCACCCCGGCCCGGTGATCAGGCCGAGTGCAGGAGAGGGGACGCATCGGCACGATCGAGCCGTTCGACCGCTATCACCCGGGCGCCCGGGATGCTGGACTCGATCGCGGTGATGGCGCTGGCGACCGCAGCGGCGAAGCTGGGGGCCTCGCGGTCGAAGATCGCCCGCTGCACACCGGCAGAGCTGGCCAGCAGCGCATCGTCGCAGCCGGCCTCATACAAGGCGTCAGCGTCACGGCTGTCGGGGCTGGTGAGGTCCACGCCGTCGATCACCACGGCGAACGAGTGGATCACGGCCCCTCCTTCCCGTCAGGCCGGTGCTGGCACTTGCTGACCTGTTCACGTATCCGCTTACCAAGGGTAGCCGGGTCGCGCGGAGTGGACCACACGGCGACCACGTGCTCGCCGGCCGGGCAGCGAGCGAAGCCCCAGCGGTGGCCACGATGGATCTCCTCCACCACCCACCCAGCGGCCTCAGCGGTCTGGAGCGCGGCCTCGATGTCTTTCTTCGGATGCCGACGGCGCGGAGGCACCCAGTAAGGCTACGGGTCAGGCACGACGTTCACGGCCACATCACAGTTGCATCCATGGATGTGGTGTTCGATGTTCCGCTGGCAGGCGTGGCGTCGTGATGTGAGACGGCCGCGGGGCAACCCCAATCCTCATTGAGTTCCTGCGAAAGATGTCAAGGATGAGGAGCCACGCGATGGCCGCAACACCCAGTATTGACGTTTCGGGCTGGCTGCATGAGCAGCTGGCGGAACTGTTGCGTTGGCCGATCGCGGCTGGCTGGAGACTGGTCCGGTGACCGCGCCTGGCACGACCTCGGCCCGCTGGTTTCCGGTTCCCGCGGGAGGTGATCTCGGTCGCGGTCCGCGGGTACCTGCGGTACGGGCTGTGCTACCGGGAGGTTGAGGAGCTGCTGGCCGAGCGCGGTGTCACCGTCGATCACGTCACCGTCTACCGTTGGGTGCAGCGGTTCACCCCGGGTTCATCGAAGCTGCCCGGCCCTGTCGGCACGCTCCGGGCGACCGTGGTTTGTCGATGAGACCTGCCTGAAGGTCGCCGGCAAGTGGACCTATGTGTACCGAGCGGTCGATCAGCATGGCCAGGTCATTGATGTCCTGCTGTCCGTGCGCCGTGACCTGGCGGCCGCGCGGCGCTTCTTCACCCGGGCGGTGCGCGTGGGCACGGTCCCGGCCGAGGTCAAGACCGACCGCGCGCCCATCTAGCCGCGGGTCCTCGACGAGCTGTCCCTCGGCCCTGCACACCGTTGAGCAGTACGCGAACAACCCGATCGAGGCAGACCACGGACGGCTGAAAGCCCGGCTCCGGCCGATGCGCGGACTGAAACGTCACCGCTCAGCCCGGACCCTCGCCGCCGGCCACGCCTTTGTGCAGAACCTGCGCCGCGGCCACGACGACATTGCCACCGACGTCCCCGGATCACCACAGGCTAGGGAAGGCCTTCGACGACCGAGCAATCACCATATGACCAGCGGGGATTCGAGTGATCATGCTCCGGCCGGGCACAGGGATGGCGCAACGCAACGGTGCCTGCTGCACCAGTCAGGGCGGTGGCCGAGCGGCTGGTGGGCGCCGGGTTCTGGTGATCGGCACCGGAACCAGCTGGCATGCCGCCAGCCAGGCAGCCGCGCTGCTGTGCGCGGCCGAGCTCGAGGCGTCTGCCGCCCCAGTCTGCCGGCGCGGCGCTCAGCGGCCTGCTGCCCGCCGCGGGCGGCGTGCCAGCCGCACGAACAGGCCGGTCTTCTCTCACACAGGTGCGAGAAGCGCTCCAGCTGAGCTCTTGACAGGCCGTTGACAGACGGCTTTCAAATTGCCAGGCTCACTCGACGTGATCTCGTGGAGCGACTTCAAAGCCCAGCAGCCGGACCTTGCCCGGCAGGGAGCCGGCCTGCTGTACCACTTCGGCGCCGGCCTGGCATTCCTGGGCACGGTGCGGGCCGACGGCGGACCACGGGTGCATCCGATGTGCCCGCTGCTCACCGAGACCGGGCTGTACGCGTTCATCGTCCCGTCGCCCAAGCAGAGAGATCTCCACCGCGACGGGCGCTATGCGATGCACTCGTTTCCCCTCGACGACAACGAGGACGCCTTCTACCTGAGCGGGGTCGCCAGCAGCGTCCAGGATCCCCAGATCCGGGACCGGCTGGCCCAGCAATTCGCCGACGAGCGCTCCGAGTCCGCCCAGCCACCGCCGGGTGAGGAGCAGCACCTCTTCGAATTCCAGGTACAGGCGGCGATGCTCACCCGGACCACCGGCCACGGCGATCCCGAACCGCAGCACACCATCTGGCGGGCGACCTAGAGGCGCACCACTCCGCAGGCGCCCGTGAGCGTCACAGATAGCGGCTGGTGGCGTTCTTGGCGGGCAGCCGTAACGCGGGCTACCCCGCTGGTGCCGGGGCGGACGGGTCGGTCTGCCAGAGGCCGAACTCGTTCCCCTGCGGGTCGCGGCACGTCACGAACCAGCCCATGCCCGGTACCGGGCCCGGCTCGTCCGCCCCGCCGCCGAGCTCCCTGACGCGGGCGGCGCCGGCGTTGATGTCGTCCACGTCGAAGTAGGCACGCGTGCCGCGCTTGCCGGGCTCCATATTGGTGATCGCCAGGCCCGCCTGGTCGCTGATGCGTGTCATGTGGTACTCGAAGGGGCCGGGAACAGCCTCGAACTGCCACCCGAACAGCGAGCCCCAAAACTCGCGGCCCTTCGCGATGTCGTCGGCCGGGATCTCGAAGTGCACGATCTGACCAGGCATGGCCCCTCCTCTTGCATCGATGTGGACCCCGCGGGCGTTCACACTGACCGCGGGCAGATGCTGGAGGGCGCCGCACGCAGACGCGACCGTCCAGCGCTTCGGCGTAGTCTACGCCGCCCGGTCTCGAACATCGCGCTGCCGCCACATCCGTGCCGATCGACCTGCCGTTTACAAGATTGCGGAGGGCCACACATCGGAGCCTCGCTGCCCTGCCGGGGACGGCTGTCACGATGCGCCGCCGTCCGCTGCCGTCCTGGACCTTGTGGGGCTCGATTACTCGGTCGCGCTCGGCTCGTTCGGTGTGACACGGCCGGTCTTGCAGGCTGAGATCATCGCTGCGTGATCTTCTCGGTCGCCTACCTGCTTACGCGCTGTCTGCTCAGCAGCCTGATGCTGCTGGCCCGGCGCCAGGCGCCCACGGAAGCGGAACTGCTGGTGCTGCGGCATGAGAATGCTGTGCTGCGCCGCCAGGCCGGCCGGATCCGCTATCAGCCGGCCGACCGGCTGTGGCTCGCCGCGCTGTCCCGGCTGATCCCCGACGCCGGTGGGGCGAGGTGTTCGCCGTGGCCCCAGGTACGCTGCTCGCCTCGCACGTCGCCTGGTCACGCGCAAATGGGACTACATCAGCCATCGGCGCCCTGGACGGCCGCGCACGGCGGCCGCGATCGGCAAGCTCGTGATCCGCATCGCCACCGACAATCCCACCTGGGGGCACCGCCGCGTGCAAGGCGAGCTCGTCCGGCCCGGCCACCCGATCGCTGCCTCCACGGCCCAGCGCAGCAGCTGCGGGCCCTGCCGGGACAGGCGTCCCGGGGGGCCCTTGCCGTCGGAGGAGTGCACGGTGATGTCCAGCCCGGTGTGGCGGACCACGTCGCTGGAGCTTGCGAACCGGCGCACGTCCCCGAGCTCGGCCCAGATCGCCACCGAGGTGACCGGCCCGATGCCGAACTGGGTGGACCGCAGCGCCGCGCAGCCGGGCTGGCGGCGCGACAGCATGCTCAGCTGGCGGCGCAGCGGGTCCAGCTCGCCGGTGAGCCGGTCGACCTGGCGCAGCCCCGTCTCCACGGCCTGCCTCGCTGCCGGGGACAGCGCCACTCCGGCGAGCGCGGCCCGGCCCTCGGGCTTGGCCACCGAGCCGATCGCCGGCACGCCCTGGTGGAACAAGGTGGCGGCGATCCGCTGATGCCAGGCCCCGCGCTCATCGAGCAGATCCTTTACAGCCGGACGGTAGCCCGCGCCTCCAGCACGTGCTCCGGCGGGATCCAGCACTCGGGCAGATCCCCGGCCAGCAGGTGCACCCGCAAGTGCCGGGTGTCGGTCTTATCGGTCTTCGCGTGCCGCTTGCGGCCGCGCAACGCGGCGGTATCAGCCGGCTCGGCCAGGTGCGGCTCGATCCCGGCGGCGAGCAGCTCCTCGACGACATAACGCCAGCCGGTGCAGCCCTCCAGCGCGAACGCGACGTCGTCACGGCCGGCGAACCGGGCCAGCCAGGCCCGCAGACGCGGCCGGTCGGCCGGGAGCACCCGGCCCCGCTTGAGTTCCCCGGTCACGGTGTCGAGGTACTCGAAGGTCAGCTGGCGGCGGTGAACGTCGAACGCGCCTACGATGCTCATGAGGGACCTCCTCGAGCTCCTGCAAAGAAACTGGGACAAGGGACCTGTTCCCTAAGCCCGCATGTCGTAGCTGCTGCTACGACTGACGCCGGGGAGGTCCCCCTCATATGGCATCTTTGAGCAGGTAGCGGCCGGCGAAGATCAGCGCTTCCGGCCGCAGCTTTGACCGCCATTCGCCGTGGATCAGGTCGCGGGCGGTCAGCCGCAGGCTGCGGCTGCGCTCGGTGGTGCCTGGTTCGGTTTATCTGTTCCCTGTGGTGGTGGGCAGCGGTTAAGTGGGCGGCTAGCTGGCGATGCCGATGACCTGGCCGATCGTGTCGGGCTGGTCGAGCACCTTGAGCATCAGGTGGGCGACGTCGGGGCGTGGGACGGACAGGCCGCCCTTGAGGTTTTGCCCGACCGCGGTCCGGTAGCGGCCGGTCAGCGGCTTGTCGGTCAGCTGCGGTGGCCGGATGACGGTCCAGTCCAGGCCGCTGCCGCGCAGGGTGTCCTCCATCAGCGCGAGATCGTCATAGACCTTGCCGAACCTTGCTGCTGCGATCCGGCTGAACAGGTACCGCATGAAGAACCCGTCGCCCGGGTCGTGCCTGGGCGGGTCGGGATTGCCGGGTGAGGCCACCGTGCCGACCGGCGCGGCGCTGACCACGACGATGCGCCGCACGCCTGTCGCTTTCATCGCGGCCACGATGGACCGGGTGCCCGGTGCCGCGATGCCGGCGTCGGCGTTGGAGTGCGGGCCGAGGCCGGACAGCACTGCGTCGGCGCCGGCGACCGCGGGCGCCAGCGCAGCCGGGTCCGCCGCCGCGAGGTCGGCGGTGACGGTGCGCACCTGGCGGGTCAGCTTGCCCGGGTTCCGTGCGACCGCGGTGACGTCGTGGCCGTCAGCGACGGCCTGCTCGAGAAGTTGCCGGCCGACGCCGCCGGTGGCGGCGAAGATCGTGAGCTTCATCTGTTGCTCCTGCCGGGTAGAGGTCCTGCCACCCGCCACGTTACGAACACCGCCCGGGCTTGGCGTCACCCGAAGGTGCCCCCTGCGGGTGAATCTTGCCCCGCGGCAGCAGGCACCAAGTGCCGCCGGGCCGGCATGGCGCCCGTGCCGGCTCACAGGCGTCTGGATTGTCCGGGCCGACGTCACCGCTGGCGAGCCTGAGGCCGACAGAATTGGCTTATCTGTGCTCGACACAGAGCTGGCAACAGAGCGCGAAGAACCACAAATATTCGGTGCTATGGGGGCGACGGACACGAACGCCGTAGTGACCTTGCGTGATCATCCGGGCAGTTGACAGCGAGGTGATCATCGTCGCTGGGACCCCGCCGCTGGCCCAGCCTTCCCGGGGTCTCAGCCGGATGTGGCAGGTGCCGATGACTAGCACCACATCGTCCACGTCCACCACGATCGCTCTGGCCGAGCCGGTGTTCACCGGCCCGGAGCGAGTCGCCCTAGCTGGGTTCCTGGCCGGAGCAGCACGCTGACAGCGGCAGCGTGGCAGTGTGCGGCCCCGGCACACAGAAAACCCGGCCCAGCCGGGGCTCGCCTGGCCCGCACGGTTCGCCTACGGGGTGATCTTCTGCTGGGCTGACAACTGCCGGACGAAGGCTGGCACCGACAGGCTCATCCGGTCCGCGCACGCGCGGATCACGGCAACCGCGGCGGCCAATGCGTACCACCAGAAGTCGTCGGCCTGCCACCAGGCCACCTCGTCGAGCAGGTCGGGCTGGATCCCGCCGCGGGCTGCCGCACTGGCCAGGATCGCGAACTGGATTTTGCGGTTCTCCCGTCCCCGGAACCTGCACTCGCCCAGGTACTTCTCGCGCAATCCCTCATAGGGGATGGGATCGTCGGGCCCGGCGCCGGCCACATCCAGCGCATCTGCGGACAGGCGCAAGAACACCTCACCCGGGAACGTGTTGTGAGGCGGATGCAGTCCCTCGATGGCCGCTGCCAGACCCGGCACATCGTCGCCACGGGCCAGCCCGGACAAGAGCCGGCGAATGGCCTCAGCACGATCCTGATCCGTCGGAACCTTCCTGGCCATACCGGAAACCCTACGCCCAGCCCAGCCAGCTCCCGAAGTCATCACCGAGCGTAGAGGGGATTCACGGCGAAGACGGCTACGTGAACCGCCGTTCTGGGCGGCCGCGAGTGGCAAGGACCAGGCGGCCGGCGGCGTGCAGAAGAGACAATATGTGGCCGTTGGTGTGCGATGGTCGCCATCATGACTGGGCGTACTCGCCGGGCTTGGCTGAGTTCAGGAACAGCCGGGTTGGGCACGGCCGGTGATTACGCCTCGAGTTCAGCTCGCAGCCTTTCGAGGTCGCTGGCGATGCCCTTGTGTAGCTGGCCTGGCGCTGCACCTCATCGGTCAGGATCACCGGGCGGGAAGCTCGAACCCTGGGCACGCTGCTGGGTGGGCCATTGACGGCGGCGCTGGCGCACCGGTGGCCCGCCAGCGCGCTGGCGTCCAAGGACCGGGTGCGGTGTGCCGGCTGAGCGGTGCTGATCAACTGCCCGTGGTCTGGGCGGTGAGGTAGCCGTAGCTGGAGACAAGGAAGGGCACCAGGAAGTTGAGGCCGACCTGCACCCAGGTTGGCCATCCTGCGTGGCCGGTGGCGATCCGCGCTCCTTCGTTGATCGCCGATAGCACGCAGCCCACCACCGCGGCCACCGGCAGGCAGGGGCGCAGTGTGGTCCCGCGGGCGAACAGGGCGATCATCTGGCCCGTCCGGGACCGGGGCGGGCGTCGCGTCCCGGATGCCGCCGATGTGGTGTGGGATCTCACGGCGGGCGTCCCTCCTTGCGAGCGCGAGCGCGCCGTTGCCGGTCAGCCACCCCGCCGGCACCGTCCGGGGGGCGGGGATGCTGACCGCGTTCGGGATGCCGCCTGCCCGCCACCATCGGGGTGTCTTGTTCAGAGGCCGAGTGGGCTGGCGGCGAGCTGGGTGCCCGCTACGCGGGCGCGGATCTTGGCGAATGCGGTCTGGCGGCTGGTTGAGGTGTCATCGCCGAACGGGGCGAAGCCGCAGTCATCGCAGGTGCCGAGCCGACCGGGTTCGATGTGGGTGGCGGCTTCCAGGACCCGGTCCCTGACTTGTCCGGCCGTCTCAACCCGCGGGTCGATCGGGTCGACGACGCCCACGAAAATGCGCTGCCCCGGCCTGCTGTGTTCGGCGATGGCGCGCAGTACCCGCGGGCGGTCGGGCTCGCTGGCCAGCTGGATGTAGAAGGCGCCGGCGTTCAGGCTGAACAGGCCGGGCAGCAGCGCGGCGTAGTCGGCATCGGCGCTGTGGGTGGAGTCCTGGTCGCCGCCCGGGCAGGTGTGCACGCCGATCCGCTGCCGCTCCTCGGCTGAGAACTGGGCCAGCACCTGGTTGTTCAGATCGATGAACGAGGCAAGCAGCTGCCCGGACGGGTCGAGCTTGACGGCGAGCCTGCCCTCGGTGAAGTCGATCTGCACGCTGTGGGCGCCGCCGTCCAGGGCGCCGCGGATGTCGTCGGCCGCCTCGCGCACCAGGTCCGCCAGGAACGCCTCCCGCGGGTAGCCAGCGATGCCGCCGGGCGGGTAGATCAGGCTCAGCGCGGAGGCGGCGATCACGGGCTGCTTGACCGGGACGTGGGCATAACGCAGCGCCAGCTCAAGATAACCATCGGCGTGATGGGCATAGCGGAACGGCCCGGCGGTCAGCCGGGGCAGCTGGCGGGTGTGCCCGTCGGCGAAGCCGATCACGACCCCGTCGCTGGCGAGCATCTCCATCCCGGCGAGCGGGTAGGTGGCGAAGCTCGGCTTGCCCTGCTCGCCGTCGGTGATCACCGGGGAACCGGTCGCCTCGAGCTCCTCGATGGTCAACCGCACCGCCGCGTCGGCAAGCTGGGCGTAGTCGCCGTCGGTGATCCGGCCGGCGGCCAGGTCCTGGCCAGCCCCGATCAGCTGGGCCGGCCGCGGGATGCTGCCGATCGGTTCGGTGGGGATGGCCATGATCGCACCGCCTTCGGGGAACAGTTCTGGACTGTGCGTTTCAGAACTGGTTTCCTATGCTGGACCGGACCGTTCGCGGCGTCAAGGGATGGCAGATGGCACGGCCCCGCAGCTTCAGCACCGACAACGCCGTGCAGGCAGCTGCGGCAGTGTTTTGGGCCAAGGGCTACCGGGACACGGCGATCGCCGACCTTGAGCGGGCCAGCGGCCTGAACCGCTCCAGCCTGTATGGCGCGTTCGGCACCAAGCAGGCGATCTTCGGCCAGGCCCTGCAGTGGTATCTCCGCAGCTTCATCGGCCCGCGGCTCGCGCCGATGGAACGCCCCGGCGCCGGCCCCGGTGACATAGAGCGCTTCTTCGCCGGGCTCGCCGCCTACCTCCGCACCGGCGGCCAGGCCAGGCGAGGCTGCCTGATGATCAACACAATCGCTGAAGATGAGGGCCGCGGGACACTCCTGGGCCCCCAGGCCCAGGCCTTCCGCGACCGCCTCAGCGCTGCCTTCGCCAACGCGATGGCAAGCCAGCACGAGCCCGCCCTGGTGTCCCAGCGGGCACAGCTTCTTACCACCGCTACGTTCGGCATCTGGCTGGCAGCCCGCATCGACCCCGCTAGCGCCGCCCAGGCCTGCGATGCCACCGCCATCTGTATCCGTGGCTGGCAGCATGCGCCGGATGGGCCAGGCAACCTGTCCTGAAGCCAGCCCGGCCAGCACTGCCAGCAGCCTGACACAAGATCCCAGGCCGGTGAGCGCCAGCGATGGCATGGGAATCGCGGTGAGAGTGGTGCTGGCTTCCGGGCAGGTGATCCCGGCGCAGGTTGCGGTCGTGACCCAGCGGCCGCGGGCAGGCACTAGCCGGCGAGGTATGGTGCGGCGCTATCTGCTGGTGCTGGACATGGACCTGCTGGCCGCCGATGAGCGGCTCGGCTTGGAGCCCATCAGCTATCTCCTCGCCCGGCAGCAAGAGCAGCCGCGCGAGGTGGTGGTGCTGTCGCTGGCCGACCACCGCCAGGCGCGGCTGCCAGCGCTGGAACTTCTGCTCGCCGCCGGCCCCAACATCACCAAGTTCCCGGCAGCGCCTCAGCCCGGTCACGACATCGGTGTGGCGGCCGGGCATCGCATGAACCTGGCCGTGCGCCACCTGAGGCTGATCGGCTGCCGGCCGCCAGCCCGGCACCTGGCTGGCCCGGGCCCTGCGGCGGGACCCGGCTCACCGGCTGCGGCCACGCCTGGGGCAACGGCTGATCATGTTCCCGCTCGGCCCCGGCCTGCCGCATCCCACACCCGCGTCTTCGCCCCAGCCGTCGCGCAATCGATAGGCGAGGGAAGCAGGATTGTCAGAAAGACGACAATCTCGGTCAATGCCAGCAAGATCTGGCGTAGCGGGTGTGCTGGTGTGCTGGAGCGCTTGCCGAGCTGCGGGCAGGAGACGGGATGTGAGGGCGCTGCCGCCCAGGGCGCGAAATTGCCCGGCCGTGGTGCAATCAAGAAGAGGCGCCGGGCGTCGTAGGTGGATGTGAAGAGCCGTGGGTGCTGACCACCGCGCGTTCCTGGAGGCCACGCTGCCGTACCTGGACGTGGTGTACCAGGTCGCGCGGCGCGCCGCCGGAGACGGGCAGGATCCTGAGGACCTGGTGCAGGAGACCTACTTGCGGGCCTACGCCGCGTTCGGCTCCTGGCGAGGCGGGAGCATGCGGGCGTGGCTCGCCGCGATCTGCCTGAACGCGGCCCGCTCGGAGGCGCGCCGGCGCCGCCGTCGGCCGTGGGAGGTGCCCGCCCGGGCGCCGCTGGACGCGCTGCCAGTGGCGCGCACCGACGGGGGGCGGTACGCGGCTGACGTGGCCGATGTGGTGATCGCCGGCCTGGACGCGCAGGCGGTGGCGCGCTGCCTGGCGCTGCTGCCGGAGCCGCAGCGGGTGTGCATCGTGCTGGTGGATGTAGCCGGGTACACCGCCGCCGAGGCGGCGCAGGCGCTGGGCTGCGCGCGGGGCACGGTGCTGGCCCGGGTGCACCGCGGCCGGCGCCGGCTGGCCCAGTTGCTGGCCGAGGCGGGGGTGAGCCATGGACAGCCATGACCGGCACCACCGGCTGCTGACGGCGTTCCTGGCCGGGGAGCTGAACCCGGCGGACGCCCGGCGCTGGGATGAGCACCTGCTCGAATGCGAGCGGTGCTGGCGGGCGGTGCGCGAGGACCGGGCCGGCCGCCACGCCGCACAGATGCTGCGCCAGCCTCCACCGCCGGGGCTGACCGACCGGGTCAGGTTTGCCGTCGAACTGGCCGCTGCTGGCACCATCGCGCAGCAGCAGCACCGTCACCGGATGAGGCTGCGCCGGCGCTGGCTCGCGGCCGCGGGGGCGCTTGCCGCGGCTGTGGCGGTCACCGTTGCCGTGCTGCTGTTCCCGGGCGGGCGTGAGACCGGGAGCATGCCTGCCGCTGTCGCCGCAGTTGCCCGCTACGCCGAGCCGGTGCCGCCCGCGCGGCATCCCGAGCCGGGCCCGGGACGGCCGGCTGTCCCGGTGGAAGTGGGCCACCCGGTGACGGTGACCGCCGGCGGCCAGCGGATGGTGCTGCGGGTGTGGCGGCTGGGCCACGTGCAGGCGGTGGTCGCGGCCTCCGCCCAGCCGTTCCCCATGCCCGCCCATGCCCACGGCGTCACCGGCCGGGGCATGGCCTGGACCGCGCGGCTGGGGAAAATCGGCCTGTACTGCCGCAACGGCCACACCTCCGAGCTGGTGGCGGCACCGGTCCCAGAGGCCCAGATCGCCACGCTGGCGGCGCGGCTGCCGTCCGCCTGAGCAAGGCCTCCCCGGGCGGCTGGCGCACCCTGCCCGGTGCCACCGGCTTCCCCGGCCGCCGGGTGACGGCGGCCGCGAGAAACCTGATGTCCCTTGACAGCCGGGCAAGTCGGCAGGCGACGGCGCGGGCGGGCCAGCATCGGCGCGAGGCACCCCGCGCGGTAGCAGGGCGCCGTCGCGTCCCGGCGGCATCCCATGCCAGCGCTTAACTCCGTGCAGCGGCTGAAGGCTCGCCTGGCGCAATCGTCTCGGCCCGCCTTGCGTCCTAACGGGTGTAGGGATCTTCGGGCAGGGCGGGCCGCGGAGAGGACGGAGGCCTGGGCGTGGCGGGCGATGTGGGCAAGGAGTTCCTAGAGGCGGTGCTCGGGGAGTCCGACGCGTTGTTCGCGCTGGCTCGCCGCCTGACCGGCGGCCGGGGCCAGGCCGAGGACCTGGTGCAGGAGACCTACCTGCATGCCTACCGGGCGTGGGCCCGCCAGCGCCCGCGTGACGTGCGGGCCTGGCTGGTGACGATCTGCCTCAACCTCGCGAGGTCGGAGGCGCGGCGCCGCGCGGCCCACCCGGAGACACTCACCCCTGACCCCCCCGCTGCGCCCGACGGCGGTGACGTCGCGGACGACGCGCTCCGCGCGCTCACCGCGGTGCTGGTCCACCGGGCCCTGGCTGCCCTGAGCGAGGAGCAGCGGCTGGCGGTGACGCTGGTGGACCTGTGCGGGTTCACCTCGGCCCAGGCCGCCCGCGTCCTCGGCTGCCCGCGCGGCACGGTGCTGTCCCGGGTGCACCGGGGCCGCAAGGCGCTGGCCCGGCTGCTGGCCGGTGACCCACGGCTGGCGGAGGTGACCGGCCGGTGAGCCACAACCCCGAGGCCTGGGCGGCGGCATATCTCGGCGGCGCGATGAGCCCTTCCCGCCGCCAGTCCTTCGAGGCGCACCTGCTCGGCTGCGACGACTGCTGGCAGGAGGTGCAGCTGGCCCGCCAGGGACGGCTGCTCGCCGAGGAAGCGCGCGAGCTCTCACCGCCGGGGCTGAGGGACCGCATTCGCGCCGCCGTCACTGCCGCCGCCGAGCACACCGCCGGTGCGCCGGGCACTGGACGGCGGCCGGCAGCGCTGCGCGGGCTGCCGCTGCTTGCCGTTGCTGCCGCGGTGGCGGCCGTGGTGGCGGGCACGGCGCTGTCCGGCTCCGCGCCGCCAGGCGCCCAGCCGGGCGGGCTGCTGGCCGCTGCGGTCCGCGACTACGCGGCTGGCCGTCTGCCCGGCTCCCCGCTCCCGCGGCGGCTGGTCCCAGACCTTGCCGCGCTCGGCCTGCGCCCGGTCGGTGAGGGCATCGGCCGGCTGGGCGGCCGCCAGCTGGTGGCCATCGACTACCGGGACGCCCGCGGCCGCCGGATCGCGGTCTACCTGACCAGCGCCGACATTCCCCCCCCGCCGGGTGCCACCAGGCTGCACGTGGCCGGCATGGGCTGGACCGCCACCGTGAGCGGGGTGCACCTGCTATGCGTCAACACCGTGCTTGTCGCTGGCCGCGACCCGGCCCTGCTGGGCGCTGTCGCCCGCATCCTCAACCTCACCTGACTGGAGACTCTGATGACCCAAACCCATCTACCCCACCGGCGCGTCCCGGTGGAGATGCACGTCAGCGGAACCGACGTCGGCGCGGCCCTGGCCCGTGGCGCCATCGCCGGGCTGGTCGCTGGCTGGGCGTTCCTGCTGGCCAACATGTGGTTCGCCTACAGCCAGGGGCTGCCCGCCGCCGCCCCGCTCGCGGTCATTGCCACCGTGTTCTCCGCCGCGCCAGCGCCAACCCTGACCGCGTCCAGCATGCTGGTCGGCGCGGTCACCCACATCGGGCTGTCCCTGGGATTCGGCATGGGCTTCGGATTGCTGCTGCTCATCATCCCCTCTCTGCGCAAGCCGGGCCCGCTGGTGCTCGCCGGCATCGGCTACGGGCTGGCGCTGTGGATCCTCGACTTCCAGATCCTCGGCCGCACCGTCTTCCCGTTCTTCACCAATCCCATGGGCCCCGACCAGCTTTTCGAGGGACTGATCCACCCGCTGATCTTCGGGCTCGGGCTGGTGCCGTTCTTCCTCGGCTGGGCCCCCCGGGGCCACTCGCAGGCTCCGTAGGCTGCACGGGCCAGGGCACGGGCGCCGTTCGCTGATCTTGTCCCACAGGGGCCCGCGGCAGCAACGCGTTTAACGGCCTGCTGTGTGCCCGCATGCCGGTGTGAGACGCTGCCGTATCTTGATGCGGCCGCTCGACCGGGGGCGGCATACGGTCAGGGTTCATTTCGGCATGTCGCTGTGATCATGATGATGCCTCCGCGGCCGACAAGCGGTTGTCCAAGACCGTGTGACCGCGGAGGCACCGCCCATGCTGCCCACTGAGGACTGCTCGTCTACGTCTACGTGCTGATCGATGACCTGATCGCTGCCGGGACATCGCCATCCCGGCCCGTCCTGGCCCGGTACCTGCCTGCAGCGACGGCGAACTCTGACCATCGCGCTGGTGCGCTACGTGCTGGGACGGCGCAGCGAGGCCGGGTTCTTGGGCGAGGTCGCCCGCGACTGGGGCCACCTGTTCCCCGTGCTGCCGCACCAGCCCGGGGCCAACCGCCGGATCCGCTGGCTGTGGGCCGCGTTCGAGCAGTTCCGGGCGGCCCTGGCGGCCCCGTGCCCGAAGATGACTGCCAGCCGGTCGACACCTCCGCGCTGCCGGGCAAGCACCCCTCCCGGTCCGCGGTCCCGATACCTGGGGCGGGCCGGGCGGTCTGGTGGCCAGGTTCGGCCGCGACGGAATGCACGCCGAGTGGTTCTACGGGTTCCTCTGGCGGTCAAGACCGACCCGGGCAGCCGCATCGTGCGGGCCTGGGGCATCGTGCCCGCCGCCGTCAACGAGCGCGGCCACGACGGGCGCGCCGGTCTCCACGATCCCCCCGGCGGGCGCGAAGGCCCGGTACAAGCTGTGCTACAGCGTCACCGACAGCGACGCCGGATACCCGCAGCTTGGGCGGTATCTCCAGCAGGTGCGCGAACGGTGCCGCGTCCTGGCAGTGCCGGGCAACGCGCAGCCCGGTGGAAGGTGCCGGGCGCACACCGTTTACAGCCCGGCACAGTTCGGCGAGCCCGCGTCCGCCTTGCCCGGGCTGGGGTTTAGCTGGACTGCACGGGGCGGCTGGCTGCGGCGGGCGGGGGAATCCGGATGGCAAAGCGCGCGCCGGCCTGGGGCTTGTTCTCCACCTCGAGGCGCCCGCCCAGGGCTTCGGCGATCCGTTTGGCCAGCGCGAGCCCGAGCCCGGCCCCTGCGCCTGTACGCGCGGGGTCGGCACGGTAGAAGGGTTCGAAGATCCGGGATAGGTCCTCGGGATCGATCCCCGGGCCGGTATCTTCGACCGCCACTTCGAGCCCGGTCTGCCAGCGGCTGGCCTCGATGAGCACCGCGCCGTCGGCCGGGGTGTGCCGGACGGCGTTGGCCAGCAGGTTCTGGAGTACCCGGGCCAGCCGCGGCGAGCAGGCGGTGTCGCCGTGGCCGCCGAGGTCGGCCCGAAGCGCAAGATGTTTTTCGGCAGCCTGGAACTGCACGGCGGCCATGGCCGAGAGCACCACGTCTTCTAGCGTGGTGCGCTGCGTTTCGGCGTCGATGACACGGGCCTCCAGCTGGGCCAGTTCGAACAGGTCGTCAACCATGGTGGCGAGCTGGATCACCGACCGGCGCATCTCGGCCGCGTAGCGCCGCAGGCTGGGGGGGTCCGTGACCACCTCGTCGTCGATCGCCTCCACCATCGCACGCAGGCTCGACAGCGGGGTCCGCAGGTCGTGCGAGATGGCCGTCATCAGGTCGCGGCGCCGCGCCTCCATCGTGCGCTCGCGAGTAAGGGCGTCCTGCAGGCGGCCGGCCATGTCGTCGAGCGTCTGGGCCAGCATCTCCAGCTCGGGTCCCGCCTCCAGCGTCCCGGCCCGCGCTGACAGAGTTCCCTTGCCCAGGTCCCGCGCCACCGACGCCAGCCGGCCGATCGCCCGGGCGCGCGCGCTGCCGAGCGCGAGCGCGGCTCCCACCCCCGCTGCCGCGGCATAGATGAGCAGCACACCCACAACCGTGGCGTCAGGGCGGCCCACGATCATCAGCATCGCGAGC
>DASYQM010000334.1:0-4336 GCA_036005525.1 Streptosporangiaceae bacterium
GCGGTCAGCGCCGCGAAGCGCCAGGCCAACGGGCTGGACGACGACGACCTGGGTGACGTGGCGGAGATACTCCGCCGCCGCGGCATCCGCTGAGGCTGCGGTCACGGGGCGCGGGCGCGGCACCGCGTCCTGCGCTTCGCCTTCGGCTCTTACACGGCTCCGGACACGGCACCGCGCCCGCGCTGCTGTGGAAGCCAGCTAGCGCGTGGCCTTGGCGGCGGACTTGAGGGATTGCTTGTAGGCGCGGACGGCTGCCAGGGAGTCGGTGTCGACGATGTCGGCGACGGAGCAGTGCGAACCCTCTTCGCCGAAACGGCCGGCCGCCTCGCGCCAGCCGTCCGGCCGGACGCCGTACTGCTTGCCGAGCAGCGCGACGAAGATCCGTGACTTGTTCGTGCCGAAGCCCGGCAGTTCCGAGATCCGGGCGAGCAGCTCGGTGCCGGTGGCCGCTCCGGCCCACACGTTCGCGGCATCGCCGCCGTAACGGTCCACGATCAGCGCGCACATCTGCTGAACGCGGGCCGCCATCGCGCGGGGGTAGCGATGGAGCGCCGGCCGTTCGCTGAAGATCGCCACCAGGGCGTGTGGGTCGTAATCGGCCAGTTCCTGCGCGGTGGGCTCGTGGCCCAGCCGTCGGACCAGATCGCGCGGCGAGGTGAACGCCTTCTCCAGCGTCACCTGCTGATCCAGCAGCATGCCGATCAGCAGCGCCAGCGGGCTGCGTGAGAGCAGCTCGTTGGCGTCGGCGTCGATGGGCAGCGACAGCGTCATGGCTCCCTCCGCCTTGAAAGACGGGATTCCCGGCGCGGCTCATGCCGCGCTCCAGGTGGTTCCTGCTTCAGCGCCCACAGCCACCATACGGGGTGGTCTTACGTCGGCTCCACAGGCGTTTAGCCTCTCCGCCCGCCCGGCGGCGAGGATGTTCTTTGCGGCGTTCACGTCCCGGTCGTGGAGTGTCCCGCACGCGCCGCACGTCCACTCGCGGACGCACAGCGGCTTCGGGCCGTCTTTCACCCCGCAGGCCGAGCACACCTGGGAAGTGGGCTCGAACCGGCCGGTCTTCACGAATGCGCGCCCGTACTGACCTGCCTTCTCCTCCACCAGCCGCAGCAAAAGCGCCCATCCGGCGTCGTAGACGGATTTGGCCAGCCGCGTGCGGGCAAGCCCGCTGATGGCGAGGTCTTCGGCGTAGACCGCTTGGTTGTCGCGGATGAGCCGGAGGGCCGTTTTGTGCGCGTGGTCGAGCCGGGCCTCGCGTACCTTGCGGTGCAGCGCGGCAACCCGGCGACGGGCCTTCACCCGGTTCGCGGAGCCCTTCTGCTTACGGGAGAGCACCCGCTGCGCACGGGCCAGGTGCCGCTCCGTTGCCCGCAGGAACCGGGGATTGGCGATGACCTCACCGTCCGAGGTGACCGCGAGGCTGGCGAGCCCCACGTCAATCCCGATCTCACGGTCGCGGGCGGGAAGCGGCGTAACCTCCCGCTCCACGACGAACGACGCGTAGTACCGGCCGTCCGGCTCGCGGATCAACGTGACCGACGACGGCGCCGACGGCAGCGGCCGGGACCAGCGGACCTTGATTTCCCCCACCTTGGCCACATACAGCCGGTCCCGGTGCAAGGCGAACCCGTTGCGGGTGAGCCGGATCGACTGGCGGCCGTGCTTGCGACGGAACCGGGGATGCCCTGATTTCCGGCCCTTCCGCTTCCCGGACATGGAATCGAACCAGTTCCGGTAGGCCCGGCGCGCATCCTGGCACGCCTGAACCAGCGCCACCGAGGATACCTCTGCCAGCCACGCCCGCTCCGGCGTGCGCTTCGCGAGGGTAACCACCCGCCGCTGCACCTCGGTATCGCTGATCTTCTCCCCGAGCGCATGGCATTCGTCTCGCAGCCGCAGGCAGTCGTTGAACACCACCCGGGTGGAGCCGTACGCCCGCGCGAGAGCTTGCTCCTGCCCGGGCACCGGGTAGAGGCGGTAGCGGTAGCGGACCTGCACGGCACCCCACCCTAGCATTGGCCTATGACAGTCGGAGATGAATACAGGCGTGGCAGGCAGGTGGTTTCCGCGCTCCACGCTCACTTGGTCTTCGTGACGAAGTATCGGCGCGGCGTCCTTGATTCCGCCATGCTCGGGTGCTGCGAGGCCGCCATGCGGAAGGTATGCGCGGACTTCGGCGCGGAATTGCGGGAGTTCAACGGCGAGGACGACCATGTGCGCCTGCTCGTTGAGTACCCACCCAAGGTGGCCGTCTCCGCGCTCGTGAACTCGCTGAAGGGTGTCTCGGCGCGCCGCCTGCGCTCGCAGTTCACCGGCAGCGTGAACCGGGCGTCCATGCACGGACACCTCTGGTCCCCTTCCTACTTCGCCGCCTCCTGCGCCGGCGCACCGCTGTCGATCGTCCGTCAGTACATCGAGCAGCAACGGCGGCCGGGCTAACCCGCCCTGAAGGACAGGGCTTGCCGAGCGACCTCGATCAGGCCTCCCGGCCCCCCGCGACCCGGGACGGCCCGGCCGGCAGCACCAGGATGCGCGGGCTGGGGCGGACTACTGGAAGAATGTCCAGCGTTGACATTGATAGTCCAAGATGGGTGAAGTGGTCGGGGCAGGGTGCGGCGCGGCGACGCTACCCGCACAGGAGGAGGCACAGGTGTCCGGTTCGACGAAGGCAGCCATCGCCATTGGGGTGGTCGGCCTCATCTTGTTGTTCATCAATCCCCTCATCGGCGTGATCCTCATCGCCGCGGGGATCGCCATCCCGGTCGGCGCCTACCTCATGCTCGATCCCTCGCAGCGGCGGCGCCTGCGCGAGATCCGTCGCCGGCGGCAGATCGGCCACTGAGGCGCCCACCCCCGCGCCGCGTGGCGCAACGGTGCGCGGCATCGCGTCACGTCTGCCAGCGGGAGCAGCCGGGAATCAGACACGGCCAGAGGCGCATTCTCCCTGACAGACAACTCTGGAGCCGGGAGGCTTGCCATGCCCGTACGCCGCCTCAACCACGCTGTCCTCAACGTCCACGACCTGGCCAGCGCGGTGGATTTCTACACCACCACGCTAGGATTCGAGATCCGGACCGAGATCGAGGGCCAGGCCGCCTTCCTCCGGGCGCCCGGCTCGGCGAACGACCACGACCTGGGGCTGTTCGGCATCGGCGGTGCCCCGATCGCGGCCGACGCCGCGCCGCGGACCGGCCTCTACCACCTGGCGTGGGAGGTGGGCACGCTGACCGAGCTGGATGAGATCCGCCGGGCGCTCGACGCTCGCGGAGCGCTGGTCGGCGCCAGCGACCACCGGGTGTCCAAGTCACTGTACGCGAAGGACCCGAGCGGGATCGAGTTCGAGGTGATGTGGCGGGTACCGGCGGAAGACTGGCAGACCGAGCTTCAGCAAGGAGCGATGATCGCCCCGCTGGACCTAGATGCCGCCTTGGCCCGGTGGGGCGACCGGGCGACCGGCGCGGCCGCCGGCTCGGTCACCTGACCTGCCGGTGCGGGCCGGCCCTCCCGTCCGGGCCGCTGGCGCCGCACCGTCACCGGGCGGGCGGGTGGCTCACCGCCTCGACCGTGCCCTTGTAGGTGAAGCCGCGCACCTGGACGACGGGAGCACCGGCCGCCAGCGGCACATCGGTCTGATCGTCGACGCAGACGGACGCCCCGAACCCGGCCGCCTCCACCCGGACCCCCGGCGGCACCAGGATGTCCACGCGCGATTTGTAGGCGACCGCGGCGATCGTGGTCACCGGTGCGGTGAGTTCCGCCGCCCGCAGGTCCAGCAGTGCGCTGCCCTTGTAGATCACCGTCGTGTGGTGCTCGGGGACCCGCCAGCGCCCGGCTTGACGGATCGAGCTCTTGAAGCTGACTGCCAGCCGGCCCGGCCGCCGGGCCCCGCCGGCCGGCGCCAGATCCGGCCTCGCCAGCGGGCTGCACTGGGCAGGTCCTCGAGAAGCCCGGCCAGATCCGCCCGGGTGCGCGCGGTCAGCGCCGAGCGCATCCGATGATCGAACTCGGTATCGGCGAGGCGGCCCTCGGCGAACGCGACCTGGAGCCGCTCGGCGGCGGCGTCGCGCTCGGCATCGGACGCCAGGGTGCGGTCCAGCTGCTCCATGCCTGCCTCCTGCCACGCGATCTCGAGATGTATCGTAACTTGCGGCACAGGGGGCGGTGCAAACCGCCGCCCGTTAGCCGCGACGGGTCACCCGGATCTTCGACTGGGGGTGCTGCCCCTCCCAGTCCGTCATGAGCTGGGCGTCGAGGCCGTGGCTGTCCGCAAGCGCGGTCAGGGTCTCGGTGCGGTAATAGAAGTCCTCACGCAGCACCTGATGCTCGGCGCCCTCGG
>DASYQM010000335.1:0-2874 GCA_036005525.1 Streptosporangiaceae bacterium
ACCGAACCGCCAGCCTGCTACCGGGCCTCCTGGCAGCTACCCGGACCGGACTTCCACCGGCAGGCGACGACGAGCTTACGAACAGCAAGATCCGCTGCTACGTCACAGCGTCACCTCCCGCTCTGCTGGGCGCACGAAAGACGGAGGCTAACGTCGAAAGTGATCAAACCGCTGCTCGTCGGCGGGCATCGTCCAGGTCAAGTGCCGAGGCCGGGTTTGGTGGCTGGGGTCGGAGGTGGCGCCGGTGGCCCTGCGCAAGGCGGCCAGCTTGCCCGGCATCGACGGGGCCTTCGATCTGCCGGAGAGTTCGTGGTATTCGGTGAAGCGGCGCCTGCTCGGTCCGCCTCTGGCCAGCGAGCAGCTGCGGGTGGAGCGGCTGTCCAAACCGCTAGGGCTGGGCGTGCTGTCGTGTGATGGGATCTCGTCGGCGAACTACGGCTCTGAGCTGGTCTTGCACGAGCTGCTGCCGTTTTCGGCTTGGCGGCGTTCTCGCTGCTGCTGCCGATGACGGGGGTGATCCTGGTCGGTATCGGCCTGGTGGTGCTGTCCTACCGCGAGGTGGTCTCGGTCTACACCCGGGCGGGCGGTTCGTATGTGGTGGCCCGGGAGAATTTCGGCCCGCGCGTCGCGCAGGTGGCGGCGGTGGCGCTGATGGTCGACTACGTGGTCACGGTCGCGGTGCAGACCGCCGCGGGCAGTGCCGCGATCCTGTCGACGTTCCCGGCGCTGGCCCGGCCCCTGGGCGACGCGGCGACGCTGCTCCTGATCGCGGTCACCGCCACTTTGATCATGTGCTACGTGAACCTGCTGGGGGTCCGGGAGAACGGCAAGACGTTCGGGGTCCCGACCTACCTGTTCTCCGCCTCGGTGGGCCTGATGATCATCGCCGGGCTGTACCGGGAGGCGTTGGGCGGCGGGCTGCCGCACGTTGCCTGGCAGCAGGGGACGGTGGCGGTCGGGCACCACCCCAGTGGGCTGCTCACCTTCGCGGCCATTTACATCCTGGGGCGGGCGTTCGCGAACGGCGGCTCCTCGCTGACCGGGATCGAGGCCGTCTCCAACGCGGTGAGCGCGCTGCGCCCGCCCGAGGGCCGCAACGCCCGCCAGCTGCTGGTGACCCAGGGGGCCATCGTCGCCTTCCTGATCGCGGGGATCTCCTGGCTGGCGCACATCACCCACGCGGTCCCTACGTCAGCGGCTTCCCGACCGTGCTCTCCCAGGAGGCCAAGCTCATCTTCGGGCAGTCCACAGCAGGGCAAGTGCTGTACTTCCTGGTGCAGGCCGGGGCGATCTCGATCCTGTTCACCGGCGGCAACACCAGCTTCAGCGGCTTCCCGTTCCTGACCAGCTTCGTCGCCGAAGACTCATTCCTGCCCCGCTGGCTGTCAAAGCGCGGCCACCGGCTGGTCTTCTCCAACGGCATCATCGCGCTGACCGTACTGGCCCTCGCCCTGCTGCTCGTGGTCGGCGCCAACACCAACAACCTGGTCCCGTTCTACGCCATCGGCGTGTTCACCGGGTTCGCCATGGCCGGCTTCGGCATGGCCAGATACCACCGCAAGACCAAGGAGCCCGCCTGGCGCCGCCGACTCATCATTAACTTCACCTGCGGCGTATACACGGCGCTGGTGGTGGTGATCTTCGCGGTCGTGAAGTTCACCGAGGGCGCCTGGCTGGTCGTGGCCGTGTTCCCGGTCATGGTGTTCCTGCTCATCCGGCTCAACCGGCAATACCGCAGCGAAGCCGGCGCGGTCGAGGCCCTCAGCACCGGCAAGCCGCCCCATCCGCCGAACTTCGCCCGCCGGACCGTGCTCGTCTTGGTGGACGACTTCGACCTGGCCGCGATCGCCGCGCTGCGCTACGCGCGCAGCCTGCATCCCACCGCGCTGCGGGCGGTGCACTTCGTCACCGACCAGCCACGAGCCGATCACCTGCTGCAGCAGTGGCTGCGCGCAGACCGCGGCGTTCCGCTCGACCTGGTCGACTGCCCCCACCGGCGGATCGAACGGGCGGCCGGCGAACTCGCCGCCAAGGAGACCTGCCAGCCCGGCACCCACGTCACCGTGCTGCTGCCACGGCGCAGCACCCGGCCGCTGCTCGGCCGGCTCCTGCACGACCGGACCGCCGACAAGATCGCGGGGGTAGTCAGCCGGATCCCACGGTCGGCGGCCATGATCATCCCCTTCGACGTGACAGCCCGGGTCGAGGTACTGCACGAACATCAGGCCAGCCCAAACGGGAAGGCCAAGCCCGGCCTGGCCCATGCGGCCGTCCGCGACCACGACCCGCCCGCCGGGCCGCCGGGCGTTATCCCGATCTCCTCGCTGACCACCTACCGCCGGGCCACCGTTGCCGGCCGCGTGCACAGCATCGAAATCCGGCCGGTGGAACGCAATTTCGTCCTCGCCTGCGTGGTCACCGACACCAGCGGCGAACTCACCGCCCTGTTCTACGGCCGCACCCACATCACCGGCCTCGAGCCCGGCAGCAACGTCCGGCTCCGCGGCCCGGTCGGTGTCAGCAACACCGGCCCTGTCATGATCAACCCTGCCTACGAGCTACTCGACTGATCGCCCCGCGCAGGGGCTGATGCCCCCTGACTTGCTGCCAATCTTGCTGATCATGAGATTCGCATCGTTGCGAATGTCACCTCGGTGGTGAAGGGGGCTGGCGGCGCGTCCGGCGGCCCGGCGGGCGAGTGTGACGCGGGCCGGTGCCCGGCGACCACCTGCTGTACCGCCTCGGCCTCGGCGTGCGCGAGGGCGAGGTCGAGCGGCTGGGCGACCTCTCGCTCGGCGTCGGCGGTGACGATGCGGGCTTGTTCCTCGATCGCCGCGTACCGCTCCGGGTCGTCACCGGCCACGGCGGCGCAGT
>DASYQM010000336.1:0-22223 GCA_036005525.1 Streptosporangiaceae bacterium
GAACGCGAACGCGACGTCCGCGCCTGCCGTGATGTCCAGCGACTCGATCTCAAACACCGCGCCGGAGGCCTGCCATTCGAAGAATCCCGGCCAGGTCTCGCGGTAGGCGTCGATGCCGCGGACGCCCTGCTCCGGCGGCGGGACGTCGAACATGACGATGTCGGGGGCGTGGCCGGCGAGCACGGTGGGCATGTCGCCATCGTGGACGGCGGCGGCCCAGCGCTCGATCAGGTCGCGGATCTCCTGTTCGGCGGTCATGTCGGTTCCTCCTCGTAGCCGGTTCTCACCGGTGAAACCCGGCCCGGCGCGCATATTCATCGCGACCCTGCAAGATGGATGCATGACCGCGCCCGCCGCGCTGCTCGACGCCGCGCGCTCCGGCGACGCCAGCGCCTTCGAGCAACTGGTGGCGCCGTACCGCGCCGAGCTTCAGGCGTACTGCTACCGGATGCTCGGCTCGCTGCACGACGCTGAGGACGTGGTGCAGGACTCGCTCGTGCGCGCATGGCGCACCGTCGGCGGCCTCGACGAGCGCGGGTTCGTCCGTGCGTGGCTCTACAAGATCGCGACCAACCGGTGCCTCACCGCCATCGACCAGCGCGGCCGGCGCGCGCTGCCCGTGGACGTCTCGCCCGGCGCCCCAGCGACCGAGGTCAACTGGCTCGAGCCCTACCCCGACATCTCGCCCGAGGCGCACTACCTCGCCCGGGAGAGCGTCGAGCTCGCTTTCGTCGCGGCGTTGCAGCACCTGTCCGCGACCCAGCGGGCCGCGCTGATCCTGCGCGAGGTGCTCGGCTTCTCCGCGGCCGAGGTAGCCGACCTGCTCGGCACGTCTACCGCCTCGGTCAACAGCGCGCTGCAGCGGGCGCGTAAGGCAATCGACTCGACCGCGCCGACCCAGCAGACGGTGCTGCGTGACCTCGGTAACGCGTCCGTCGATGACATTGTCACGCGCTGGACCGACGCATGGGAGGCCGGCGACGTCGACGCGATCGTCGCGATGCTCGCCGACGACGCGCGCTACTCGATGCCGCCGCTGCCCCAGTGGTATCGCGGCAAGGACGAGATCCGCGCCTTCCTGGTTCGCGGCCCGCTGCAATCGCGCTGGCGATTCCAGCCCACCACGGCCAACGGCCAGCTTGCGTTCGGCACTTACCTGTGGGATGACGCCGCGGGGACGTACGCTCCTGGCGGCCTCGATGTCCTCACGCTGCGTGACGGAAGTGTCGCCGAGGTCGTCGCCTTCCTCACCGCCGACCTCGCCCGCTTCGGGTTGCCGGCGCGCATCCGTCAGTAGCCGGGATCCGCTTAACGGGACGCGAGCGGATCCCCGGGGTGGTGGGCTGGGGGACGTACGCGTGCCTCACCAGCGGCCCCAGTGCACGACTTCGTCGAAGGGCCGGCGGTTGGGCTTGGTGAGCGGCCGTAGCGGCCGGTCGGCCGGGTAGCCCAGGCCGATCAGGTACATGGCGAGGTAGCCGTCGGGGAATCCCAGGACCCGCTGCGCCTGCTCCTGGTCGTCGACTGCCGAGTGGCCAGAGCCGATGCCGAGGTCGGCCGCCGCCAGCATCATGGTGACGGTTGCCTGGCCAAAGTCATACATCAGCAGGTCACGGCGCCGTCTGTCCTCGGGCAGCTTGGCCACCAAGGCGATCGTCGCCGCCGACCGGGCGATGTGCCTGCCGCCTCGGTCCCAGACCTTCGCCAGCTCGATCAGCTGCTCGCGGCCGGTGACTGCCACGAAGTTCCACGGCTGCCCGTTTCCCGCTGACGGCGCCCGCCGACCCGCCTCCAGGATCCGTTCGAGGTCCTCGCGGGCGACCGGCTGGCCGGTGTACTGGCGCACGTTGCGGCGCGCCCGGATGGCATCCCACGTCTGCATCACCAAAATGATAGCTGACCAGCGGTAACGCGAAACCAGGGCACACCAGGGGCACACTTTCGCTCAGCGTGTGCCCTCGCCGGCCGGCTGCGCCGCTCCCGCCGCCATGCTGTGTCGATCACACGCCGGGTCTGATCCTCAGCGTCGGGCATCACGTGGCCGTAGACGTTCAGCACCATCGCCGCCGTGTCCCCAGCGGCCTGGTGCCTGTTCGGCTAACGATCTTCAACGGTCGGGATTACGGGCCATCCGCCCGCCGCCGCCGGCCAGCAACAACCGCGGGGGTCGCCCGCGGCCGGCCTTCAGCGTGCGCCCGGCACGGCCGGGCACCGGCTCGGCCCACCGGCCAGGCGGAAAACGCGCGCAGATGACCGGGCCTGATCGAGCCTCAGGCGGTTCGGGCGGTGCCGCCGTTCGGCTCGATGCCGTGCTGGCGGAGCAGGTCGCGCAGGCGGTCAAGCTCGCGGTGCAGTCGCTGGTTTTCCGCGATAAGGGCCTGGCCGCTGACGCCGGCCGTCAGCTGTTGCTCCAGCCGTGTCTTGTCGGCAAGCAAGGCGCGTTCCCGGTCGCGCAGCGCCGCGGCGCCATCGAGATCCCCGGCGTCGAAGGCGGCCTCTTTTTGCTGCCGTACCTGGGTGAGCTGCTCGGCGGCATGGACAAGGTCTGCAGCCAGCTGGGTCTGCGGATCTGCCTGCCCGCACTCGCCGCCCAGCAGATCCAGCACCCGTTCCCGGGCCGGGGCATGGCCGGCGCCGAGCCTGACCAGCGCTTGGATGGCGACGCCCTTGTCCTCGCGCAACAGGCCGAGCAGGAGGTGCCCGGTGCCAATGTGGTGGTGCCCGAGGGCCAGCGCTTCCCGCAGCGACAGCTCCAGCACCTTCTTGGCTTGTGGCGTGAACGGGATGTGGCCGGCGGGGGAGCCCGGGCCCTGGCCGATGATCTCTTCGACCTGGAACGGCCACCAGCGCGACCTGCTGGTTGCCGCTCCGCAGCGGCTGGCCGCGCACGAGCGCGTGCAGCAGGGCGGCGGCCGCGGTGGCCAGGTCACCGGGCTCGCTGCCGGGCCGGGCCTGCGCCAGGGCGTGCTCGGCGGCCGTGGTGTCGAGCAGGTCGAGCACCTGGGCGGTGTCAAGGCCGAGCGTGCGGCTGGCGATGACGACCAGGTCGGCGACCTCAAGCGTGATCACGGCTGGTCGTCCTGGAGCCGCTTGAGCGCCCGCTGGTGGCGGGCGAGGTTGTCGTCGAGCAGCCGCAGGAAGCGTTTGTCCTCGCGGCGCTGCTCCACCAGCTTGGTGATCGCCTCGCGGACAACGTCGGAGACCGAGCGGCCCTCGGCCTCGGCCACGATCTGCAGGCGCTCGGCCAGCCCGGGTTCGAGGCGCAGCAGCAGGTTCTTCGTGCTTCCGGGTTTCATCGGCATGGTGCTATCAAGATATCACCATCGGCTGGCCACTGAAACCTCTGGCGCCGGAGCCGCATGGCACGGGCCGGCGCCCACGCCCGCCGGTTCCCAAGTGGGCGAGTCGCGCGTCCCTCGGTCCCCACGAGGGGCGAGTGGCCCGCCCGCCGGTCCCCGCGAGGAGCCAGTCGCCACGTAATCTGGGCTGGTGAAGGCCGGAGGAGCCCTTGTGCTCACGGCGGATGCCCGTGAGGCGGCGCGGCGGGCCGTGGGGGAGGCGCGGGCGTCGCTGGGGGACTCGTCCCCCTCGTTCGCGGTGCTGTTCGGCTCCGCCCATTTCCTCAGCTCGGCCGAGGCCCTGGTGGCGGCGGTGGCCGAGGAGACCGGTCAGCTCCCGCTCATCGGGTGTGTGGCGGAGGCGGTGGCCGGCGGAGCTCGCGAGGTCGAGTCCGGGCCCGCCGTCTCGCTCTGGCTCGCTGCCGACCTGGGCCCGGTCGAGACGTTCGCCATGGAGTTTGTCCGGACGCCCAGCGGGGGAGCCTACGGAGGCTACCGGTTCGAGCAGGGCCCAGCGGGCGTTTACCTGATGATCTGCGACCCGTTCACGTTCCCGGCCGGCGAGCTGCTCGCCCATCTGAACCAGCACGTCCCGGGAGCGGTGGTCATGGGCGGGATAGCAAGCGGCGGGCTGGCGCGGCGGCAGAGCCGGCTGTTCCTCGACGGGCGGGTGGTCTCGCATGGCGCCGTCGGCGCACATCTGCCGGGAGCCGAGGTTCATCCGCTGGTGGCGCAGGGATGCCGCCCCGTGGGTGACCCCTACACCACCACCCGCGCCGACGGCAACGTGATCTTCGAGCTCGGCGGGCGCCCGCCGCTGGCGCGGCTGCGGGAGCTGGCGGCGGCGCTGCCCGGCCGGGACCGGGAGCTGCTCGCCCAGGGCGTGCACCTGGGAATGGTCATCAACGAGTACCGGGCCGAATCACGCCAGGGCGACTTCCTGATCCGCGGCATCCTGGGCACCGACCCCGCATCGGGAGCCATCGCGGTGGGCGACGAGGTGGAGGTTGGCCAGACCGTGCAGTTCCACATCCGGGACGCTGACTCGGCGGATGAGGATCTCCGGCGCACCCTGCAGCGGGAAGCCGCTGCTCTCGGCGGCCGCCGGGCGGCCGGGGCGCTGCTGTTCACCTGCAACGGCCGCGGGTCACGGCTGTTCTCCGGGCCCGACCACGACGCCGGGCTTCTCGCGGAGATGCTGGGCAGGATCCCGGTGGCGGGGTTCTTCTGCGCCGGAGAGCTCGGGCCGGTGGGCGGGCAGAACTTCCTGCACACCTTCACCGCGTCAATCGCGCTGTTTCCGGAGACGGCTTCCCAGGGACAACACCGGTAACACGAGAATCGTCGTGCTCCAGACGGCGGCTGCCCGGAAATGTCGGCGGGATGGCACCAGGTGCCATCACAGCCATGACGGGCCGGGCCTGGTCGCCGGGGGCGGGGTGCCTGGGCGGGTGTGAAGGGCGTGCAGCCGGGCCAGCCAGCCGGCGATTCCGGCGGCGCCCTGCATGAAGCCTGGTTCTGGTGGCAGTTCCGGCGGGGTCCTGGTGTGTTCGGTATTGGACCAGGTGACTCCCTGCGCGGTGGTCAGGGCGCGGTCGACGACGTCGGCTGCCAGGGTGCCGACCCAGTCGAGCAGGGTGGAGTCGCCGGTGGCCTGGTAGCGGTCGAGCAGGAGCTGCCCGACTCCGGCGGTGCCGCAGCACCGTGCGAGGTTGTCCCAGTATCCGGGGTACAGCCGGGCGGGCAGGCGGCTGTCCCGCAAGGCCTGCAGACAGGCATCGATGGCGTGCTGCCACTTTGGCTGTGGGTCGATCTCGTTCAGCAGGAGGAACAGTCGCACGGTACCCGCGGCACCGTGGCACCAGCCGTAGCTCACCGCCGGGCCGCCCGGTCGTGGTGGGATCGTGAGGGGCAGCGCCCAGCCACCGGGATGGTGCCCGGCGGCGACAAGAGCGTCGCCGCCGCGGGTAGCGGCGTGCACGGTGCAGCGTGCGGCCGGCGCTGGCCAGGGCGTAGGCGACCCCCGCCGTGCCGTGCGAGAACCCGGGCATGAGGTACTCCCAGTCGGCCACCATCTGCCAGTGCAGTCCATCCGGGCCCGGTTCGGCCACCTCCACCAGCCGGCTGGCCAGGCGGTGGGCGGCCCGCACGGCGGTGCTGGAGTCGTCCGCGATGAGAGCCAGCAGGATGCCGGCGTCCCCGGAGATGACGTCGGTGCACCGCGCCGGGTCGTCCGGCGCCGCCAGGATGCGCCCGGCGATCTGCACGGTCACCCGCGCGGCGGCTTCGGCCGCGGCCGCGTCGCCCGCTGCCCGCGACCAGGCGCGCAGCGCTACCGTGACTCCGGCCCACCCGGAGAACAGCCCGTCATCGGGCATCGTGGCCACCCCCGAGCCGTGGCCGGCCAGGAGCAGCAGCCGACCGCGAGCGCCGGCCGAGACCTGTGCCGTGCCGAGCCCGGCGGCTGCGGCTTCGGCGCAGCCGAGCAGCACCCCGGCTGTGCCGGAGTACAAGTCATCACACGGCACCCGGTCCTCGAGCCAGCCCAGGCCGCCGTCGACGCCGACCGCCACCGAGCCGACCCAGGCGAGCGCACGACGGGCCGCGTTCATCAACTCCAGCCGGTGTTCCACGCCGCCTCGTCCGCTGGCGCCCGGCGCTCAGCCCGCCGAGTTGGGGGCTGGGGGTGTGCTGGTGGTGGGCAGGCCCGGGTGCTCCGGCGTTCCCGCCGTCAGCGGCACTGTTCCGGACCGGACGAGCCCCAGCTGCACCAGCTGCCGGGAGAAGACGGCGTCAAGCGCCCAGCCGGTGGCGATGCGGGTGCGGTTGACCGGCATGGCCAGCAGGTGGTACCCGCGGGTGACCGCTTTGGCGGGAAGGCCGGAAAGCCGCACCCCCAGCGGATCCGCCGCGGCCTTGAGCCCGCCAAGATCCACAACGAAGCCGAGATCCTGATGCCGGTACGGGCGGCGCCGGGTCCTGCCGCCACCCAGGCCATAGGAGGCGGCGATGTTGTTCGCAACGAGCTTGCCCTGGCGCTGTGCGTGCTGTGCCGTCATACCGGTCACCGAACCAGGCCGGGTGAGATCGGGCACCGCGGCAGCATCGCCGCAGGCGTACAGCCCGGGGTGACCCGGTACCGTCAGGAATTCGTCCACCGTGAGCCGGCCCTTTTGCATCGGCAGCCCCAGCCGGGCCACCATCGGGTCGGGACGCACACCGACGCACCAGATCAGCGAACACGTCGGCACGAACTCGCCGTCCGACAGCTTCACCCCATCGGCGGAGGCGTGCTCGACGCTGGTGCCGGTGCGGATCTCCACCCCCCGTGCGGAAAGCACCTGGCTGGCTATGGCCGACAGCCGGGGGTCGAGTTCGGGCATCAGCCGAGGCGCAACATCGAGCAGCATCCAGCGCAGCTTCTGGCCGGTCAGGCCGGGGCGGCGGCGCGCCGCGATCCGGGTGAGCAGTTGCCCGCTGGCAGCCACCTCGGTGCCCGTGTAGCCGGCGCCGACCACCACGAAGGTGCAGCGCGCGTCCCGCTCTGCCTGGTCCTCCGAAAGGTCCGCGATCTCGATCTGGCGGAGCAGGTGATCACGCAGGTACATCGCCTCGGCCAGGCTCCGGAAACCATGCGCGTGATCGGCCACGCCGGGAATGGGCAGCAGCTTGTTGACGCTGCCCAGCGCGATGACCAGCTGGTCGTAGCTGACCGTCCTCCGGTTGCCTTCCGGATCGCGCACCGCCAGGTGCTTACCGCCGGTGTCGATATCGGTGACGGCGCCCAGGACATGGCGCACCCCGCGGCAGGTGGCCAGTGGCGCCGCCACGGTGCGCGGGTCCAGGATCCCGGCCGCCACCTCTGGCAACAGCGGCAGGTACAGAAAGTAATCGGTCGGATTCACCAGGACGACATCGAGGTGGCCCTTGGCAAGCCGTCCCAGTGTGCGCGCGGCGTGAAAGCCCGCGAACCCCCCACCGGCGATGACGACCCGCTGGCCCGGACCAGTCCTGCCGTGAGCGCTCATGAGCCACCCATTACCCGAACGCAAGCACCCAAACTGGCGGCCGGCGGGCGTCATACCGCCCCGCGCCCGCCAGCAGACACCGATGAGTTCGGCGCCGCGGAACTGTCATACCCCCCGACGACAATGTGACTACAGTGCCTGAACAGGGCGGTCCGCAACCGAGGAGGATGTCATGCATCCGGTGATTGCCCAGGCCATCGTCGCGGAACGGACCAGGGACATCCGGGCTCATGCGGCTGATGCAGGGCGCGCCCGCCAGCTCCGCCGCGCCGGGCAAACCCGGCGCACGTGGCTGTTCGTGGGCACCCCGCGCGCCGGGCGCGCGCCAGCTTCCCTGCCGGCGCCGCGGTCACTGCACGGACCAAGGGCAGCCTGAGATCCCGGCAGGGGTGACGAGCATGATGCCCCTATGACACCTACCGGATGTACCAGGTAGAGCGTTCGAAGAGCCCTGGTGAGATCCAGCGCTCCGCCGAGCAGGCGGCCCGGCTCGCCTCGGCTGTGGCATGGCTGTTCCGGGCCGTGGCCCGGGGCGGCCCGCACCAGCTTGGGGGCTAAACATGGCACGGGCCGCGTCCAGCCGTGGGCGCCGCCACCGTGCGAGCCTGCCCACGCCGACAGCATCTACGTTACCGGCGGCGATCAGACTGGGCTTGCGGCAAGCTGGCCCCCGGGGCGCCGATCGCGGGCTCTCCACCCGAACTTCACACGTTCTACATCCAGCCTCCGCACCGGTGCACTCATTTAGGTTGAGCCGCCGGGGCGGCGGCAGGGAGTGCGAAGGCCGGGTTTGAGAGCGCCCGGGCTTCCTCGTTGGGCTCCCGGGGGACGCCGCTGCCACCGGCGGCCACCGTTGCTGCTGCCGGTATCGCGACGATGGCTCACGGTCGGCGCGTCATCGCAGGCAGATGCCGCACCGGTGGATGTCCTCCGCCCTCCAGCCAGGCCGCAGGCACGCCTTGCGGGCCAGTGCTCTGGGCGTGGATCCGCTCATTGACCGATTCGATGGGATGACGCCGCAACCCTGCGTATCGTGCGCCTCAGGGAGGTTGCCGTGCGGGCTGTCGTGCAGCGGGTGAGCCGGGCCAGCGTCGCCGTGGACGGCCAGGTGGTGGCCGCTATCGGCGAACAAGGTCTGCTCGTCCTGGTTGGCGTGACCCACCGGGACACGCCACAGGCGGCCGCGAAGCTCGCCGCGAAGCTGTGGGGACTGCGAATCCTGCACGGGGAGAAGTCCTGCTCCGATGTGGGCGCGCCGCTGCTGGTCGTCAGCCAGTTCACGCTCTACGCCGAGACCAATAAGGGCCGCCGCCCTACCTGGCAGGCCGCGGCTCCCGGCCCGGTCGCCGAGCCGATTGTGGACGCCGTGGTTTCGTCCCTGCGTGGACTTGGCGCCCGCGTGGAGACCGGCGTTTTCGGTGCCGAGATGCAGGTCAGCCTGGTCAACGACGGCCCCGTCACCCTCATCCTGGAAAGCTAAGACCTGCTGGCAGCTCCGTCCCCCCGCGTACCGGGGCTGCCAGCAGGTACCAGTTACTCTGCGCCACGTATGGACTGTTGTGGTATCGGCAATTTTGCTTACGCTGGTGCGATGACAAGGGTGGATCGTGACGCTTGACGGCCGATCGCTGCGCAGGCTCAGCACCGGGCTCGCCGAGTTGTACCTGCCCGACGGCGGCGATTTCCCTGGCCGCGTGATCAGCCTGGTATCCAGCCTGGTTGCGGCCGAGTCGTGCTCGTATAACCACCTGGTCGGCCCGGTTGCCGTGGCCTGGCAGATCGAGCCCGCCGAGGTGCTTGACTTCCCCGACGCCGTGCAGCTGTTCCAGCAGCATCTGCCCGAGCACCCCCTCCTGCACCACTACGAGGTAACCGGCGACCTCGCCGCGCGCCGTGTCTCCGACGTCGCCAGCGACCGCCAGTTCCGCTCGCTCGGCCTCTACCGCGACTTCTACCGCCCGGCACGGGTCGAGTATCAGCTGGTCGTCAGCGCTCCCGCCCCACACGGCGGCATGATCAGCATGGTGCTGAACCGGCACCGCATGGACTTCTCCGGTGAGCAGCGGGAACTGATCGACCTGCTGCGCCCGCACATCGGCCAGGCCGCAGCCATCGCCGTCCTGCTCAACCAGCCGGTGCCCGACGCACCACTCGACGCCGATGGCAGGCCGCTGCTGACCCCCCGGCAGACCCGCATCCTGCAGCTTGTCGCGGCCGGGAGTTCCGACCGCGCCGTGGCCCGGGCACTCAAGCTCAGCGTCCGCACCGTCCACACCCACCTGCAGCACATCTATCGCGCGCTGGGCGTCACGTCCCGGACCGAAGCGCTTGCCCACGTCAGGGCGCTATCCCTCGGCGGCGCCGGCCGCCGCCCGCTGACCGAGAGCATCTCCGGCGGATGACAATCCAGCACGCTGGGTGATCTGTGTGGCTTCGTCCCGCGCCACCCTCCTTCGTTAGGCAGACAGGAACAGCGCAGTGAAAGTGCAGATCAGCTCCGAGCGCTGCCAGGGGCACGGACGCTGCTACGACCTTGCCCCTCGTTTGTTCGGCGAGGACGACGAGGGCTACGGAAGGGTCCTCGGCGACGGCGTCGTGCCGTCGGGGCAGGAGCGCGAGGCACGGCTGGCGGTGTCCAACTGCCCAGAACGCGCGATCGAGGTCCGCGAGGAGACGTGACATGACCGCCGGCGACCGCTTCGCCCAAGACTTCCGCCAGGCGCGCGCGGACCAGCCTCTCGGCACGCGCAACGAGATCATCACGGGTCCCGTCGCGGACTGGGCGACCGACTTCTCCCATCTCGAGCCGGAGTGGGCCGCCGATCCCTACCCGATCCAGGACGACCTGCGGCAGCGCTGCCCGATCGCGCACACCGAGCGGTTCGGCGGCGGATGGCTGCCGACGCGCTACGAGGACGTCGCGGCGATCGCCTACGACCCCGAGCGCTTCTCGTCGCGGTCGATCATCATGAGCAACTTCCGGCCGCCGCGGGAACTGGCGCCCGTCGGCGGCTCGCCGCCGATCTCCTCCGACCCGCCGTTCCACCATGACGCGCGCAAGCTGCTGCTCCCCGCGTTCACCAAGACCGCGGTCGGCCAGCATGAGCCGGCGGCGAGGGCGTTGTGCCACTCGCTCATCGACGGATTCGAGGGGCGGGACATCGTGGACGCCGCCCGCGACTACGCGCAGCACATCCCGATGCGCGTCATCGCCAGCATGCTCGGCTTCCCCCCAGAGGACGGACCGCGCTTCCGTGAGTTCGTCGAGAACACGCTCGAAGGCGTCAACCTGCCGCCGGAGGAGCGCATCGCCCGGATGGCGACGCTGTTCGACTACCTGCTGGGGCAAATCCACGACCACATCGAGAACCCTCGTGACGACCTCACCAGCTTCCTCGTCAAGGCGGACCTCGACGGCCACAAGCTCGATCCGTCCCACGTCGCCGGCACGATGGCCCTGCTCCTCATCGCCGGCATCGACACGACCTGGAGCGCGATCGGCGCGTCGTTGTGGCACCTGGCTAAGACGCCGGGCGACCGCAGGCGCCTGGTCGCCGAGCCCGGGCTGCTGCCGACCGCGATGGAGGAGTTCCTGCGGGCTTACGCGCCGGTCACGATGGCGCGGCTGGTCAAGCAGGACATGCACTGGCACGGCGTCGACCTGAAGGCCGACGACTGGATCCTGCTGTCGTTCCCGGCGGCCAACCGCGACCCGGCGCAGTTCGACCGGGCGGGCGAGGTCGTCATCGACCGCGAGGTCAACCGGCACGCCGCGTTCGGCCTCGGCATCCACCGCTGCGTTGGTTCGCACCTGGCGCGCATGGAGCTCCGGGTCGCACTCGAAGCCTGGCTCGAGCGGATCCCCAGCTTCACGCTTGCCGACCCGTCGGCTGTGACCTGGGCAACGGGTCAGATCCGCGGGCCGCGAACGCTCCCGCTGCGCATCCGCTGACCGCGGACCGCAGGTCGTGGCCCGTGGCCGGGCGGCGCTGCTCAGGGAGCGGCCGTGGCGAGCGCGTTGTCGACCCAGGTCCGCAGGGCGGCCAGCGGGGCGGCGCCCGTCTGCCGGGCGGTCACCTTTCCGCCGCGCAGCACCAGCAGGGTCGGGATGGCCTGGGCCTCGAACCGCTGCGAGATCTGCGGTGACGTGTCGACGTTCACCTTGACCAGCTTGACCCGGCCCGCCAGGTCGCGGGCGAGTTGCTCGAGCGCGGGGCTGACCATGCGGCAGGGCCCGCACCATGGCGCCCACAGGTCGACGATGACGGGGATCTTGGCGGCGTCCGCGACATCGCCGAAGGTGGTGTCGTCGGCCTCGGCGATCCACGGCAGCGGCTGATGGCACTTGCCGCAGCGGGGCGTCCCGGCCGCCGCGGTCGGCACCCGGTTCGTCTGGCCGCAGTGTTCGCAACGGATCAGCCCGCTCGCCATGGCCTCATTATCCCGCGCCTGCGCGGTCCGCTCGGATCAGGTCTCGATGACGGTGATCGACGTGGCCGGAACGGTGATCACGTCGCGGTCGGCCGTCACTCCGGGGGCGGAGGCTGCCAGCACCGCGGCGGCGGGACGGTCCAGCAGTACCGGCTGGCTGCGCGGGCCCAGGTTGGCCACCACCCGCAGCCGGCCTCGGCGGACCACCAGCCACCGCTCCGTTTCGTCGTAGTCCACCTGCACCCGGCCCAGGCGGGGATCGGTCAGCTCCGGCCGGGCCCGGCGCAGCGCGATCAGCTCCCGGTACCACTGGAGCAGTTCGGCGTGACAACCCCGCTCGAGCTCCGACCAGTCCAGCTTGGAGCGCAGGAAGGTCGCCTCGTCCTGCGGGTCCGGGACGTCGGCCGCGCCCCAGCCGAAGTCCGCGAACTCCGCCCGGCGGCCCGCGGTGACGGCGCGGGCAAGACCGGGATCGGTGTGGTCGGTGAAGTACTGCCAGGGGGTGCTCGCGCCCCACTCCTCGCCCATGAACAGCATCGGCGTGTAGGGGGCGGTGAGGACCAGCCCGGCGCCGACCTTGACCAGATCGCTGGGCACCGCCGCGGAGATCCGGTCGCCGGCGGCCCGGTTGCCGACCTGATCATGATCCTGCAGGTAGCCGAGGAAGCGGTGGGCGGGCACGCGGAACACATCCACCTGCCGCCCATGCGTGCGCCCCCGGAAGGCCGACCAGACGCCGTCGTGGAAGAACACCTGGGTCAGCGTCTTCGCCAGGGCGGCCAGGGAGCCGAAATCCCCGTAGTAGCCCTGCCGCTCACCGGTGACGGCGGCGTGGACGGCGTGGTGGAAATCGTCGCTCCACTGCGCCGCCAGCCCATACCCGCCCGCCTCGCGCGAGGTCACCAGCCGCGGATCGTTGGCGTCGGACTCGGCGATCAGGACCAGCTCCCGGTTCAGCAGCGCCGCCAGCGCCTGCACCTCGGCCGCGAGTTCCTCCAGGAAGTGCAGGGCGCGGCGGTCCTCCAGCGCGTGCACCGCGTCCAGCCGCAACCCGTCCAGGTGGTAGTCGCGCAGCCACATCAGCGCGTTGCCGATGAGGAAGTCCCGCACCTCGTCGGAGCCGGGCTGGTCGAGGTTGACCGCCGGGCCCCAGGGCGTCACGTGCGCGTCGGTGAAGTACGGCCCGAACGCGGCCAGCCGGTTGCCCACGCCGACATGGTTGTAGACGACGTCCAGGAACACGGCCAGCCGGCGGGCGTGACAGGCGTCCACGAACCGCTTCAGCCCGTCCGGGCCGCCGTAGGGCTCATGGACGGCCCACAGGTTGATCCCGTCGTAGCCCCAGCCGTGGCGGCCGGGAAAGGCCGCGACCGGCATCAGCTCGACCGTGTCCACGCCGAGGTCGCGCAGATGGTCGAGGCGCCCGGCCGCCGCGTCGAACGTCCCCTCCGGGGTGAACGTGCCGACGTGCAGTTCGTAGATCACCGACCCGTGCAGCGGGCCACCGCGCCAGCCGCGGTCCGTCCACCGGAAGGCGGAATGGTCGTAGGTCCGGCTTACCCCCTGGCTGCCAAACGGCTGCCGCGGGGAACGCGGATCGGGCAGCGGCTCGCCGCCGTCCAGGCGGAAGGCGTAGTCGGCGTCGTGCCCGGCGGCGGGCAGCTCGGCCTGCCACCAGCCCTGCTCGGCCGCTGGCGCCATCGGGTGGCGGCCACCCGCCACCTCCAGCTCCACCCGCTCCGCCGCGGGCGCCCAGACGCCGAACACGGTCACCTCGGCAGCTTCACTCATCTCGCTGGCCTCCAGCGGGCAGGCCGCCGCCTTCCGGCACCAGCAGCGCCACGGGGTACCGTGTCGTCACGTCCGTCAGCAGCGGCCGCGGACCGGTGTGGGTGGCGCCGGTGAGCAGGTCCCGCCAGTGCCCGCCGGGCAGCGGCAGCACCGTATCCGCCCACCCGCCGGCCGCGGCCAGCCGGGCCGGCAGCCGGGTGGCGACGGTCACCGCGTGGCCGCCGCGGAGGAACGCGACCGCGTGCCCGGCCGCCGGGCCTTCGGCCGCCAGCGGCCTGTGACCGCCGGCGAACCAGTCCGGGTGGGCGCGCCGCAAACGCAGCGCCGTCGAGGTCACCAGCAGCTTCTCCTGGTCGAGCCGGTCCGGGGAGTGGCCGCCCTCCGTCGCCCGGCCCGGCGGGCGGGTGCCCTGCGCGGCCAGCAGCCGTCGGCGGCGCGCGAAGTCCACCGGCCGCCGGTTGTCCGGGTCTACCAGCGAGAACCCGGCCAGTTCGCAGCCCTGGTAGACGTCCGGCACCCCCGGCATGGTGAGCTGGACCAGTTTCGCGCCGAGCGAGTTCGCCCTTGCCGCTGGGGCAAGGCCGGCGGCGAAGTCCCCGATCCAGCCGGAAAGCCTGCGGTCACGCAGCACCGCCCCCGCGAACGCCAGCACCGCGGCCTCGTAGCCGGGGTCGGGATCGGTCCAGGACGTCGCCGTCTTCGCCTCGCGCGTCGCCTTCCGCAGGTAGCCGGCTACCCGGGCGGGGCTGATCGGCCACGCGCCCACCAAGGTCTGCCACAGCAGGTACTCGGTGTCCGGCTCGGGCACCCGCCCGGCGGCGAGAGCGCTGGCGCGATCATGCCACCGGGTCACCTCCCGCTCCCAGGCGTGCGGGCATTCGGCCAGCGCGGCGAGCCGGGCCCGCACATCCTCCTGGCGTTTGGTGTCGTGGGTGGACAGCGTGGTCATGGTCGCCGGCCAGGCACGGGCGAGGCGGCCGCCGAAGGCGTGGAACTCCGCCAGGTCGGCACCGAACCGGTCCGGCTCGCCGCCCACCTCGTTGAGCGCGACCAGGCGGGACCAGCGGTAGAACGCGGTGTCCTCCACCCCCTTGGCCATCACCGGCCCGCAGGTCTGCTGGAAGGCGACGACGAATTCCGCCGCGCGCTCGCCGCCGGCGCCGAGGACGAGGTCGCGGACGGTGCCGAGCACGGGATGCAGGCGGCGCGGGAGCTTCCGGCGGGCGGCACCGGCGGCCGCGTCCACCGCTGCCACGGAGCCGTGGCTGGGCGGTTCACCGGGCACCACGTACGCGCGGTACACGCCGAACCCGGTGAGCAGCTCGACCACCACCGTGCGCAGGTCGTCGCCGCTGGCACCGGCCAGATTCGGGGCGCTCAGCCGGGTGAGCAGCCGGACCAGCCGGGACACCTCGGCGGCGAGCGTACGCTCGGCGGTTTCCCGCTTGGCCACCTGGGCCGCGTCCGCGAAGGTGGCCGGCCCGCCGGTGGCGCTCAGGTAGGCATCGGTCAGCGGCTGGGCGGCGGCCGGGTCAAGGAACAGGCCGCCTACCGCGGCAAGCGTGTCGTACCCGGTAGTGCCCGCGCACGGCCAGTCAGCCGGCAGTTCCTCGTCACCGGCCAGGATCTTCTCGGCGACCACCCAGGCGCCGCCGGTGGCGCCGGCAAGCCGGCGGAGGTAGCCACGCGGATCGGCCAGCCCGTCCGGATGGTCCACCCGCAGCCCGTCGATGAGCCCGTCCGCCATCAGGGCAAGCAGCAGCCCGTGGGTGGCGGTGAAGACGCCGGGGTCTTCCACCCGCACCGCGATCAGGGAGGTGATGTCGAAGAACCGCCGCCAGTTCAGCTCGGCCGCCCCGGCGCGCCAGGGCGCCAGCCGGTAGTGCTGGGCGTCCAGCAGCTCTGCCAGCGGCAGGTTCCCGGTGCCCGCCCGGACCGGCAGCACATGGTCGAAATACCGCAGCACCGGCCCGGCATCGGCGTGGCTCCCGCCGGCCGGGTCCACCGTGAGATCGCCGAGGCAGTCCTGGGCCGGCCCGGCCAGGATGGGCAGCAGGAAACGGCCTCCTCCCGCCGCCCAGTCCACGTCGAACCAATGCGCGAACGGCGAAGCGGCGCCGTCGCGCAGGACCGACCACAGCTGCCGGTTGAGTGACTCAGGAACCGGAACGGCCATGTGATTGGGGACGACGTCGACCACCACCCCCAGCCCGTGTGCCCGGAACGAACCCACCATGGCCCGGAAACCGGGTTCCCCGCCCAGCTCAGCGGAGATGCGGGCGTGGTCCACCACGTCGTACCCGTGCTGTGAGCCCGGGACGGCCTGCAGGATCGGCGACAGATAGACATGGCTGACCCCGAGCCCCGCCAGATAGTCGGCGATGGCAGCGGCTTCGGCGAACCCGAACCCGGCATGCAGCTGGAGCCGGTAGGTCGAGACCGGGCTGGACCGGTCCCGGCCGCCCGCGGCCCGCTCAGTCACGCCGCGGAACTTGCGTGAACCGGGCGGTGCCGCTCGGCGGATGGCGCACGCCTTTCGCCTCGCATAACCACGATTGTGCACCCACCGCCGGCCGTCAGCCCGGCAGCCGTGATCATCTTCAGCATCTCGGCGCCAAGGTGCAGGCCATTACCGCACCCGCCATGCGGCTGGCCGAGCAGCGGCGCGTCCCCTGGTGGCGCTAGAAACGACCGGTCCCGGCCAGGTGTTCGCAGCACGCGGCCGGGACCTTATGTCGGACAACCTTAGGAGGAACCCCGACATGTTCAGTATTCCAGTTGCCGGCCCTGCCGGGGCACCGATCGCGGTCACGATTTCGCCGCGCCCGTCAAGAACCGGCGGACAATCCCGCGATGGCCGGGACGGTCAGCTGGTCCAGCGACGTGAGGACCAGCCGGGCTGCCCGCAGCGCCGAGCCGGCGGGCGGGTATCTCGCGTTCGGGGCCGCGATCACCTGCATTCCCGCGGCGGCCGCCGCACGGAGCCCGTTCGTGGAGTCCTCGACCGCGGCACACGTCTCCGGAAGGCAGCCGAGCTGAGCCGCGATGGCAAGGTAGATATCCGGCGCCGGCTTCCCGTGTGGTACCTGCTCCGTCGACATCACGGCTGCGAAGCTCTCCCGCAGGCCGGCGGCGTCCAGAACCGTGCGGATCAGCGCCGGGGGCGAGGAGCTGGCCAGCCCCAGCGGCCACCTCGCCGCCAGCCGCCGGACGGCGTCCACCGCGCCCGGCAGGAGCGGCACCTGGTCACGGTAGCGGGCCGCCATCCGCTCGATGACCAGCGCCGCGGTCGTCTCCGGTGGCAGCCCGACGCCGAGATCACCACTGAGGTACCTGGCCCATTCGCCGGTGCTCATGCCCATGAGCCGCTGCTGCGCGTCCGGTGGCCAGTGGCCCCCGTGCTCGGCAACCACCTGCCGGCGCACCTGCTCCCACACCGGCTCGGAATCGATGATCACGCCATCCAGGTCGAACAAGACCGCCTCGATCATCCACTCAGCCTTCCCTCCGGCCACGTGCCCAGTCCAGCCCGCCCCAGAGGGACGCGTCAGCCTCGTTTCGCAGCGTGGACCGCGATGGCGCCGAAGACCAGCACCATGACTCCACGGATCCGCCCGTGTCCCGGCAGCGGCTGACCGTGTTAGCCTCCTCGCAAAACAGGCGCTGATCAGGGGATACGATGGGAAGGTCGAGCGTTACCGCACACTCTTCTGAACGAGGCTGCCGCATCCGCCGCGCCGGGACGTGAGACTGACCCGGTACCCGGATGGGCACGATGACAGTCTGGGGAGACCAGGCCGGAGGGGCAGATGGCGCTGTGGCAGGTGCTCGCCGACGGCGAGCGCAGGCTCGCCCGGGGCCCGGCCGGGGCCGGCCCGCAGGAGCTGCTGGCGGCTGCCCTCACCATCGACGCCCTGCTCGGCGGCCCGCCCGGCGCGCTCGCCGCGGCCCTGCGCGGGCCCGCGGCGGGGCCCGTGCCCCCGGGCGTGCGTGTGGTGGCGCCCATCGGCGGCCAGGAGGTCTGGGCCGCCGGGGTGACCTATACCCGCAGCCGCGACGCCCGCGTGCTCGAGTCCGGGACACCGGACCCATACGAGCGCGTCTACGGGGCCGAGCGGCCGGAACTGTTCCTCAAGGCGACGCCGGGAAGGGTGCGAGGGCCCGGGGAGCAGGTGGGCATCCGCGGCGACTCGGGGTGGGACGTGCCGGAACCCGAGCTGGCCGTCGTCGCCGACCGGAGCGGGCGCATCGCCGGGTACCTGAACGGCAACGACATGTCATCGCGGAGCATCGAGGGCGAGAACCCGCTGTACCTGCCCCAGGCCAAGGTCTACACGGGCAGCTGCGCCCTCGGGCCATGCCTGGCCACCCCGGACGAGGTTCCCGACCTGAGGTCGCTGCTGATCAGCCTGCTGGTGGTCCGGGACGGTGCCGAGGTGGTCAGCGATACGGTCAACGTGGCTGACCTGCACCGCCAGCCCGACGACCTGCTGCGGTGGCTCTTCTGCGCACTCGACTTCCCGGTGGGCGTGGTGCTGCTCACCGGCACTGCGATCGTCCCGCCGCCCAGCTTCACGCTGCGCGCCGGTGACGAAGTGATCATCGCAACGACCGGGCTGGGCGAACTCCGCAACGTGGTGGAGGTCATCGGGCCCCCGCAGCCGGCCGGAGGTGGGTGAGATGCTGGCCGTGCGCTGGCACGCCCGCGGCGACGTGCGGGTCGAGGAGGTGCCGCCGCCCCCGCCGCCCGGACCGGGTGAGGTCCAGCTCCAGGTGCGCTGGTGCGGCATCTGCGGCACCGACCTCGAGGAGTGGCTGAGCGGGCCGCTGTTCATCCCGGCAGCCGCGCCGCACCCGGTGACCGGGACGGCGGCGCCGGTGGTCCTCGGCCACGAGTTCGCCGGCGTGGTCGCGGCGGTGGGCGACGGCGTCACCGAGCCGTCGCCGGGCCAGCGGGTCGCCGTCGACACGATCGTCTACTGCGGCACCTGCCACTGGTGCCGGCGTGGCGAGGTGATCCGCTGCCCCTCGCTGGGGGCGCTCGGCCTGCACGCTGATGGAGGGCTCGCGGCGCTGTGCAACGCGCCCGCGCTCATGTGCCTGCCGGTACCGGACTCGGTGGCCGACGACGAGGCGGCGCTGGCCGAGCCGCTCGCGGTGGCGGTGCGGGCGCTGCGCCGGGGCGGGCTCCGGCCCGGTGAGCGGGTAGCGGTGGTGGGCCTGGGCGCCGTCGGGCTGATGGCCGTGCAGGCGGCGGCGGCGTTCGGTGCGGAGAGCGTTGTGGTCGCCGAACCGCTGCCGGAGCGCCGCGCTCTGGCCATGCGCCTGGGGGCGGACGGCACCGTGGCACCGGGTGAAGCCGCGGGGCTGCAGGCCGACGTCGCCGTCGAATGCGCGGGCACCCCGGCGGCCGTCGAGACCGCGGTCCGCGCGCTGGGCGCCGGGGGCCGGGCCGTCGTGCTCGGCATCGGCACCCACCCGGCGACGGTAGCCCCGCTGGATCTCGTCGTCGGCGAGAAGTCCATCATCGGCTCGCTGTCACACGTCTGGGATGAGGACTTCCGCATCGCACTGGGCCTGCTGGGCCGGGGGGCCGTGCAGGCCGCACCGCTGATCAGCGACCGGATCCCGGTCAGCGAGGCGGTGAGCGGCGGCCTCGCGCTGCTGCGGGACGAACCAGGCAAGCACGTGAAGATCCTCGTGCGGCCCGGGGATCCCGGATGACCGCCCGCGGCGGCAGCGCTCTGCCCGACTTGGTCTCCGGGCGGCTCTACACGGCGGTTGTGTCGGACATCCTCGACGACCTCGGCCACCGTGACCACGTGCTCGATCCCGCCATCCGCCCGCTCGGCACTGCCGCGGTGATCGCCGGCTGGGCCAATCCTTTCCTCGTCGCCGAGGTGGACGAGATCCCCGCCGACCCCTACACGGGCGAGATCGCCGCGCTGGACGACATCGCACCGGGGGACGTGGTCCTCGTCGCCGCTGGCGGCTCGGCCCGCGCCGCCTGCTGGGGAGAACTGTTTTCAACGGCGGCACGCAGCCGGGGTGCCCGCGGCACCCTGATCGACGGGTACTGCCGCGACGCGCAGGCGATCGCCGCCCTCGGCTACCCGGTGTGGTGCCGCGGAACGCTGCCCCTGGACGCCAAGGGCCGGACCGCGGTGACCGCGTGGCGGCAGCCCGTCGTCGTCGGCGGCCTGCCGGTCCGGCCGGGGGACCTCGTGGTGGCCGACGCCGACGGCGCGGTCATCGTCCCCGCCGGGCTCGCCGACGAGACGGTCGGGCGTGCGCTTGAGAAGGTATCGAAGGAGGACGGCGTGCGGGACGCGCTGGCCGCGGGAAGCACGCTGCGGAGCGCCTACGACCGCTACGGCGTCCTGTGAGCGGTCGGCGGCGCGAAGGGAGCCATCATGCCAGCCAGCCTGCGGCCTGACATCGCCATTGACGCCCGCGCCAGGCTCGGCGAAGGGCCCGTGTGGGACGAGCAGCAGCGGCGCCTGCTGTGGCTGGACATCCTGCCCGGGCTCGTGCACCGGTTCGACCCGGCCACCGGCGGCGACGAGGTCTTCCGCGTGGGCAAGCCGACCGGGTCCGCCGGCTTGCGCCGCGGCGGCGGCCTCGTCCTCGCCGTCGAGGACGGCTTCGCCCTGCTCGATCCGGACTGGCGGCGGCTCGACCAGGTCGCCGTCATCGAGCACCCCGGCCCGCGCGCCCGGTTCAACGAGGGCAAGTGCGACCCGGCCGGCCGCTTCCTGGCCGGCACCATGGCCTATGACGAAACCACGGGGGCAGGATCGGTGTACCGGCTGGACCCGGACCTGGCGGTGACGAAGCTGCTGGACGGCGTGACGATCTCGAACGGGCTCGCGTGGACCGCCGACGGGGCCACGATGTATTACATCGACTCGCCGACGCAGGGAGTGGACGCCTTCGACTACGACGCCGGGACCGGGCGGCTGGCGAACCGGAGGCGGGTCGTGGACATACCCGCGGCCGCCGGCCTGCCGGACGGCATGACGACCGATGCGGACGGGTGCCTGTGGGTTGCGCTGTACGGAGGGTCGGCGGTCCACCGGTACTCGCCCGACGGCCGTCTCGACGCCACGCTGTCCTTTCCGGCCACGAACATCACCTGCCCGGTCTTCGGCGGCCCGGGGCTCGGCACGCTCTACGTCACCAGCGCCCGCGACGGCCTCGACGAGCGGCAGCTGGCGGCCCAGCCGCACGCGGGAGCGGTATTCGCGGCCGACGTGGGTGCCGACGGGCTGCCGGGGCTGAGGTTCGCCGGCTGAAGCCGCGACAGACGGGACGGAGCCGGATGGAAGTCGCTGACGGAATTCACCGCATCGAGACGCCGCTGGGGGACCGGGTCAACTGTGTCTACCTGTTCCTGGGCACCCGGTCGGCGCTGCTGTTCGACACCGCCATCGGCCCCGCGGTCGCCTCCCACGTGGCGCCGTATCTCGCCAAAGCGGGCGTCGAGCCGGCGCGGATCCGCTACGTGGTCAACAGCCACTGCGACTGGGATCACCACGGCGGCAACGGTGCGGTGCGCGACCTGGCTCCGGCGGCGGTGCTGTGCTGCCACGAACTGGACCGGCCGCTTGTCGAGGATGCCGACCTGCTCTTCGCGCGCCGTTACGACGAGCTGGCCGCGGACGGCATCACCGAGCCCGCCGCGACCCGGCGCTTTGTCGCCGCCAACACCCGGCAGGTGCCGATGGATCTTGGCCTCAGCGGGGGCGAGCGGTTCTGCCTCGGCTCCGGCTGGGCCGTCGACCTGCTCCACACCCCGGGGCACTCGCGCGGGCACGTGAGCATCCATGATCCGCGCAGCCGCACCGCGGTGGTCGGGGACGCCGTGCTCGGGGACGCCGTGCTGCTCGCCGACGGCAGCCCGGCGTTCCCGCCGACCTACCGGTACGTCGACACCTATCTCGCCACCGTCCGCCTGCTGCAGGCGATCGGGCTGGACCGGCTGCTGACCGCTCATTATCCCGTGTATGACGGGCCGGATGCCGCCGAGTTCCTCGCGGAGACGAGGGCCTTCGCCGACCGGGCCGAGGCTGCGCTGCGCAGGGAACTGGCCGCGGCGGGGAGGCCGGTGACGATGCGAGCGCTGACCGAAGCGCTCGGCCCGGCGCTGGGCCGGTGGCCCGGCGAGGCGAACCAGTTCCTCTCCCAGCCGCTGCTGGGTCACCTGGAGCGGCTGGAGCGGTACGGGCTCGTTCACCGCTCCCGGGCGGATGGCGGGACAGCGGCGGATGGCGGGACAGCGGCGGATGGCGGGACAGCATATGCATGGACGGGGGACAGGTGAGCGGGATCGCCGGCAAGGTCGCCCTGGTGACCGGCGCGGCGGGCGGGCTCGGCTCGGTGACCGCCGCCGCGCTGGCCGGCCACGGCGCCCGGGTGCTGCTGCTGGATCTTCCGGACAGCCCGGGGGAGCGGGTTGCCACCGGGATCGAGGCGGCGCCCGGCCCGGGATCCGCCCGGTTCGTTCCCGGTGATCTCGGCGACCTCGATGCAGCACGTGCCCTCGTTGCCGGGCTCGCCGCCGAGCACGGCGGGATCGACATCCTGGTCAATAACGCCGCTGTCTACCCCAGCAAGCCGTTCGCCGACTACACGA
>DASYQM010000337.1:0-6275 GCA_036005525.1 Streptosporangiaceae bacterium
TGGGGCTGTCGGCCCGCGGCAGGCACAGCCATTCGACGTTCCCGCCGGGCGCAACCAGCGCGGTGACCTCGCAGTCGGACAGGAACGCGTACTCGGCAATCGGCGGGAACGCCCTGTGGGTGGCCGATGGTTCGTGGATGGCTGGCACGACATCGACGTTACGCATCAAGGCCCTCCTAGCCGACCACGTGCCCCGCGTGCGGCGATCGCCATTGGCGCGGATCCCGGCCGCTCGACCACCCTCAAGGATGCCGCAGGCCTCGGCCAGCTGTTCAGATTCGGCTGTCCCCAGTGGTGGTAGTAGGGGCGTACGCCGAATACCTTCGCCAGCGCCCACAGCGGCGGGAGCAGCAGGTTCTGCACCCAGATGGGCGGGGAGGTGACCCGGCTTTCGTGGCGGAAGTGCCAGAATGTGGCGCCGAGCTGAGTGGGTTCTTCGGGGCGCCCGCGGGTGTGGTCTTGCCGTCGCCGACCAGGCCGGCGACGGCTTCGTGGAACTCCTTGGCTTGCCGTGCCGGGCGGCGCTCGACGATGCCGTCGATCTGGGCTGGTCCGGGGTTGGCGACGGAGTGCGGGACGCCGGCGGGCACGACGATGGTCTGACCCGGTCCGGCCACGTGTTTCTCGCCGTTGAGGGTGAAGTGGGCTTGGCCCGCCAGGATGGTGAAGCGTTCCTCCTGGCGGGGATGGATGTGCTCGGGGATCACGCTGCTGGGCACGCTGCGCCAGTTGAAGCGGACGAGTTGCCCGTCGTTGTCCTCGGCGATGGCGGTGTAGGTGATCCATTCGCCGGTGGCGGGGTTGAAAAGGGGCCGGAAGCTGGTCGTGGAGCTGTCTTCCTGAGACATGATTATCGGGCTTTCGCGTGAGCCGGGCGTGGCGGGCGGGCAGGCCGAAGGGCCGCGAGGTCATGGAAGCCGGCCGCGGCGGTGCCCAGGAGCAGGACTCCGGCGGCGATGCCCGTGGTCACGGCGAGCGCCGGGCCGGACATGGTGGCGGCGAGGATGACCGGCCCGGCGGTCAGCGCCCAGCCGGCCAGGCGGTAGCGGGGGATGTGGACCAGGTGGTCGAGCCAGAGCAGCAGCGGCCCGATCGTGATCACGATGGACGGCAGCACCCAGCCGGGATGGCCGGCGGCGATGACGACGACGGGCAGCACGAGGGCTGCGGCCAGTTCGATGACGGTGGCGACGGTCACGGACCGCTCGATCCGGCTGGCCTGCGGGCCGTGCGGCCGGGGGGCGGTGCCGGCCGTGGCCTTGATGGCATAGGCGAGCACGCCGGTCACGGCGACGGCAGACGCCGCGACCAGCACGTCTCCTGCGCGGCCGCCGATGGCCAGGCTCGCGCGCGCCAGCCAGAGGGCGGCGAAGGCGGTCTGGATGAACCCGCCGATGCGCCGCACCCGCCTGGACCATGCCGCGGCCGGGGTCAGCTCGGCGGCGTTCGCTGCTGCCGTTTCGGTTGTGTTGGCGGTCGGTTGAGTTGTCATGGCGTGCTGGTCCGGGTCCGGTACCAGGCGAGGGTCGCGGCGACAGCATCGGCCAGCGGGGTGCCGGCCGCTCCGAAGGTGGACTGGTATTTGCTGGTGTCAAGGATGAAGGGCTGGTCGAACTGGTAGGACATCTCGGCCAGCCCGCGCATCATCGGGCTGGCCAATCCCAGGGCACGCACGGCCAGCTTGGGCACCGACCGGACGCCGACCCGATGCCCGACCTCGGCGGCCACCAGATCGAGCAGCGCCCGGGTGGTGACGGTCGGCGGGCCGGGCAGGTGCCACACCTGGCCGGCCGCGCGGGCGTCGGTGCCGAGGGTGGCCAGGCCGGCGGCGATGTCGGGAACGTAGCTGTAAGTGTGCGGGAGGTCAGGGTTGCCGATGAAGTCGGCGCGCCGGCCGGCCAGGGCGTTGCCGAAGACCCGCTCGCCGAGCGTTGACCCCTGGGTGACGCCGGCGCCGAAAAAGTCCGACGCCCGCCCGATGGCGATGCGGACCCGGTCGGCGTCGGCGGCGGCCAGCAGCTCGGCGGTCATGGCCGCGCGGGTCCGGCCCTTGACGGTCGTCGCGGCCAGCGGGAGATCCTCGGTCATCGGCCTGCCCCCGGTCGGGCCGTAGCCGTACACGTTCTCCAGGCTCACCAGCAGCGCACCGGTGCGTTCGGCAGCGGCCAGCACGCCGCGCTGCAACGGCGGGAAGCGCTCCGGCCACTGGGTGTAAGGCGCGTTCAGGCACTGGTAGATCACCGAGGCGCCCTTGGCCGCGTCGGCGGCGGCTTCGGGGTCACTGACATCCGCGGCCCGCCAGTCGATGCCGGGCCGCGTAGCGAGCCGGTGCCTGGACACGGTCCGGACGGCAAGACCCGAACCAGCCAGGTGCGCGGCGAGGGCACTTCCGACCTGGCCGGTCCCGAACACCACCTGCAGCCGATCCTCACCCATGACCGGGTCCTGTCGCTGACCCCCGGGCAACCCTGGCGGTCGGCGACTACCGGGCCTCGGCGTTGTGTCACCGGGCCCGCCAGCGCCTTCGGTTCGTGAGTTCATTGCTGCCTCCTTGTCGCGGCGTCGCCCCGCGACGACAGATCTGGTCCGGAGGCACCAGGCTCGTTCCGGCCTGGGCGGGCGGTCACCACCCAGCCGGCCCGTTCACCCAGGGTGAATGGCCCGGCGTCTCAGAGGAAGCCGAGCTCGCGGCCGCGGTCGACCGCGCCGGCGCGGGTGGTGACGCCGAGCTTGTGGAAGATGCTGCGCGTGTGACTTTTCACCGTGTTGAAGGAGACGTAGAGCTGCGAGCCGATCTCCCGCTGCGACAGCTCGCTCGCCAGCAGGCGCAAGATCGCGAGCTCCCGCTCGCTCAGATCCGGATCGGCCGCCGATGCGGACCGTCGCACCGTGGTCAGCTGCAGCGCCCGCTCCGTTCTCGCGAGGAGCTCGGCAAGGGTGCCCGGATCGGGGCAGCTCATTAGCACCCGGCGAGCCTCACGCGCGGCCGCGCGCGCCTGGTCATACGCGCGGAGGCGGCGCTTAAGCCGCGCCAGGGCGATCAGCGCGCTCGCGGCCGCCAGCCGCCGACCGCCGCGGCGGCCAAGCACGACAGCCCGCGCGTAGGCCACCCCGGCTGCGGTGAGATCACCGTCCAACTCGAGCAGCCTCCCCCGCGCCAGCACCGCCGCCGACGTGGCCGACGCCTCGTCAACGCGGCCCTCGGCGATGTGACGCTCGGCGTCTGCCATGATGGCTCTTGCGTCATCGACATCACCCTGATCGAGACGGGCGAGCGCGAGCTGCCCCAAGCCGATGGCGTAAAGGAATGACCACCCGGCGCCGGGCAACCATCGCAGTCCGTTCCGCAACGCCGCTTCAGCACCCGTGAGGTCACCGGCGAAGTAGAACGTCAGGCCCAGGTTTATGTTCGCGACCGCCCGGCCCGGGTCAGCCGCTTCCGGATACAGCGCGAGGGCACGGCTCCCGACAGCCTGAGACCCCGCGACATCGCCGACCATCAGGGCGCTGGTCTGCCGGAGCAGGGCGGCGCTGCCCTCCACCGCTGTGATGACGTCAATGCCGGGGGAGGATTCCGGCCCCGCGGCGCGCTCCGCAGCCCGCAGCCAGCTCTCCATCTCCTCGACCACGCCAGGCTGGAGCGCAGCCCAGGCCCGCGCCAGGCACACGCGCGCATCGGCCAAAGCGGATTCGCGCGGCAGTGCGTCGATCCAGCGTGCCACCGTCTCGGCCTGGCCCAGGTTGAAGACCGGGAGCCAGTGGTCGGCGATCAGATCGCACGCCACAGCGAAGTCACCCGCCGCCGTCGCGTGCCCGATCGCCTCGTCGACATCGCCCTGCGCGCGGTGCCACGCGCAGGCGCGCCGGTGCAGCCCGGCAGCCAGCCCAGGCTCGGAGCGCGCAAGCTCCAGGCGCAGCAGATCGCGGAACAGATGGTGGTAGCGGAACCACTGGCCACGGCTGTCGAGGGAGACCAGGAACAGGTTCGCACGCTGAATCTCCTCCAGCCGGGCGCTCCCGTCTGACCTGCCCGTGACCGCGTCGCAGACGGAGGCGCACAATCGCTCAAGGATCGAGGTGCGCAGCAGGAACTCGCGCAGTCGCCGGGGCTGGGCGGCGACGAACTCGTGCAGGTAATCGGTGATCTGCCGGTCATCGCCGGCGAACGCGGCCACGAACGCCTTCCGGTCGGTCTGATCCCGAAGCGACAACGCGGCCAGCCGCAACCCGGCCGGCCAGCCCTCGGTCCGCTCCCGCAGCAGCGCCACCTCGGCCGGCTCGAGGTCGAGCGCGAGGGAGTCGTTCAGCAGCGCCCCGGCCTCCGCGTCGCTGAAGCGAAGCTGCGGAGCGTGGAACTCCAGGACCTCGCCCGCGGCGCGCAGGCTGCCCAACGGGAGCGGCGGGTCCGCCCGGGTCGCGATCGCCAGCTGCACGTTCGGGGGAAGATGGCGGAGCAAAAAGGCGACCGAGGCGTGGATCGACTCCTCCCGCACGCAGTGATAGTCATCCAGCACCAGCACCAGGCGGCGCCCGGCCGCTGCCAGCTCGTTGAGCAGCGACGGCAGGACCGCGCCGGTCAGGTCGCCGGGAGCATTGGGCAGCGCAGCCAGCGCCGCCTCGCCGACCTCCGGCGCCACGGTGCGCACCGCCCCGATCACATAGCTCCAGAAGCGCACCCGGTCATCGTCGCCGGGATCCAGCGACACCCAGGCAAACACGCCCGGCTCCGCGGCGTGCCACTGGCTCAAGACGCTCGTCTTCCCCCACCCCGCAGGCGCGCAGACGAGCACCAGCCTGCAGTCGCCGGCGCCCGCCAGCCGGCCGACCAGCTCACCGCGAGACACCATGCCCGCCCGCAGCGCCGGGACGTGCAGCTTCGCCGCCACCAGCACCGGCCCCGCCGGCGCGCCCGCGCTCACCACGCCTGCCCCACCGCCAGATGGTAATCCCATGCCGGCCGGGGCGACCAGACCGATTCACCCTGGGTGAATGAACAGCCCTGGGTTCCGTGGAGGCTGAGGTGTGCCCCCGGTTCTGTGGCCTGGCGTTCCAGGATTCTCATGCCACGGTGGTCGCGTGCTCTGTCAACGGTCACGGGTTTGTCCCCGGTGGCGGTCGGCGGGTCTCCCCGCTGGCGGCCATGACTTTTCCCTGCTGGTGGCCACCAGCGCTCCCCGTTCGTGGCCAGCAGCGCTCCCCGCTTGCTCAGCTGGGCAGGGGCGTCACCCCCTTGCCGGTGGTGGCCTGGGCGAGCCGGAACGACTCGCCTTGGGTGACGCAGACGTGGCGTGGTGGGAGCAGCCGGTCCACGGTGGCGGTGGCCAACGTCTTGGGCATCAGCTCGTCGAACCCGGCCGGGTGCAGGTTGGAGGAGACCGCCAGGGAGCGGCGCTCGTAGGCGGCGTCGACCAGCCGGTAGAAGCCCTCGGCGGCGTCCGGGCCGACGGGGAGCATGCCGATGTCGTCGACCACGATCAGGTCGGCGCGGGTGATGCGGGTGATCGCGCGGGCGACGGTGTCGTCGGCGCGGTGGCGGCGGACCAGGGCGCCGAGCTCGTCGATGGCGAACCAGGCACGGTGCGGCCGGCGTCGATGGCCAGCTGGCCCAAGGCCTCGCAGAAGTGGCTCTTGCCGGTGCCTGAGGGGCCGCAGACGCACAGGTTCTCGCGCCGGTCGACCCACTCCAGCGTGCGCAGCGCCTGCTGGGTCGGGCGGGGGATGGAGCAGCGGGCTTCGTCGGGAGGCCTGGAAGGTCTTGCCGGCGGGGAAGCCGGCGCGGCGGCGGCGCAGCCGGACGGTGGCCTCGTCCCGGCCGGCGACCTCCTCGCTGAGCAGCACGCGCAGGAGCGCGGCGGGGTCGGGAGCGTTGCGCCCTGGCGGTGGGGACCACGTCCAGGGCAGCCTTGCGCAGGTAGGGCATGCGCAGCCTGCGGGTCAGCCGCACCAGCTCCTCGAGCGTCTCGCCCTGCGGGGCGGTGACCGCCGGGCCGACCGACACCACCGGCGGGGCGGTGGGGTCGGGGCGGCCGCCGGCGCGGGCGGCTCGGGCGGAGGCCGCGGCGCTCACCTTGCCGCCTCGCCGGTCGAGTGGCCGGTGGTGCCGAGCTGGGCCCAGACCGCGGTGCCGGGACGGGAGGCTGTGCGCCTCGGATGCCCGGGCTGGCTGGGCGGCCGGGCCGGTGAGCTGGTGGGTCAGGATCGCCAGCAGGTCGCCGTCGCCGAACCGGCCCGCCAGCGCCGCGGTGCCCAGCGCCTGGTCGACCACGCCCACGCCG
>DASYQM010000338.1:0-34331 GCA_036005525.1 Streptosporangiaceae bacterium
GGCAGCGTCACAAATGGCGGCCGCGGAACGTCCTGTGGGCAAGTGACTCGGGGACGTGAGGAAGGCAGATGACGAACCAGGGCTGGCTGGCCGAGCAGTTCGAGCAGAGCCGCCCGCATTTGGAGGCGGTCGCCTACGGCATGCTCGGCTCGCTCAGCGAGGCCCAGGACGCGGTGCAGGAGGCCTGGCTGCGGCTCGACCGCAGCGACACTGGCGCGATCGATGACCTGCGCGCATGGCTGACGACCGTGGTCGGGCGGGTCAGCCTGGATATGCTCCGGTCCCGCAAGGCCCGGCGCGAGTACGCCGTCGGCAGCTGGCTGCCTGAGCCGCTGGTCGGCGAGCCCGATGACCGCGGGCCCGAGCAGCAGGCCGTGCTCGCCGACTCGATCGGCCTTGCCCTGCTGGTCGTCCTGGAAAGCCTCACCCCCGCCGAGCGCCTCGCTTTCGTGCTCCACGACGTCTTTGCGGTGCCGTTCGACGACATCGCCCAGGTCATGGACCGGAGCCCGGACTCGGCCCGGCAGCTTGCCAGCCGGGCCCGCCGCAGGGTGCAGGCCGCCCCGCAGCCGGACCGCGATATCGCGTTGCAGCGCCGGGTCGTCGACGCCTTCCTGGCGGCGGCGCGGGCCGGCGACTTCGCGGCGCTGGTGCAGGTCCTCGACCCCGATGTGGTCTTCCGCGCCGATCCTGGCCCGGCCAGCCCGCTGGCGCACCCGCCGCTGGCCGGGGCCGGCCCGGTGGCCCGGCGCGTGCTCAGTACCGCGCCGCGGTTCGTGAACCTGGCGCAGCCCGTGCTGGTCAACGGGGAGGCCGGTGCCCTGTTCGGAACCCACGACGACCCGATCGCGGTGATCGGGTTCACCGTTGTGGGCGGCCGGATCGCCGAGCTGAACCTGGTCGCGGACCCGGCCAAGCTCCGGCACCTCACGATCGAGCCCTGAACCCGGGAGGTTCCCATGCCGACAGCGCGAGGACGGGACGCGGCCGTCCTGCCCGCAGACCCCGCTTACCCAGCCCCGGCAGGCCGGGGTCCGGCGCCCCGTCAGGCGGCGCCCGGCCCGGCGTACGCCATCCGCCTGGGGCCGCGTGCCCGGCGGCTGATCAGATCCATCGCCCGGGTGGTCAACCCGGTGGTGCTGCGGTTCGCGGGCGGCCGGCACCTGCCCGTACTCGGGGTGATCCACCACAGCGGCCGCCGGACCGGCCAGCGCTACGCCACGCCCCTGGGAATCCGGCCCGCCGCCGGAGGGTTCGTGATGCCGCTGACTTTCGGCGAGGCGGCCGGCTGGTATCGCAATATCTGGGCGGCAGGCTGGTGCGTGATCACCTGGCGGGGCGACGACCACACCGTGGCCAGCCCGGTGATCGTTGACAGCGCGACCGCGCTGCCCGCCTTCCCCCGTTACGAGCGGCTGGCGCTGCGGCTGATCGGGATCCGCCAGTTCGTCTGGCTCCGCTGCGCGCCGGCCGCCGCCTCACCCGGGTTCAGAACAAGCATTAAGCTTCGCGCTCATCAGCCCCCACCGCCGAACAGGTTCGATGACCGAATACCGTGCGTCCTTTGACGCTGCCATCAGGTTCAGCAACGGCGGCGACCTGACCGCTCACGGGTTCCGGGTGGACGTTCCCTCGCCGGAGGTCGACGAGGCCGCGATTGCCGCGCTGTTCGTGGCCTCGCTGGGCCTGCTGATGACGGACTCGGTCCAGCTCAGCAACGTCGAGATCGTCGCCGAACCGCACAAGGGAACGCGCGGCGGGCCTTCGGACCACGTCGGTGGCCGGACGGCCGCGGGCGGCCGGCTGGTCGAACTCAGCCACGTGATCCGGGCCGGCATGATCACCTATCCCGGGCTGCCGGGGCCGGAGATCACCCCGTACCTGACGAGGGAAGCCTCGCGGCAGCACTACGCCCCCGGCACCGAGTTCGCCATTGACCGGCTCACCCTGGTCGGCAACACCGGGACCTACCTGGACGCGCCCTACCATCGCTACCCCGGCGGCGCGGACCTCAGCGGTGTCCCGCTGGGCCGTATCGCCGACCTGCCGGCCGTGGTGGTGAGGGTGACCGACGCGCCACAGCCCGGCGTCGACGTCGGCGCCCTGGCGGCGGTGGATGTCCGCGGCATGGCTGACCGCCTTCACCGGCCTTCCGGCCGGCCACCTTCAGCCGGCTCCCGGCTGGCACGTTTCACCTGGCTCCCGGCCAGGCACCGTCACATGGCTCCCCGGCTGGGCACGGTCACTGGGTGGTCGTGTGGAACGGCCGGATCGCCACCGCGATGCGGTCCGCGGCATCTGGTGGCGGCCCGGGCTGCTCCATGTCGTAGCGTTCGGCCAGCCGGAGGAACTCCGCGGCCTGCGGGTCGGGGACGACACGCTCGACGCGGCCACGGATCTCCAGGTAACGGTACGGCCGGTCCGGATCGATGATCGACAGCGCGACGGCGGGCTGAAGCTGCCAGTTCCGGTTCTTCTGGCGGGCGGCGGTGGCGGTCAGCCACAGGTACGTGCCATCGAACCGGACCCACGTGGGGTTCACCTGCGGAGTGCCATCGGGCCGGACCGTGGCGAGGTGCGCGTACAGCGGCCGGTCCACCAGATCCCGCAGCGACTCCGGGATGACCTGCGCCGGATCGGCGTCCATGCCTACCGCACTCGGTGACATCACCCACTCCGTTCCAGGTGGCCTGCCGGTCCCCAGCATCATGGGCACCGCTCGCCCCAGCCTGTCACTCCCGGGCGCGGCGTGATGGCCGTTGAATGAGCTCCGCGGCCAGCGCGGACGGCGACGCCCGGCGCGGCCTGGAAGGCGCGCACGGTCGGCAACCCGGGGGCGCTGGCCGCAGCGACTGCTCGATGATGCAACCGGCAGCGCCACACGCCAGGCCGCCGGGGTTTCCGGCCGACTGCCTGGCAGCACCGTGACCAGGCCAACAGGTTGGCTCATCAGGTTCACAGCAACCGGCAATCCTCCGGCGCCGTTTCGTGTCTCAGGCTCAGGCTCCCCGGGCAGCCAGGCTGCGCCGCGAGGCCCAGGCCCGGTCGAGGAGCACCGCGAGGACGGCAGTCAGCAGCGCGGCCCCGACCGCGATCAGAGCGATCTCCCAGCCGGGCATGCCGCCCGCGACGACGGCGGCCGTGTCCGGCGGCGCGGGGCTGGCTGGTGCCCCGCCGCCGCCCGGAGGCGGTTCGCGTACGGCGAATGCGGCGGGTGCCGCGATCACGGATACCAGCGCGGCGCCTCCCAGCCCGGCCAGGACGGCGGCCAGCCGCCGGATGCACTGGATGAGGTTCATGGCGATTCCCTTCAGTACCAAATGCGGTCGAACGGGGCCAGTGTGTACAGGCGCGCGCCGCGCGTGCCATTCGACGTTCTGCGTATGCCCAGGCCGCGGCCGGGCGGAGTAGCGTAGGAGCTATCAGGGGAAGGCGGGTGATGTCGGTGCCCGTGACGGCCAGCGAACGCGACCTGCTGAACCTGGCGGGAATCGTCAGCGACGAGCGCGAAGAGCCCCCGGCCGAAGGGCTCCCCCCGTCACTGCTCACTGACCTGTCCGGCCTGATCCCCTGCGATTACCTGGCGTTCGCCAGCCTCGACAGTGCCCGGCAGGTGCATTTGTTCATGCAGTTCGCCCACGCCAGTGCCGACGACGACGGCGACGACGACACGGTGTTCTGGAAGCACTACCAGGACTGCTCCCCCTGCAGCTACGCCGACCGCACCGGTGACCTGCGCAGCGTTACGAAGATCTCCGATTTCTACTCGGCCAGGCAATGGCACAGCACCGGCATGTACCGCGACGTCGTCCACCCAGATGGGATCGAGCACGAGCTCATACTGGTGCTGCCCGCCGGCTCCCAGTGGATGGCCAGCCCTGCCCGGACCGTGCGGCTGGTCTTCTTCCGCGGGCCCGGGCAGGACTTCTCCGAGCGGGACCGTGCGCTGCTCACGCTGCTGAGGCCCCACCTGCACCAGGCCTGCCTCGACGCGGAGCGCCGTCGCGCGGGGACGCCCCAACTCACCCGTCGGCACTGGGAGCTTATGCACCTGGTCGCCGCCGGGCACACCAACGCGCAGATCGCCCGTCGGCTGGGCGTATCGGAGGGGACCGTGCGCAAGCATCTGGAGAACATCTACGGCAGATTGCATGTCTCCAGCCGCACCGCCGCGGTCATCCACGCATTCCCGGCCGGGCAGCGTCCCGGTAGCTGACCGGGTCATCCTGCTCACTGCCCAAGACGGCCCGGGTGCGCCCCGGGATCACTGGCGGCGCGGCATGCGGCAGCGGCGAACCGGGCTTCCAACTGATTCGATTATATGTTTGAATACTATCGTGGCACAGGAAAGACGCTCAGACTGGCCGGGCTTCCCCGACGAGTGCCGCAGCCACCACCCATGGAGACCAGGCACCGTGACCGTCAGCTGGGAGCCTTGCGACTGTCCCGCCGCCCAGCTGGCTCGCGGTGGGCACATCAAGGTCGCATGCGGCACGCCCGGCTGCTCAGAGCTTTGGTGGAAGCCACGGCACGAGCCCTTCAGGCTGCCGAAAATCCTCGGTCATCACCGGGCCGGCCACTGAGCAGGAACCCTCGCCCGGCCCGCGATCGCACTAGGGAGACGACATGCTCGCAGCCGTAACAGCCGGCACCAGTCACCCCGCGGTCGCCGCCCTGCTGGGGCTGGGAGCGGCGGGGCTCGCCGGCCTCGTCGTGGCCATGGCCTGGAACGTGAATCTGCGCCAGATCCGGCTCGCCGAGCAGCTGGCCCGCCGCCAGTTCCTCGTGACCGAGGAAGCGGGCGCGGGCTCCCCCGCGGCGAACGGCAGCGGCAGTCCCGAGGTCGCCCTGGAGGAGGCACGGGCGGGCGCGAACGGAGGGGCGGTACCGCCGGTGGTCATCGACGGACCGGAAACGGTGGTCACCGGCGAGCAGGCCCGCTATCGCGTGCCGCCCTCGGGCAGCCGCAAGGTCGTGTCGTGGGCGGCCGGCGGCGGCTCGGTGGCGCAGTCTCCGGACCCCGCCCACCCTGACGAGCTGCTCCTTATCGCTGACCAGCCGGGCAACCTGATGGTCAGCGTGCGGGTGCGCGAGGGCATGACCGAGCGCCGCGCGACCAAGCCGGTCACCGCCGTGCCCGAGGTGACGGCTCCCGCGCCGCCCTTCACGCTGCGGCTGTTCCTGCACGGATGGGGACTGGTGGCCGTCGCCATATTGATCGCCGGTTTCGCCGGGGCGCTCGACGCCCTGGGCAGCATGACCTCCGCCGACTTCATCGCGCTGGTCGTTCCGCTGGCCGCGCTGCTCGGCGTGGTCGCCGTCGCCTGGGGATCGGGCGACGGCTCTGGCCGCACCCGAACCAGCCGTGGGAAGTCCACGCTCACCCGTTAGCCGGCCGGCGGCCCGCTCATCCGTTACGCCGTCACCCGCTCATCCGTTAAGCCGTCAGCGGCATGGAGCGGATGGCGAGACCGGGCGAGACCGTATTTCCGTAGCCCGGTATTTCCGTAGCGCCGACGGCGGTATTCGCGGCAGCCTGTAACGGTGATTGATCCGTCGATCGAGAGCCACTACGGCACCGGGTATGAGCGCTCCCGCCTGTTTCCCGGCGGCAGGCCGTCCCTGGAGTACGTCAGGTCGATGGAGCTGCTGGACCGGCTGCTCCCCCCGCCGCCCGCACGACTGCTGGATGCCGGTGGCGGCCCGGGCACCTATGCCGCTCCGCTGGCCAGGCGGGGGTACCGGGTTCATCTGGTGGACCCGGTACCGCTGCACGTGGAGCAGGCGCGCCAGGCCGCGGAGGCCGACCCGGCGGCCGGCTTCACCGCCGCCCTGGGCGACGCCCGGGAGCTGTCGGCGCCGGACGAGTCGCAGGATGCGGTGATGCTGTTCGGGCCGCTGTACCACCTGACCGAGGCGGCCCACCGCCGGCAGGCGCTGGGCGAGGCCCGGCGGGTGCTGCGGCCGGGTGGCCGCCTGCTGGCCATGGCGATCTGCCGGTTCGCTTCACTGCTCGACGGGCTGTACCAGGGCTGGCTGGATGATCCCGACTTCCGGCCGATCGTCGAGCAGGACCTGGCGGACGGCCAGCACCGCAACCCCGAGCCGGTCGGCAGGCCGGAGTTCTTCACCACGGCCTATTTCCACACCCCCGATGGCCTGGCCGGAGAGATCGAGCGGGCTGGTTTCACCGGCCCGGCCATCTACGGGGTCGAGGGCCCGGGCTGGCCGCTGCGCCGGGAGTGGGCAGACCCGCGGCGGCACGAGGAGATCCTGTTCGCCGCCCGGTCGGTTGAGGCAGAGCCCTCGATCATCAGCTTCAGCCCCCACCTCATCGCCGCCGCGAACAGGTCATAGCAGCCCGGCCAGGAACGCGTGCCGGCGGCACGAGCTGACTGTACCGGCGGTGCCGCTGCTACCTCCCCGCGCCCGGCACCCCCGGGCCGGCCCGTGGGGCGATCAGGCGCGGGCGGACTTCACCACCTGGTACAGAGCGTGGTCCTGCCATTTGCCGGCGATGTTGAGGTACGCCGGCGCCACGCCGAAGCGGACGAAGCCGTTGCGTTCCAGCACCCGCTGCGACCTGCGGTTGTGCAGCAGAGTGGCGGCCTGGATCCGGTGCAGCCCCAGCTCCCCGAAGGCCACAACGATCATGTCGCGCACGGCCGAGGTGGCCAGGCCGCGCCCGTTGTCGGAGGCGCTCACCCAGTAGCCCAGATGGCATGACTGGAAGGGTCCGCGGATGATGTCGTTGAGCGTGATGCGGCCGGCCACGCGGCCGGACTCGTCGAGGATGACGTGAGGAAGGACTGATCCTTGCTCGTGCCGCGCGAGTGCGTCCCGGACGACCGCCCGCTGGCCCGCGGTCGTGAAGTAGCTCTCGTCCCGGGCCGGCTCCCACGGGGCGAGGAAGTCCCGGTTCGCGCGCACCAGCTCGGTCAGTACCGGGACGTCGCCGAGCGTGACAAGCCTGGTGGCGCTCACCCGTCTATGGTGCCAGGCAGGCATCATCACCTGGCCGCGTCCCGGCCCCTCCAGGACCGGACGTGACGACCTGGCCGGGCGCGTGTGGCCCAGCCGCCCTCGCCACCGTGGCCGGCTAGGCCGGAGCGGACTGCGTCTCCGTGAGGCCGCCGGCGTAGAAGCGGCGGGCTCCGTCGATCAGCTCATCCAGCGGCGGCCACCACGGCCCGTGCTCCAGGGACCTGAGTGCGTCCAGCAGGCCGGCGACCTGGGCTGGGCTTCCGGCGATACCGGCGACGGCGACCCGGCGCGGGCGCGCGGCGCGCAGCGGGCCCAGGTACAGGTCCGGGCCGGTGCCGCCCGGCTGCGCCGTAGCCACCACCAGGTAGTAGTCGGGCAGCTCGAACCGCTTATCCCGCCAGGCAGCCAGCACCTTCGCGGCGTGCTCCTCGAAACGGGCCGGCCCGCCCGTCCCGCCCGGCACGTCCCACATCGCCCGCCACGCCGCCGCCACGTCGGCCAGCGGGTCGTCGGGCACGATCACGTAGGTTGCGCCCCGCCGCGCGGCCTCTCGCATCGCCAGCGCGCCGCGCTCCCATCCGGGCCGCGCCGTCGTGGGCTCTTCCGCCGACTGGTGATCCTCGGCGACGGGAGCACGGGCGACCGACACATTAGGGGACTGGCCGAGGCCGGCCAGCAATCCCTCGCCCACCTCGCCGACCAGGACAACCACTGTGGAAGTCTCGCGCCGCATCGATCCGATCCTAAGGCCCGCCGGTCCCGGGGTACCGTCAACCCGGCCGCCGCCGACGGCGGCGTGACCGCCTGGCGCCGCAATCCCGAGGTCCGGGCCTACCAGATGGCCTGCAGCGCCCGGTAGACGTTGCCTCCGATGACGGCGCGTATCGTCTCGTCGTCGTAGCCGTGCCGGACGAGCCAGCCGCAGATATTGGCGAAGTTCTCGGTGGGATTCTCCATCCCGTCGACGTAGGCGACGGGTTCGAAATCCGGCCCGCGGGACGCACCCAGGCTGAGCAGGTGGGCGAAGATCCGGTGCAGCTGGACGTGGTCGCCGCAGAGGGTGTCCGGCCCGAACGCGACATGCTCGACCCCGACCAGATCGGCGCAGTAGCGGAAGTGGTCCATCACCGACTCGATCGAGTGGCGGGGATGCGCCGCGGACACGGTGGTGTGCGGCGCGGCCGACATGCCGATCACGCCCCCGGTCTCGGCTACCGCCCGCAGCACGTCGTCGGGCTTCATCCGCGCCGTGTCCCAGACCGCCCGCGCGCCGGCGTGAGTCAGGAACACCGGCTGGTCGCTGTGGCGGCACACGTCCAGGGCGGTGCGGTCGGACGAGTGGGACACGTCGACCGCCAGCCCGAGCCGGTTCATGCGCGTCACCGCTCGCCGGCCGAAGGCGGTCAGGCCGCCGTCGCTGGTCTCGGCAAGGCCGCTGCCCAGGGCGTTGGCGTCGGAGTACGCGATCCCGATCTGCCGGATGCCAAGGCCGTAGAGCACGTCGAGGCGGTCGATCTCGTTCACGATCGGGGTGGCCGCTTCCAGCCCGAACACCAGCCCCACCCGCCCGGAGCGGTGCGCCTGGTTGATATCGGTCACCGTGCGGATGACCACGACCTCCCGCTGCTGGGCGAGGTCGGCCTGGCGCATCCCCAGGTCGGTGATGACGTCGTCCCACCGCCACGGGGCATTCCCGGTGACGCAGGCGGTGCCGTTCATCATGTTGTCGAACACGACGGTCATGCCCGACGCCGCGAGGCCGGCGTAGGCGGCATGCTGGCGCCCGGTGCGGTTGTACTCGGGCGTCTCCTCCATCCGGAGCGGGAAGCGGACGGGATGGTCGTGCAGGCTGATCACGATGCTGTCGGCCAGCAGCCGGCGCGATCTTTGCTCCTGTTCCACGGTCAGGCCGGCGGCGTAGGGGCCCACCCGCCCGAACTCGGGTGCCAGCTCGAAGCGGCGGAAGTCCTCTCCCGCGGCGAGATAGGAGTAGGCGGCGTAGCCGCCCGCGGGCATCACGCCGTCCGGCGTGATGCCATCCCTGGTTGCCACACCCGCAACCGACGGCAAGGTCACCCAATCACGGGCCCGCCCGGTTTGGCGGCGCTTTCGCGGGCGCGCCCCGGGCCGCCGGATGGGGCACGGTTGAAGCGCTGCGCCCCCCGCGACGCAACCGCGCTCTCCTGGGATCCGATCGGGCTGAGGCAGTTGAGTCCCGCGCGGCGTATGTTAAGGCATGGACTATCGCATGCTGGGTGCCAGCGGCTGCGCGGTGTCGGCTCTGTGCCTGGGGACGATGACGTTCGGCGAGGAAACCGACGAGCCGGGCGCGCACCAGCAGCTCGACCGGTTCGTCGAGGCGGGCGGGACGTTCGTCGACACGGCCGACGTGTACGGCGACGGGATGTCGGAGGAGATCATCGGCCGCTGGTTCGCCAGCCGCCCGGGCGAGATCACCGAGCAGGTGGTCCTGGCCACGAAGGGCCGCTTCGGGCCGGATGACTCCCCGAACGGCGCCGGGCTGTCGGCGCGGCATCTGACGCGCGCGCTGGACGCGTCGTTGCGCCGCCTCGGGCGCGACGCGGTCGATCTGTATCAGCTCCATGCCTTCGATCCCCTGACGCCAATGGAGGAGACCCTGCGCACGCTCGACGGGTTCGTGCGCGCCGGAAAGATTCGGTACTACGGGCTGTCCAATTTCACCGGCTGGCAGCTGACGAAGGCAGTGCACCTGGCCCGCGCGCTGAACATCGCCGGGCCGGTCACGCTGCAGCCTCAGTACAGCCTGCTCGTGCGGGAGATCGAGTGGGAAATCGTGCCAGCCGCGATGGATGCGGGCCTGGGGTTGCTGCCGTGGAGCCCGCTGGGCGGTGGCTGGCTGTCGGGCAAGTACCGGCGCGACGAGCGCCCGGCCGGCATCACCCGCCTCGGCGAGGACCCGAACCGTGGCATGGAGGCCTACGACCGGCGGGGCACCCGGCGCACCTGGGAGATCATCGACGCGGTGCAGAAGGTGGCCCGGGAACGCGACGTGTCGATGGCCGAGGTCGCCCTGGCGTGGGTGACCGGCCGGCCGGCGGTGACCTCGACCATCCTTGGCGCCCGGACGGCCGAACAGCTTGAGACCAATCTCCGCTCGGCCGACCTCCGGCTCACCGCCGAGGAAATCCGCACGCTCGACGCCGCGAGCGACCCGCGAGCCACCGACTACCCGTACGGCGAACTCGGCGTGGAGCAGCGCGACCGCCGCCTCCCGGGCGGTGCCTGACGGCGGCAGGCCCAAAACGCGATGATCGGCGGACGGGCGACGGCTGATCACCGTACGCTTCGGTCCAGTCCCGGCGAGGACGCGGTCATCGAACGTGAGGCGAGGGCGCAAATGATGCTGAACGGCTGGCGGCGTATGCTCGCCGTGCTGGTGATGCTCGCCGCGCCATGTGCTGCCGCGGCCAGCACAGCCCCGGCCTCGGCCAGCAGCACGGCCCCGGCCTACTGGTGCGTCAAGTCTCACAGCCCGTGGAGCGCCTACCGGGAGTGGCGGTCCCCGCTCCCGCACAAGTGCAACTCGGGGTTCATCATCGCCCGGGTCCCGCCTGGCACCACGCAACTGGTCACGGTCGGCGCGAAGTCCTACCGGACGTCATGGGCCACGCTCAACACGTTCGTCTGGGCCGGCGGGAAGTGGGCGCACCGGCGGGGGCCCTGGACCGCGCGGATCGGCCAGGACGGCATGGCCACCCCCGGCCAGAAGATCGAGGGTGATTTGCTCACCCCGCAGGGAACGTACGGGTTCAGGTTCATGTTCGGGGTGCGGGCCAACCCGGGGGTGCTGTTCTCCTGGCGGCACGCCTACACCTACGACTATTGGGACGATGACTCGGCCAGCCCGCTGTACAACGAGTGGGTCGACATCCGTCACCAGGACGCAGGCGCCAACCCGGAGCCGATGCATAACGTCCCCGTCTACAACTACGCGGCGGTGATCGCCTACAACACAGCCCGGAAGCCCGGTGTCGGCAGCGCCATCTTCCTGCATGTGGGGGACGGCTCGGCCACGGCCGGCTGCGTGTCCCTGCCGACCAGCCACCTGCTGGTGGTGCTCCGCTGGCTGAACCCGGACCGGCATCCGGTCATCGCCATGCGCGTGATCCCGTGACGGCATGACCCCAGTGGAGCTATCCGAGCTGATAGCGCCGTATGCGACCGGCGACGGCCCCGGTCACGCCGTCGGTGTCTACCGCGGTGGCAAGCTGGTGGCGCATGCCGCGTCCGGTCACGCGGTGATCGAGCACGGCATCCCGATCGGCGCGGACACCGTCTTCGACATCGCATCCGCGAGCAAGCAGTTCACCGCCGCGTGCCTGGTTGTGCTGCAGCGCGACGGCGTGCTGTCGCTGGAGGACGACGTCCGCTCGCACCTGCCCGAGCTGGCGCTGCCGGTGCCGGTCACCTTGCGGCAGTGCCTGTCGCACACAGGCGGCCTGCGGGAGTGCTACGAGCTGTGTGAGCTGACCGCCGTGCCGACCGCGGGCATGGACGAAGAACGGCTCATGCGCCTGCTCGCGGGGCAGACCGGTCTCAACTTCCCGCCCGGTACCTCGTGGTCCTACTCCAACAGCGGGTTCGTGCTCGCCGCCGTCGTCCTGAGACGGCTGACCGGGCAGTCGCTCGCCGAGTTCGCCGCGGACCGGCTGTTCCGCCCACTCGGCATGCGCGTCACCCGGTTCCGCGACGACCTCACGGTGCCGGTACGCGGGATCGCCACCGGCTACACGCCCGCCGCTGGTGGCGGCTGGGCCCGGGTCGACATCACCGAGGAGGTGGTCGGCGACGGCGGCGTCGTCACCTCCCTCAGTGACCTCGCCGCGTGGCAGCACTTCATGCTCACCGGCGCCGTCCTCGGTGCCGACGTCCGCGACGCGCTGCTCGCACCCGCCGTGCTCGCCGACGGGCGGCGGCTGCCATACGCGCTCGGCCTGGAGATCACCGCGGTTGGCGGTCGTGACGTCTATATGCATTCGGGCCAGATCGAGGGGTTCCGGTCGGCGCTTGCTTATCTGATCGACGGCGGCGTGGGCGTTGCCGTGCTGGCCAACCGCGACGACACGTTTCCCGCCGAGATCGCTGTACGCATCGCCGAGCGGCTGACCGGCGTGGCCGCCCTCCGCCGCCGGCCCGCCTGGCACGGCGCGCCGCGCTGGCCACACAACCAGCGGTCACCGGGCTGTGGTACTCACCCGAAGTCGACGTTCATCTGACGATTGGCGCCTCCGGCGACGGCACGATCACGCAGGCCGAGGGCGACTCCGGGGACCGGTACGCGGCGATGTCCGACGGCAGTTGGCTCGGAGTCGGGTCCGCCGCATCGACGCGGCTTCGCCTGGTTGGCGACGAGCTATGGCGCGACGAGACCGTCGGCGATGAGCCGGCCGAGGTCTACGTGCGCACCGGCGAACCGCCGCCCGCGGAGCCGCCGGCCGGGACCTACTACAGCGAAGAGTTGCGCGCCTACGCCACGTTCGCCACCGTCGGCGGCGGCCCGCCAGGGGCGGCGGCGGTCACCATCGGGCTCGCCGGGCCGCGGGCCGTGTCACCGGTATCCGACGGCATGTGGGCGGGCGAGGGCCTGACCATCCGGCTGCTCCCCGGCGAGGCGGCGCTGGAGATAAGCCTGTACGGGGCCCGCCGCTGCCGGTTCAGCCGCGTCGACCGCTCACCCCCGCCGCGCCAGCGCGGCCTTTAGAAGGCCGCGGGTGGGCTGGCAGGCCTCGTAGCCGGCCGACGCTCACCCGAGTTGATCCAGCAGTGCTGGCAGGTCGGCGAAGGAGCCGAGGACATGGTCGGCCGTGCCACTGGCGGCCTGGTGCGTGCGGGGCAGGTATTTGCCGGTCTTGACCAGCACCCCGGTCAGCCCCTGCCGCTGGGCGGCGAGCACGTCGTTTTCGATGTCATCGCCCACCATCAGCGTGCCGACGGGGCCGGCGCCCAGATGGGCAAGCGCGGCGGCGAAGAAGGCTGGGGCGGGTTTGCCCACGACCTCCGCCTCGGTTCCCGCCGCTTGTTCCAGGCCCGCCACAAACGCGCCGCTGTCAAGCTGCAGGCCCTGATCGGTGCGCCAGTAGAGGCCGCGGTGCATGGCGACGAGCCTGGCTCCGCGCTGGAGGTGGTGAAAGGCGCGGTTGAGCGCCTGATAGCTGAACTCGGCACCAGCCCCGCCCACCAGCACCACGTCCACGGCGGGGTCGCCGTCGCCGGCCAGCGTGACCCCGGTCAGATCCTCGCGGATATCCCCGCTGTTGAGCAGCAGGCACCGGGCGCCCGGGTAGTGATCGTTCAGGTAGGCGGCGGCAATGACCGGCGCGGTGAGGATGTCCCCGGCGGTCACCGGGAAGCCCTCCGCAGCCAGCACCGCCGCGATCGACTCCCGTGTGCGGGAGGTGGTGTTCGTGACCAGCGCCAGCGGCAGCTCCGCCCCACGCAGCCGCTTCAGCGCCGCGACCGCCCCCTCGATCGGCTTCCACGACACGGTCAGCACGCCATCGATGTCGATCAGCACCGCGCCAATGCGCCGCATGCGGTGACCATAGCCGCAGCCGCCGCCCAAGCCCAGGGCACCGCCGGTAACTTGCGCAAACGGTGACCCGGGCGCCGGGTGGTGGAAATGCGAGGGCGATGCCGCTCGCGCCGGTCCGCCGCTAGCGGACGGGCTCGAGGATGATGACCGGGATCTGCCGGGTGGTTTTCCGCTCGTAGTCGGCGAACCCGGGATAAGCGGCCTTCTGCGCGGTCCAGATCCGCTCCCGCTCCGCACCCTCCGCCACCCTGGCGAGGAGTTCGACCGTGCTGGTGCCGATCTCGGCCGTCACTCGCGGATGGGCCAGCGCGTTGTGGTACCAGTCCGGGTGGGTGGGGGCACCTCCCTTGGAGGCGAAGACCGCGTAACCGCCGTCCACCGGGCGGTACATCATCGGGTTCACCCGCTGCTGCCCGGTCTTGGCGCCCACGGTGTGCAGGAGCAACAGCGGGGCACCTTCGAACGGGCCGCCCACCTTACCTTCGTTGGCCCGGAACTCCTCGATGATCTTGCTATTCCAGTCCGCCATGTCCGGCATCCTCAACTCTGGCGATCCGTGCTCGCCGCGCTCGTCGCTCATCTCGATCGAGCCCGGCCCGCTCCCCCGCCGGGGCTGGGCGCTACACATTAACCACGTTCTCACCCGGGTTCATTCCCGCGGATCCCAGGCGCGCCTGAGGCGCCAGATGCGCACGCCAGGAGTTCCCGCGCGGGGCCGCCGTCACCGGTCATCGCGGCGGCGGCGATCCGGACCGCGGCGCCTGAGCAGGCGGTAGCTGATCGCCACGACGCAGGCCCCGAAGATCAGCCACGGACCCAGCACCAGCAGGTTGGCACCGGTCACCCCCGCCTCCAGCACGTGTCGCCCGATCGCTGTCAGACCCAGGGCAGCGCACCGGGACGCACGGCACGTGTAGCCGGTGTGATGGCCGGATGAAGGACGTGCGACCCGGCCGGCCGCCGGCGATCTCCACCCGGCCGCCACAGGTACCGCATCAAGGCTCCAAGCTGGCTGGGTTTTCTCGGACTAACGGCGCCGCGCACGCGGAACCAGGAGGACGGCATGCCAGCAACATTTGTCAGGACGTGCCCGCTCTGCGGGCTTCGCTTCTCCCACCCCTCGCTCCTCGAGCTGCACGTACGCGAGGACCACCCTCGGCGGGAAGGCCGCCCCGCACGGGACGACGGCAAACCGGCCGATACGGACGGGAAGGCCGCGGATGGCTGACCCGGCCGATACGAAAGGGCCGCCCGGGAAGGCCGCGGTCGGCTGACCCGGCCGGATCACGGCGCGCACCGCTCCGTAGCCGCGCTGGCCAGGCCCGCTGCGCCGGTCAGCCGGCCGGGGTGAGGTGGACCACGCAGGCGTCAGGCTCGCCGAAGGGGATGAGCTCGCCGGCGGTCACGGGTGACTGCAGCCCGGCGAACGCGCCCTGAATGAGGCCGAGATGCAGCGAGCAGACGATGTCGCTGTGGTGCTCGGCGAGTTCCAGGAACGGGCAGTGCCGCAGCCGGACCTGGGCTGGCATGTCGCCGTCCACGGCCACGGTTTCCGGTGCGAACGCCAGGTCGTCGAGCATCGTCAGCACGCGCGTGACCGCCTCGGCGTCGCCGACCTCGTGGAAGGGCGCCGCCCGGGGGATCACGTGCTCGCCCCAGGCGCGTCCGGCGTCGGCGGCCGCAGCGGCGGCGCCGCCGGAAGCGGCCGAGGTGAGGTAGGTGAGCAGGATCTCGGCCAGCACGCGGTACCGCCTTTCACCGCCGAGTGCCATCCCGGGACGCGCCCGGTAGACAACGCGCGGGCGCCCGGGGCCACACGGCTCGGCGAGCATCCGCTCGATCACGCCATCCGCCATCAGCGCGTCGAGGTGGAAACGGGCGGTACTGGGGTGGATGCCGGCGCGCCCGGCGATCTCCGAGGCGCTCAGCGGTGCCGGAGACCGGTGGATCGCCTCCAGGACCTGGCGGCGGCGGGAGCCGCCATGTCCGTGGGCGCCCACGTTTGCTATTCCGTTCCGGCCTGTGGTGGCAGGCCGGCCACCAGTGGAGTGTCGGCGGGTATGGCACCGACCGAGGTGGCGCCGCCGGGACTGCCCAGGGGCTCATCACGGCCGGGGAGCGTCTCGTTGAAGAAGCGGGCGTTGTCCTCGATGTAGATCCTCCACTGCTCCGGCACGTCATCTTCGTAGAAGATCGCCTCGACCGGGCACACCGGCTCGCACGCACCACAGTCGACGCACTCATCCGGGTGGATGTAAAGGATGCGTTCCCCCTCGTAGATGCAGTCGACGGGGCACTCCTCGACGCAGGTCTTGTCCTTGACGTCGACGCAGGGCTCCGCGATCACATAGGTCATCAAGCACTCCTCGCGGTGAACTTCAGCCTCCGGCCGAGATTACACGATTCCTACTCGTGTAAATAGTTTGCCTCGCCCGGGGCTGCGATGCCCGTCATGCCACAGGCTAGGTACAACCCTATGACACGCTCGGCTCCCCAAATCACCAGGCCAGCCGTCGTCAGCCGGCCAGCTCGGCGTGAGCCTGCCAGCCCCGCATCAGCCGGCCAGCTCAGCGTGAGCCTGCCAGCCCCGGCGTCAGCCGGCCAGCTCGGAGTACAGGGCCGCCGTCTGCGCGGCGATCGCCGCCCAGCCGAACTGCGTGATCGCACGCTCCCGGCCCAGCCTGCCCATGGCGCCGGCCCGGTCCGGGTCAGCCAGCAGCGAGTTGAGCGCGCCGGCCAGCGCTTCGTGATCGCCCGGCGGCACCAGCAGGCCGGTCTCGCCGTCGCTGACCACCTCGGGGATCCCGCCGACGTCGGAGGCGACCACCGCGGTCCCGCAGGCCATCGCCTCCAGGTTGACGATGCCGAGCGGCTCGTACAGCGATGGGCAGGCGAACACGGTGGCGTGCGTCAGCAACTGGATGACCTCCCGCTTCGGCAGCATCTCCGGCAGCCAGACGACGCCGGACCGGGTGTCCCGCAGTCCCGCGACCAGGCTGGTCACCTCGGCAGCCAGCTCTACGGTGTCCGGCTGGCCCGCGCAGAGCACCAGCTGCGCGGCCGGGTCAACCAGTTGCGCGGCCATGAGCAGGACCGGCAGCCCCTTCTGCCGGGTGATCCGGCCCACGAACACCACGCACGGCCGGCCTGGGTCGACGCCGTAGCGCTCCAGCACGTCGGTGCCCGGATCCGGGACATACTCGCTGGTGTCGATCCCGTTCCGGATGACCCGCACCCGGTCCGCGGAGATGGCCGGGTAGGCGGTGAGCACGTCGGCCCGCATGCCCTCGGAGACCGCCACCACCGCGGCCGCCGATTCGGCCGCCACGCGCTCGCACCAGGACGACAGCGCGTAACCGCCGCCGAGCTGCTCCGCCTTCCACGGCCGCAACGGCTCCAGCGAGTGCATCGTGACGACGTGCGGCACGCCGTAGAGCATCGCGGCCAGATGCCCGGCCAGGTTCGCGTACCAGGTGTGCGAGTGGACCAGGTCGGCGGACGCCACGGCCGAGGTCATCGAGAGGTCGGTGGAGATCGTCCGCAACGCCGGGTTGGCGCCATCGAGACAGTCCCACGGCCGGTGCGCGACCGCGCCGGACCGGTCCGCGCCCTGGCAGTGCACGGTCAGGTCCACCAGGTGGGCCAGCTCGCGAGCGAGGTAGCTGACGTGGACGCCCGCGCCGCCGTACACCTCGGGCGGGTACTCCCGGGTGAGCAGGGCTACCCGCAGCCGCTCCTGACCGCCGCCCGCGGTCACGCGGGCACCGCCTGGCCCTTGCCCACCACGGTGATGCCACCGGCCGACACCACGAAGCCGCGGGCCCGGTCGTGCTCCTTGTCCACCCCGACCGACACGCCCTCCGGGACGGTCACGTTCTTGTCGATGATCGCGTCCCTGACCACGGCATGGCGGCCGATCACCGTGTGGTCCAGGATGACGGACCGCTCAACGGTCGCCCAGCTGTTGACGCGTACCCCGGGCGAGAGCACCGACTTGCGGACCAGGGCCCCGGACACGATGACACCGTTGCTGACCATGCTGTCGAGCGCACGCCCGACCCGGTCGCCGTCGTCGTGCACGAACTTCGCCGGCGGCTGGGAGGGGACGTTGGTCAGGATCGGCCAGCGGTCGTTATACAGGTCGAACTTGGGGGTGGTCGCGCAGAGATCCATGTGGGCGTCGAAGTAGGCATCGAGGGTGCCGACGTCCCGCCAGTAGGCGGCGTCTTCCGGGCTGACGCCTGGCACCTTGTTGGCGGCGAAGTCGTACACCTGCGCGCAGCCGTCGCGCACCAGCATCGGGATCAGGTTCCCGCCGAGGTCGTGCCGGCTCGACTCATCGGCGGCGTCCTTGCGCAGCGCGTCCACCAGCACGTCGGTGGAGAAGACGTAGTTGCCCATGGAGGCAAGGGCCTCGCCGGGGCTGCCGGGGCGGGCCGGGGGATCGGCCGGTTTCTCCAGGAAGGCATCGATGGTGCGCCGGTCCTTGCCGACGCCGATGACCCCGAACTCGGTGGCCTCGTGGCGCGGTACCGGGATCGCCGCCACGGTCACCCCTGCGCCGCCGGCCACGTGCTCGTCGATGATCTGCCGTGGGTCCATCCGGTACACGTGGTCGGCGCCGACGACTACCACCAGGTCGGGGCGCTCATCGTTGATGAGGTTCAGCGACTGGTAGATCGCGTCAGCGGACCCGGTGTACCAGTACGGGCCGAGCCGCTGCTGGGCCGGGACCGGGGTCACGTAGTTGCCCAGCAGGGTGCTCATCCGCCAGGTGGTGGAGATGTGCCGGTCCAGGCTGTGGCTCTTGTACTGGGTCAGCACGCACACGCGCAGGCAACCGGCGTTGACGAGGTTGGACAGCGCGAAATCGATGAGGCGGTAGAGGCCGCCGAACGGGACGGCGGGCTTGGCCCGGTCCGCGGTGAGTGGCGCCAGCCGCCTGCCGGCTCCGCCGGCGAGCACTATCCCCAGGATCCGTGGCTGCGTCACCTCATGCCTCCTTGAGCACCGCGCCGATCATCTGCTGGGCCTCTTCCTGGATGCGGGCCAGCTGGCCGGGCCCCCGGAAGGACTCCGCATACAGCTTGTAAACGTCCTCGGTGCCGGACGGACGGGCCGCGAACCAGCCGGAGGCGGTGATGACCTTGAGGCCACCGAGCGGCTCGCCGTTGCCCGGCGCCGTCGTCTGCCGGGCGACCACCGGCTCGCCGGCGAGCTCGTCCACGCTGACCTGCTCGGGAGAGAGCCGGGCCAGGGCCGCCTTCTGCTGCCGGCTCGCCGGAGCGTCGATGCGGGCGTAGGCCGGATCGCCGAGCGCGACGGTCAGCTCCCGGTACTGCTCGCTGGGCGTCCGGCCGGTGACCGCGGTGATCTCGGACGCCAGCAGCGCGAGGATGATGCCGTCCTTGTCCGTCGTCCAGACCCTCCCGTCCCGGCGCAGGAACGTGGCCCCGGCGCTTTCCTCGCCGCCGAAGGCCACGGTGCCCGCCAGCAGGTCCGGCACGAACCACTTGAACCCGACCGGAACCTCGGTCAGGTGGCGCCCGGCCGCTTCGGCTACGCGGTCGATGATGGCCGAGCTGACCATCGTCTTGCCGACGGCGGCGCCGGCGGGCCAGCCCTCGCGGTGCTGGTACAGGTAGTCGATGGCCGCGGCGAGGTAGTGGTTGGGGTTGAGGAGGCCCGCGTCCGGGGTCACGATGCCGTGCCGGTCGGCGTCCGTGTCGTTGCCCGTCGCGATCGTGAACTCGCCCCGGCGGCCGATCAGCGACGCCATGGCGTCCGGCGACGAGCAGTCCATCCGGATCCGGCCGTCCCAGTCGAGGGTCATGAACCGGAACGTGGCGTCCACGACCGGGTTGACCACGGTCAGGTCGAGCCGGAACCGGTCGGCGAGCTCTCCCCAGTACGCAACGCTCGCCCCGCCGAGCGGATCCGCGCCGATCCGCATCCCGGAGGCCCGCACCGCGTCGAGGTCCACGACCGCGGGCAGTTCCGCCAGGTACCGGCCGAGGAAGTCGTAGCTACTCCCGGCCGATCTTGCCTGTGCATAACGAATCCGGCGGACGCCCCGCAACCCGCCGCGGAGCAACTCGTTGGCCCGTCCCTGGATCGCCGTGGTGATCTGCGACCCCGCCGGGCCGCCGTCGGGCGGGTTGTACTTGAAGCCCCCGTCCTCGGGCGGGTTATGGGATGGCGTGACGACAATGCCGTCGGCAAGGCCGTCCGCCCGGCCCTCGTTATGCATGAGGATGGCGAGCGAGAGCGCGGGGGTCGGGGTGTAGCCGTTGCCCGCGTCCGTCAGCACGCTCACCTGGTTGGCGGCGAGCACCTCCAAGGCGGTGACGAAGGCGGGCTCGGACAGCGCGTGGGTGTCCCGGCCCAGGTAGAGCGGACCGGTGATGCCCGCGTGAGCGCGGTACTCACAGATCGCCTGCGCGGTGGCGGCAATGTGATCTTCGTTGAAGGACAGCCGGAATGCCGACCCCCGGTGGCCCGAGGTGCCGAACGCGACCTGCTGCCCGGGCTCGGCCGGGTCCGGGTGCTCCGAGTAGTACGCCGTCACCAGCGCGGCCACATCGACCAGGTCGGCATCGGTGGCTGGCTGGCCGGCACGTTCGTGCGCTTCCACCCTCACCTCCCCACCGGGAGGCCCGCCGTCCGGTTCGCACGCCGGCGCCCCGGTGCCAAGTGTTCCCGGAATTGACGGCTAGCGCACGCTCGGCTCCTCGCGAGCTGGCCCAGAGCGCTCGTGGGCGCCGGCGGTCACCGCTAGGGCTTGCGTGCGACGGCGGCCAGCGAGGGAACGTCCGGGCCCGTGCCGAACCGGCTCGTATCGGGCCGCCATCGCGTGCATCGCACCAGGCCGGGCTCCACGAACTCGAGACCGTCGAAGAACGGCGCGACCTGCTCACGGCTGCGGAGCTTATAAGGGACCGCGCCGGTGTCGTCGTAGCCCTGCTGTGCCTCGCTCATCTCCTTGGTGATGTCGTCGAGGCCGTCGAAGAGGGCGAGGTAGCTTCCGGGCGTCAAGCCAGCCATCAGTCGCTGCACGATCGACCGCGCCTCGTCGTCATCGGCTACATGTCCCAGGACACCGATAAGCATCAACGCGACGGGCTGCTCGAGGTCCAGCGATGCCGCGGCACGCGCCAGTATCGCTCCGGGATCGCGCATGTCCGCATCGACGTAATCGGTACTGCCCTCGGGCGTGCTGGTCAGCAGCGCGCGAGCGTGCGCGAGCACCAGCGGGTCGTTGTCCACGTACACGATCCGCGAGTCGGGAGCGGCGCGCTGAGCGACCTCATGGGTGTTCTCGACGGTTGGCAGGCCCGTGCCCACGTCCAGGAACTGCCGGACCCCCGCCTCAAGGGCCAGATAGCTGACGGCCCGGGCGAGGAACGCCCGGCCAGCACGGGCGACGTCGACGATGCCCGGGAAGGTCTTGACGAATTCGTCGCCGGCCACGCGGTCGACCTCGTAGTTGTCCTTGCCGCCGAGCCAGTAGTTCCAGATCCGGGCCGAGTGCGGGACGGTGGTGTCGATTGCGCTCCCATCGGTGCCATTGGGCTCTTCCCCTGGCACGCCTGGGCTCGCCGACGGATGGTCAGTCACTGGGAATCCTTAACGGTTGTGGTGTGCAAGGGGTCCCAAACAGCCTGGCTTCCATAGGCCGGCACCTGCCAGGCGATACGTCCGGGAGAATAGCACCGTGGCCGGATCCGCCACGGTGCGGCATCACGGCAACGGGGCGCCCGCGTTCCACCTAGGTTTCCCTGGTGAGCTCGGCGAGGAAGCGGGCGGTCTGGGCAGGGGTCAGGGCCTGGGTGCTCAGATGGTTCATGACCTCCATATACCTATCGACTTCCTCGGGCTTTTCCAGGTAGAGCGCGGTGGTGAGCTGCTCGATGTACACCACATCGGGCAGCTCCGGTTCGGCGAAACGCAGGATGGCGAACGAGCCACTGGCGGCGGCGTGACCACCGCTGCCGAACGGCACGACCTGGATGGTGACGTTGGGCAGTGCGGCCACTTCGGTGAGGTGGTCCAGCTGGGCGCGCATCACCGTGCGACCGCCCACCGGCCGCCGCAGCGCGGCTTCATCGATGACCGACCACACGCGCGGCGGCTCCGGGACCGTGAACAGATCCTGGCGCTTGAGCCGCAGGCTCACCCGGCGGTCGATCTCCTCGGCAGGCGTGGCACGGTGGCCGAGCAGGGTGACGGCACGGGCGTAGGCCTCGGTCTGGAACAAGCCGTGCACGAACTGGAGCTCAAAGGTGCGGATGACCGAGGCGGCCGCCTCCAGGCCGAGGTACGTCTCGAACCAGTCGGCCAGGACGTCGCTGTAGGTCGACCACCAGCCCGGGGTGTTCGCCTGCCGGGCAAGCGACAGCAGCGCGGTGCGTTTCTCCTCATCGGTGATGCCGTACAGCGTGAGCAGGTCGGCCACGTCCCGCTCCTTGAAGCCCACCCTGCCGTTTTCCATGCGGCTGATCTTGGAACGGGATGCCCGGATCTCATAACCGGCCTGGTCGGATGTGACGGCTGCTGCTTCACGAAGGCGCTGCAACTGGTTCCCGAGCATCATGCGCAGCACGATCGGGCCCGGGGTGCCAACCGGCGGTTCGCTGCCCGGCCGAACCGTGTTCATCCTGGCTCCGAAACCCGATGGATCAGTGCTCAACGCACGCCCCCAAATTCCGGATGGCCCGGTGGCGCTACCGCACCGTGAGACCCGTAGCGGGCGCACATGGCACGATAGCACCGCGTGGCCTTACCCGCCGGGACAGCATTTCCCCCGATTTCCGGTAATGACACGACATTTATGACGCTGGTGCCACCGGGCACAGGTCGTCGAACTCCCCGTTCTTCACTCCGGCCAGGAACGCCACAATCTCGGCGCGCGTATAAATCAGGGCCGGCCCTGACGGGTGCCGGGAGTTGCGCACGGCGATCGCGCCGCCGGGCACCTCGGCGACCTCGACGCAGCTCCCGCTCGGATTGCTGGCGCTGCTCTTGCGCCAGCGCGCCACTGGCAGCTGATCGGCCGCGGTGGCGTTCGTAAGGTTCATCGTTTCTCCCTGGTCACGAGGTGAGCGCCACGCGGGCGGGCCGCCGCGGCGCCGAAACGATCGTTTGCATATGAAGCCTAACAGAGCGCGCGCATGTGCAGGTGCCTCGTGCAAAATTATTAGTGCATAGATACCGTGCAGCAGCTTTATGCAGAAGCCGGTTGCAGGCGCCGTGTGCATGCGAAAGGATGCGGCTATCCGCGTCCGGCCCCCGCGGCGCGGGTGATCGGACGGCGATGACGGCATCTCCCCCAAGCCTCGCGGGCAATCCAGCAGGTGGCCCTGTAGGCACTCCAGCAGGCGCACTCGCTGGTGATCCAGCAGGTGGCCCCGCTGGCAATCCGGTAAGTGACCCCACGGGCAATCCGGTAGCTGGCCCCGTGGGCAATCCGGTAAGCGGCGTGCACCGCTGCTGGCTGGCGCCGGTCGTGGAGATGGCAGCCGTGGCAAGCGGGAACTGGCCGCTATGGCCGGAACCCGGCCCTGGTAGGTGGACGTGCTTTCCGCGGGTCGCCATCCGCTCGCCCGGCGTACACCCGACACCGGCGCGCGCGGCCCGTGACTTCGCCGTCGCCACCGTGCGGCGGTGGGGCGCCGCGGAGTGTACCGACGACATCGCGATCGTCGTGTCTGAGCTGGTGACCAACGCGATGCGGCACGCCCTGCCAGATTCCGGCGGGACCCGGCCCCGCCGCCTGGTCCGGCTTGCCCTGCTGCAGCCCGGGCCCTGCGTGCTGTGCGCGGTCGCCGACCCCAGCCGGACGGCACCGGAGCTGAAAGAGGCCGACGTACTCGCCGAGACCGGCCGCGGACTTCACGTCGTCGGCGCGCTCGCCGACACCTGGGGCTACACCCAACCCAGCGACCGGGGAAAGGTCGTGTGGGCCATGTTCTCGACCGACCGGAAGTGCGCGGCACCGGTCTTCCCCGGCGCCGGCGGCGAGGCCTGAGCGGCGGCCCGCCGCGCAGGCAGAATCCCGTTTGCAGGGCCCTGTAACGCGGCCCGCCTGTCAGCTCACCTGGATGACCGCCCCGGCCGCCCGCCGGCTCCCGAGAGGCTGGGACTCGGGAGCGTGGCCGGCCGGGTAGATGCGCACGGTTGCCTCGAGGCGATAGAGGCCACGCGGCAAGGGCGGGCCGGCCAGCTCGACCGAGAGCGGTTCGTCCACGCGGACGGCTCCTCGCACTGTGCCCAAAGGCCAGCGTTGATCGTCGCCGAGCACGCTGCTGGCCATGACATCTGCGGTGAAATCGAGGGTTGCAGCCTGCGGCGCGGTTGTGCGGCTGACACCAAGGATGAACCCAACCGAGGTTGACTCGCCGGGGGTCAAGCGATGGCTTGTTCGGCCCTCATGGGTGAGACCGAGGTTCGCGACCCGCACGGAAGAGGGAGCCAGGCCCACAGCCAGGTCGGCCGTCCCCCGCTGTTCTCCGGAGGAGCGAGCCATCTCGGGCTCTATCGTGGTTGTCGGAGCAGGGGATTGCGAATCGGAAGCTTCCGCAGGCTGCCGTGGGGCCGCAGGCGGTATGTGGCTGCGCAGAAGCGCGAGCAGCCTGTCCTCATCCCAGCCTGCCCAGGCCTCGTCGGTACCCGACTGGTAGTGGTGCACCTTGGTACGACGCACGCTGTTGTCCACGTCGAGGAGAAGCTCGATGTGGAAGGAGGCGTAGTGCTGATCAGGCTCGGACGGCAGGGGTGGGCCAGTGGACCCGGCCAGTTGGCGCGCCTGACCGACCCAGTCCTGGCTGGCGATGCGCGCAGCAGATAGCCCAGCCATTCCGGCGAGGCTTGCGGCTATCTCCTCCGGACTGCGCGCGGCGAGATCGTGGTACGTGAGAATGTCCGCGCTGTGGAGACGTCGTTCAATCCCTGCGCCGATACCCGCGATCTTCTGGAAGTCATCACCGGCTTTACCGGCAGGCGTCGATTGAGCGGGATCACGCGGAGTCACGGCTTTGTCCTCCTGCTCTGATGACCCCCGTTACTTCTGCCAAAGGCGCGGGCAATCACACTCCCCTGGCATTGTGGTGCCTGCCGCCCCGCCAAGCGGCGGGGCGGCAGGGCTCGGGAAGGTCACTCGCCTGGAACGAAAACCAGGACCGGGATCTGCGCGAATCCCAGGTAGTCGCCGAGAGGCCTGCCCGGCCTGTAACAATCTCCTCTGCGGAGAGTGATGATGACGAGCAGGCTGTAGGCGCCGACCGTAACGTAATGGGCAGGAATACGAACTTGCTCGGTGTAACACCGTCGGGTGAAATCGTCGTCTTCGCCGGGGACGGCCGGCACGCTGTCTACGGGCACCCTCCGTCTTGAGTTAGGCAGTGGACCGCTGCTTTGCCCCACGCCATCGACGTCATCGAGGAAGAACCTGAGCTCCCAGCAGCCGCAGATAGAGGCGGCGAAGGCGCCACAGACGCACCAGTTGACCTCGATCAGCCACTCGTCGTCGACCTCCACCACCCGGATCCGCTCGAATTTCCCAGGCGAAATAGTCTCCGTCGGGTCGTACACGTCCATGTTGATGCTCGCGTCGAGCGGATGCGGCGGGGGAAAGTCTGATCCCGGCGTGACGAATCCCTTGACCACGGGGAAGTGCTCCCTGGGCGGGCACTTGGGGAAGCGGCCCTGCATTCTCTTCCTGGCCGCTTCCTGTGCGGCCACTTCTGCGGCGGCCGTTCCGGATGCGGCGGCCGTTCCGGATGCGGCGGCTTCTGATGAGGCTGTTTCTGACGGTGTCGTTTCCGGCGTAGCCATTTCTGCTCCTTCGCGATGTGGCTCGTGGCCAGCTCTGGCGGGGGCCGTTCCGAGGACGGCATGCACCGCGACGGTGGCAGCCGGCACTTAATCGGCGTGGTCAGAGCGCTTAACAGGAACACCACCGGGGATTAAGCGCCCCATATCTTCCGGGAGCTTGGGCAGCTGGCCGCTTCGTGATCCGGGCTGGCAGCTCGACGCGAGCAGAATCGCGATGGGACAAGCTCATACGGGCTCGTGCCTGCGGATCTGGTCGTGCAGGCTGGCCGTGGCCGGGTCGGCGTCCACGCCCAGTTCCGTCGCGAGTGCCCGGGCGCATGCCTGGTACTGCATGAGGGCGAGGTGCGACTGACCTTGCCTGCTGTAGCAGCGCATCAGCCGCCGGTATGCGTCTTCCCGGCAGGGATCGCATTCGATGATCCGGCGGCAGAGCGCCGCGCAGGCGGCGTAACGGCCAGCGCTGAACTCGAGATTGCTGAGGCGGCTAAGCGCATCGAGGTGGGCGAGCCGGAGATGATCGCGGGTGAGCGCCGCCCACTCCTCGTAGAGGTCCTCCGCCAGAAAGTCGCCGCGGTAGAGGCCATCAGCGGACTCGTACTCCCTGGTTGCCAGGTCGGCGTCGCCCGCCTCCTCGCAGCGGCGGCCGTTATCGACACGGCTCTCGAACTCCTCGACGTCCAGCCACACTCGCAGGTCGGGGTGAATCCCGTAAGCGCCGCCGCTGTGCAGGATCACCGGCTCGACCGTGACGGTCCGCAGCGTCCGCCGCAGGCCGTGGATGGCGACGTTAAGGCTGTTCCGTGAGGCCTCTGGCGGCGACTCGGGCCAGAAGACCTCCATCAGCACTTCCCGCAGCGGCCAGGGCTCGCGGTGAGTCAGCAGATATCCGAACAGCGAGCGGGAGCGCGCGCTGGGCCAATCCCCGACTGGCACATCATCGACAGCGGCACAGAGCGGCCCCAGCAGATGCACGGCCAGTTCCGGCGGGGAGCCGCGCCGTCTCGCCTTCTGTGACGGCTCCCGCCGTCCAGGTCGTTCTGCTGCGGTCGGCCGGCTGAGAATCCCGCGCGGGTGCTGGGCAGCGGGCGGATGCGGGACCACGGGCGGATCCTTGACCGCCGCGGGCGCGGCGGCGACGAGACCGTGGAGATCAGCGAGCCCGGTGCCGACCGTCACCTTTGCCTGTCGGCTGGTCAGCGACGGCCGCCGCAGGCGGCCCCACGGCCATGCGCGTCTGCCCGGCACCGCGGTTGGCGGTGCGCACAGGCCAGGCAGCTTGAGAGGAGCGGGCGCGCGCGACCACCCGTAGCTGCTCAGCACCTCGTCGCTCTCCCACGCGGGCGCCCTGGCATTGGCCAGCAATTGGTTGAGCGCCTCATGCTCGGCCTGCTTCAGTGCCGCCTCAGCCTCGCGGTGCGTTTGCCGCTGCCTACGCAACTCCCCTACCTGCGCTGCCAGGTTGCCAGCGAGTTGCACGGGCTGCAATGCGGCGCTCTCGCCGGAGGTACTCGCAGCCGAGGCGGCGCGACCGAAGGAAACCAGGGCGCCATCGGTGTCTCCCGACATCAGCTGGAGTCGCCCCTGCTGCCACAAGGCCCACACCCGGTCCGCAGTCAGGCCGGAGCCTTCGGCCAGCGAGCCAACGTGGTATGCGCGGGAGAGTGCTGCCGCGAGGTCGCCGTGGTCGGCGGCCACCGCGCTTGCGGCGAGCATGCTGCGGCATGCCCCTTCCACGTCGTTACGTTTGGAGCAATGCGACGCTGCCATGTCGAACCATCGCTGGGCCGTTGCCGCGTGGCCACCGGCTGCTGCGATGTCGGCCTTGCAGTACATCAGGTCGGGATGCGACGCGAGCGTGACCTCCGGCAGCCGCCGCAGCCAGTTTTCCAGGGTGGCCCACTGGCCGTGGTCGATCAGCACGGTCGCGCGGCCTGCGATGACCCGGGCGGCGCAGTCGGCATCGCCTATCTCGAGGTAGAGGGAGATCGCCTGGTCATCGCCACCCGCCTGAAGTAGCCAGCCCGCTGCCTCGTGCAGTGTGTCGCGGCCCGGCTCGGCGCGGCGGCCAAGCACCGCCCGCAGCGGTTCCCGCCAGCAGGTACGGACGCGCGCCCAGCCGTTCTCCAGATGCTGGAACCATGGGCCAGCGGCGACGTGCCCCCCTGCAGCAAGATCGGGGCTGCCGACCAGGTGTGCGTAGCCCATCCGGGCCGCCAGCGCCAGCCAACGGCGGGCCTGTCCGCCGACATCGGCCAGCAGGGCTTGCGCAAGCCGCGCAAGCAACGCCTCCCAGCTAGTCACCCCGTGAAGCAGTGGTTCCAGGTCGGCATCCGTCGACACGCGCACGCCGCGGAGCCCGGCCACGACCGCTGCCCGCCCGCCAATAAGCGCGACCGCCCGGTCGCGTGCCCGTTGCGTCAGGGCCGGAGCGTAGTCATCGAGCACGCGCTCCACAGCCCGGGGCGGCAGCCGCAACTCGCTGGCGGATCGCCACCTGCCGTTCCAGGTGCCGTTGGTCGGCGGGACGCGGTGGGCAAGGATCACGCATGGCGCGGTCCCTTCGAGTTCCGGCAGAAGGTTCGCGCTCACGAGGGACGGGGTTGGGCTGCCGGTCCATACGTGATGAGCGTCCTCGAGCACCAGCGCGCCCCGGCTCGCCATGCCGTCGCGCAGCTCGCGAGCCAGCTGGGCGAAGAGCGGCGGCCACCCAAACACGGGTCCGGGCCGTGCCCGCATCAGCTCGAGCGTCGCCTGGCCCACACCGCCGCCAGACCGCTGTGCCGCCGAGACAAGCGACACAAGGAAGGTTCCCGGGTCACGATCCTCTGGGCCCAGGCGGAGCCAAAGCGGATCTCGGCCTGCCCGCCTTAAGGCCGACGTCAGCCCCTCGGCGAGCACATGCCCCGAGGGCGCCTCGAGAACAGCCACCCCGCCCGCAGCCGCGTCCTCAAACGCGCCGTGCAAAGCCTCCGGGTCAGCCCCGGAAGGCGCTAACGCCTTGGCTTCGAACGGCATGTCTTCCGCCAGACCACGAATCCATCCCCCCATCCGCGGGTAACCAGCGGTTCGCCCAGGAACCGCGCGGCAAGGTCGCTACGAGTACCGGCACGGCAGGCGCCCAAAGATGCCTGCAACAACCAGTCGCTTGCCGATATCGCCACCCTCTTTTTGCCGTTTTTTTACATAGGCGCTTAATGGTCACATGTGACGCGTGGCGCTCCATCCGCTACATGAGCACCTCGGCCTCCTTCCGTGGGGCCATCCGGCCGTTACTTCTGGGGCTCCCGCGACAACAGCACACCCCCGCGCCCTAAACCACCCGTCAAGGGCATTAGGCCTCACGGTAGTCCCGCGGGGAGACGGAGGAATCCCCCGAACCAGTGACGTTCAAAATGCAGCGCACGCGTTATGAGCCAGCGCCCGGCTCGCTGCCGGTACCGGCGCTGCTGCGCTCCGGAAGGCTGGGGGGCGATGCCGTGCCGGCCGGCTCAGAAAGGAGCTGAACCGCCAGTTCCGTACGCGATCTCACGCCGAGCTTCCGGAAGACGTGCCGGACATGAGTTTGCACGGTGTTCTCTGTCACGAACATCGCCGAGGCGATCTCTCGGTTCGTACGGCCCTGTGCCACGAGCGCGGCGACGCTGCGCTCGGTCTCGGTGAGCCCGTCCGCGGGGCCGCGGGCGGCGATCTTGGACAGTTCCTGGCGGGCCTTGCCCGCCCATAGCGGCGCGCCGAGGTGGTCGAAGATTTCGAGGGCCTGGCTGAGAGTCTGCCGGGCGGCTGACTTCTGCTTGGCGCGCCGCTCAATCATCCCCTTGACGAGGAGGGTCCGTCCCAGCTCGAACGGCATCGCCAGCCGGGCGTGCTTGTGGAGCGCCCGCTCGCACGCGGCCCGGGCTCCGTCGAAGTCACCGTCCACGGCCGCGAGCTGTGCGCGGCAGCGCGCCGCCGCGGCCAGCGCCCAGCTGCTCCGGTGCGACTGCCCCTGCGCCTCCAGCCGCGACAGCAACGACCGTGCGGCATCGGCCCTACCCAGCGCGACCAGTGCCTCGATCTCATCGGGGAGAAATCTCACCACGCCCGGTTCCCCGAACCTCAGGGCCGTGCCCGTATCCGCGGCTCGGGCCAGATACGAGTGTGCGGCCCGGTAATCACTCAGAGACAGCTCGGCAAACCCGAGCACCGAGAGCGCCATGCACATGACCGGGACATTTCCCATCCGGTCGCACAGCACAAGCGCCTCGCCGGCGAGCTCGCCAGCATCATGCACCTGGCCCCGGTGGGCACGGACGAGCCCAAGAGAGTACAGCGCCGCCGGTCTCATGGCCGCCTGGTGGCTCTCGTCCGCGACCCGGCACCCTTCCAGCGCGTACTCCTCCGCGAGATCCCAGTTCCCCGCCCAGCACTCGAGCTGGCTGAAGTGGTACAGAAGGAACGGCAGTGACGCCTCATCTCCACGATCGAGCGCACGCTGGTACCGGTCGGCCAGTGTGACCCGCGCCTCGTCCAGCCGGTCACACCATTTGAGGACGAGCCCCCGGAGCAGGGTTGGATCGGGCTTGGTCAGACGTCCGATCGGCTGCCCATCCGCCGCCACGTCGAGCGCTTCAGCCCTCTCGAACAGATCCGACCGGACCCCGTTGCCCAAAAGAAACTCGATGAGAGCAGTGCGGGCGAGTGAGTGGGCCACCAGATGTTGATCAGCTGCTCGCTGGGCCGAGCGAAGGGATATCGAGGCCCAGCGGGAGGCGCCGGGCAGGTCACCGGCCACGAGCCGGGCCCACGCGAGCTCCTGCTCCGCGTGTGCACACAGAGCAGGCTCCTCCGGCGCTTCCGTCGCCGCCTGGTGGAACACCTTCTCCGCCATCGGCCAGGCACCCTCGTGATGGTGGATCGTCCCCAGCCGGACGAGCAGCGCCGCGCGGGCGGGACCGGCCGGACAGGCGCCGAGTGCGGACTCGATCAGCTCCCGGCTGCGCGCGATGTTTCCTCCGCGGAAGTGATAGTCGGCGGCGCGCACGGATCGTTCACGGGCTTTCCCGGAGTCGCTTGCCGGCGTCAACCGCGTTGCCTGCTCCTCCAGGACCGCCGCTGTCTGCGGCGCGCCTCTCGATTCCGCGTGCTCGGCCGCCCCGTCCAGTGTCTCGGCGATCTCTTCGCTCGGTTGTTCCGCGCCGAGGGCAAGATGCCAGGCGCGCTCCTCGATGCCCCCCACGATCGCCGCCAGCCGCTGGTGCACATGCCTGCGCTGATTCAGCGTCATCTCGGCGTACAGCACAGACCGCAGGAGTGGATGCGTGAACCGCAGCGCGTCACCGTCCCGCTCGATGATGCCATCATCGATGGCTTGATCGATCGCGACCCACGACTCCTGGGCGCCGTGGGCAGCGCGGATCACACGCTCGCGCGGGTTGGAGGAGGCAGCGACCAGCCGGCCCACATCTCGTGCCTCTGGCGACAAGCCGCGCAGCCGGTGCCCGACAAGATCACCGAGGCTGTCCGGGACGGGAATGGGCCCACTGCCGAGCGCCGTTCGCTCGTACTCGACGAGCGCCCGCGCGCTCTCGAGCGCGTAAAAGGGGTTGCCGCCGCACGCCTCGTACAGCTTTGTGAGCGTGTACCGGGGCAAGGCGACCCCCAGCCGCTCCCGCAGAATCTCGCCGATCGCACCCCGGCTCAGCGGGCCCAGCTTCACATGCGACAGGCGATCAGGTGGCATGTCCCGATCCAGGCCGAGCGGGGGCGCTAGATCGGCTCCACGGAACGTCAGCAGGATCGAGACGGGCTCGTGCTCCAGGCGGCGGAAACAAAACTCCAGCACCGCGGCGGAGGGATGATCCAGCCACTGGGCGTCGTCCACGGCCACGAGAAGGGGGGTAGCTCTCGAAAGGATCCGGAATGCGTCCAGGATCCCGCGCGCCAGAACCTGCCGATCGGGCATCGATCCCAGGAATGCGCCGCGTGCGAGCGCGCCGTTCACGGCTCGCCTTCGAGATTCTGGAAGCTCCGGGAGAAACTCCTCAATAACATCGCCGAGCAGATCATCAAGGGCCGAGAAGGCAAGCGGCCTCTCAGACGAGGCGGGACGGCAAGACAGCACCCGGAAGGATGGGCGCAGAGCGGCCTGCGCCACGTGCTTCCACACCGCGGTCTTGCCGATTCCGACATCGCCGGTAATAGCAACCGCCGTGGGCTCGCTGGAGCTGGCCGTGAGAAAGGCGCAGATTTTGCCTACCTCGGCCTCTCGTCCAATCGGCCGCGAGTTCACCGTCTAACCCCCGATCTGGTTGTAACACGCCCGCGCGCAGACGAAAAGCCCGGCCAGTCGCGCGTGTATGGTCGCGGCAGCGCCTGCCACGTTCACCTGCGGTGATCAATGCCGCAGGCGGCCGGTGATTTCCTCGCGGAGCGTGCGCCGATCCGGCTAGCGAACCGCGGGCAATGGGCAGGGCCCGGCCGCCGCTCCGGCGGCCGGGCCCTGCCTTTCAGCTACCCGGTACCTGGCTCAGCGGGTGAGGAACTCGTTCATGGTGCTGACCTGGGCGTGGTCGCTGGTGAAGACGAGTTCGGGCAGCTTCCACGCGTCCTCGATGGTGCGCAGCATCGAGTAGTGGTTATAGGGAACGTTGCTGACGAAGTGGCGCGGGCCGCTGGGGTCGATCACGATCGCGGGGACCAGCGCGCCGCCGTACACCCCGCCCGGCCACTGAGGGCTGATGTCGGGGTCGCCCGCGGGCAGAACCGGCGAGTCACAGCAGCCCGCTGGGGAGTCCCAGCCGCCGTTGACCGCGTTGCCGGTGAAGTCACCCTCATCGGCGACGATGAAGATCGCGCTGTGCGGGGTCCACGCCCGGCTCGACATGATCGTCCTCACCGCGCCGTGGACGAAGGCGTCGGCGTTCTGCTTCAGGCGCACGTCGTTCGGGTCGTCGTTGGCGCTGTTGAACGGGCAAGGAGTCTCCGGATGCCCGGCGATCGCGTGGTTCACCCCGCCATGCATGTCATTGCACTGGTCCGGAGTGATGAATACGAAACGGGGCGCGTGCCGGCTGTTGAGATCCCCGGCCAGGTCGGTGTAGGGCTTGATGTTGGCGACCCGGTCAGGGTTGCTGCGTATGTCGGTGAACAGCGCGAACGGGTTGTGCTTGGACGCATACAGCGGATCGGCGCTCGATGGCCAGAAGTCGGCGAGCGGATCATCCGGCAGCGCCTCCATGTAAGCGCCCCAGCTGATGTGCTTCGCCTCCAGCTCGTCGACCAGGTTGGTGTGGTCGAACCTGTTCGCGGGGTCGTCGTTGTTGATGAACCAGTTCGACCCGCCGATCATGGCGATGTAGTTCGGCTCGCTCGGGTGCGTCACGCCGAAGTAATCCGCGGCCTCGCCATACCTCTGCGCCAGCGAGGTGATGAACGGCGTGTTGGGGTCGCCGATGACGCTCTTCTGGGAATGATTCTCCAGCACGATCACGAAGGCGCGATCAAGCTGCACATGATGGCCGCCGCGGTGTCCCGTTGCTGCCGCGCCGCTCGCCGCCGACAGTCCCACGGTCAGCGCCGCGGCGACGCCGGTGACCGAGGCGACGGCGACAACCTTCGCCCGGATCGTCTTGAAGACCATGCAAACCTCCGCTCGGATGTGCGGCCGGACCAGCCCGGCCATCCCACCTTTCCTACGCTTCACACAGGGCCCGCGCAAGATCATGAGTCGCTGCGGTTTATTCGGCTTCCGGCCATCACCGGTTCACGTGCGGGTCAGTTCCCGGACCGATTGGCCGGCGTCAGGAATGGCGCCTTCAGCGTCCGGTACGCGCGCTTGCGCGGGCGATGGAGGGTGCGTTCGCGGCGGCCAGCTTGAGGAATGCCGGGGCCCGGCCGAAGGTCTCGCCGATGGTATGGCCCGCTAGCCGGGCCTGATAGGCCCGGTACCGGGTCATCTCCCACGCCCGCCCGCGCGGGGGAAGCAACGCCAGCACCGGTTCCGGCCTGGGCTTCCATGTCCAGCCCGTGATACGCCCTTGTCCTGCGCCGTGACCGGAGTCGCCGGACTCGACGAACTCAGCAAGATCTGCCCCGTCGCCGATCTGGTTCCGGACGAAGCGCAGCCCCGCCAGGGTTCCCTCGATCAGCTGGCGCTCAGCCGCTGTCTGGCCTGCCAGCACGGCGTCGTAGGCTCCCGGGTGATGGCGCACCAGCGTGGCGTCGACGATGGTGACCCACCACACCGCCTCGCCGATCACCGCGAACGCCCGCGGCCGGTCCGCTGCGGCCATCCGGGGAAGCCGCTGCGTGGTGTCGCTCATCGCGGTGATGGACCACCGCAGCGCGCTCATCCCGGCCTTCGGATCGCCGGTATGCTCGCGGTTCCACGCGGCCCGGCAGCGGGCGGAGCAGAACCGGGCGTGCTCGCGGCGCGGCACGAACGAGGTGCCACACTGCTCACAGGTCCGGATATCAGCCACCACTCTTGGCCTCCCTGGTGAGCGCCAGTGCGGCACCGCCGGTCAGGGCCATCTGGCCGGTAACGAATGGCCGTGCCCGGGAGTGCCCTGCCTGGCTTGGACTCATTCACCTCACCGGTATCAGCTCTGGTAAACGCCGGGGTGGCTGTGTTCCTGGCCCGGCACCCGCCCGCGCCGCGCTCCGGCCGCCCGCGTCACAGCTCCGGGTCTCGTCGTCGAGGACTACGTGCTAGTTCGCTTGCCGACCATCGTACGTTCATCTCCCGTTCATCTTTAAGTCGGCGGTGCGTCGTTTGAGCCGGATAACTTCCGGCGCGGAGAACTACGCGGCCGGCCGGCGAGGCTTGAGGCGGGCGCCTGAGTGGTGGGGGTATGCCGTGGCCGAGACGCGGTCCAGAGACCTGCTCGCTGCGCTGGATGAGGTCTCGCTGAGCAGGTTCCATCTGCGGGCGGTGCTGGTGTCGGGGATGGGGTTTTTCACC
>DASYQM010000339.1:0-1738 GCA_036005525.1 Streptosporangiaceae bacterium
GAAGGCACTTTTCCCGTGCAGAATACCGTGCGCCGCCCGAAGATCGCTGTGTCTGCTGATGGCAGGGGGCTGGTGTCCCAGGCTGGTGCAGTACTGCTGGCCGAAGCCGCCCGGGTCACGGGCCTGGGTGAGGGCCTATCCAGTGGGCTGGCCCGATGGCGGGCGCCGCGGGCGGTGCACGACCCCGGGAAGATCATTGCTGACCTGGTGGTAACGCTGGCGCTGGGCGGGGACTGCCTGGCCGATATCGCGGTGCTGCGCGTGCAGCCGGAGCTGGCCGGGCCGGTGGCGTCCGACCCGGTGGTCTCGCGGCTGATCAGTGCGCTGGCGGCGGACGCTCCACGAGCGCTGAAAGCGATCCGCAAGGCACGCGCTGCCGCTCGCGAGCGTGCCTGGGCGCTGGCCGGCGATCGGGCGCCGGGCGGGGATGGGTCGCTGATCCCGGTGGATATTGATGCCACGATCGTGACCGCGCACTCAGAGAAGGAGAAAGCTGCTCCTACCTGGAAGAAGACGTTCGGGTTCCATCCCCTGGCTGCCTTCGCCGATCATGGCGCCGCAGCGGCCGGGGAAGCGCTGGGCATCATGCTGCGGCCCGGCAACGCTGGATCCAACACTGCCAGTGAGCACATTGAGGTGACCGCTCTTGCGCTCGCGCAGCTCCCGCGCCGGCTGCGCCGCCGGGTGCTGATCCGCACCGATTCCGGCGGCGGCACCCATGACTTCCTGTCTTGGCTGTCCCAGCCGGGCCGGCGCCTTCACTACTCGGTGGGCATGACCATCACCCAGGACATGGCCGAGGCCATCCTCGCCCTGCCGGACCGGGTCTGGGAGCCGGCCTATAACGCAGGCGGCGAGGTGCGGCCGGGCGCGTGGGTGGCCGAGCTCACCGGCCTGCTGGACCTGTCCGCCTGGCCGGAGGGGATGCGGGTGATCGTCCGCAAGGAACGCCCGCACCCGGGTGCCCAGCTGCGGTTCACCGACATTGACGGGCACCGGTTCACCTGTTTCGCCACTGACGCCAAGGCTGGCCAGCTCGCTGACCTGGAGTTGCGGCACCGGCGGCGGGCGCGGTGTGAGGACCGGATCCGCGCCGCCAAAGACACCGGGCTGCGCAACCTGCCCCTGCACGGGTTCACGCAGAACCAGGTCTGGTGCGAGCTGGTGGCGATGGCCTGCGAGCTGACCGCTTGGATGCAGATGCTCGCCCTGGACGGCCCCGCTCGCGCCTGGGAACCCAAACGGCTGCGGCTGCGCCTGTTCGCCGCCGCCGGCCGCTTGGCCCGTGGCGGCCGGCGGATGCGGATGCGTATCGCCGCGACCTGGCCCTGGGCCACCCAGCTCACCGCCGCGATCAGCCGCCTGCAGGCCCTCGCCCCTGGCTGACCAGCCGGAACTGCCCCTGCCACCAGGAAAGGAGACCTGCGGGCTCGTGGAACCCCGCCCACCCGGCGCGACAGCCGGGCCACTGCCTATGACCGCCCGCTGACAACCAGCAACCAGTCATAGGCTCAGCCAGTCACGTCAAGATCGCGTAGGGTCGGGGGCTGGCGCGGTGGCGGGTCCTGACGGTAGGGCCTGGGGCCTTCATGTTCCGACGGTTTCCCGGCAGGTTGTGCCACCCCAGTGACCGTGGCCAGGTCGCTCCGTTTCCAGCCCCCGCCGCATCGAACCGTGCGTGCGGTTTTCCCGCACACGGCTCACCGACGCCGTTCACCGCCGGCATTCGGCCTTCCCC
>DASYQM010000340.1:0-12696 GCA_036005525.1 Streptosporangiaceae bacterium
CTCCGGTGCGACCGCCACCTGCCCCAGCACGTCGCGCAGGGCCCTCATCTCCGGTTCACGGCCCACGAACCGGCTCAGCGGACGGGCCCCCAGCCCTTCAATCGGCGACCGCCGCGGCCCCGTACCGGTGACCCGGAAGGCCTGCACCGGGCCGCCGGTACCCGGCAGCTGAAGCGAGCCCACCGAGACGATCCCGCCATGGCAGCCCGCGCCTACCGCCAGGCGCTGCCCGAGCCCGAGCACGAGGCGGAGGCGAGCTGACATGCGACTGTCCCGGTGCAAGGCCCCATCGGCGGTCTACGAGCTCAGCGATGAGCAAGTGGCGCGCTGGCGCGAGGGCGACGAAAGCGTGTGGAACGAGGACGTCCAGGGGGCGGCCACTGTCCGCCCGGGCGATCGCCCGCCGCGCCCGCGAGCCGGCCCGCACCACCGCCGAACTCGCAGCGCAGATGGGCTTCGTCCGCCGCGACCTCGAGTGGGACGCCGAGGCGGACTGACCATGGCTGACGATCAGGGCCAGCACGGGCCGCGCTGGCACGAGGGATACGAGCTCGGGCTCTGCGACGGCCTCACTGGCGGCGCGACGTGTATATGCGGCGGCGGCCCACAGACGCTGGAAATGGCTTGGGGCTACTGGGCCGGGCGGGAGGCCGGCCTGCGGCAGCGCGAGGCCGCGCCTGAGGCGGGCTCGTGATGACCGTCCATAACGACGGATCGGCAGTGGACTGGGGCGCAGTGACGGACCCGATCCTGGCGACGCCGCCCTGGCGGCCGAAGCCCCCGCGGCGGCCGCAAGTCGTCGCCGAAGCAGCGGCCGACCCGCACGAGCACGACTGGGCCGGACCCGGATTCACCAAGCCGGGACCCGAGCCCGACGTCGGCAACCAGACCGGATACGCGCGCGGGAAAGCAGAGGCCGTCGCGGGCATAACAACTGTCGCGGATCGGCTGCTCGGCGGCTTGGATCAGGAGGGTGCCGATTGCGCACGATTGCAGCGCTCCGTGCACAGCCAGCTGCCACAAGGTACGAGCGCCTCAACCCAAGCAGGTGCCCGCCTTGGGTGATGCCACGAGGCCTCCGGCGCCCGGCTCTGCTGAGCACCTCGATCAGCTCATCGAGGAGATCGTGGCTGCTGCGCCTCCGTTTACCCCCGAACAGCGGCTGCGGCTGGTCGAGTTGCTGTCGATCACGCCAGTCATGTCCTGCCCGAAGCCGAGCACCTCAGGACGGGCCGCCTAGCTCTTCCAGGTGATCAGAATCCCGGTTGGGTCGAAGTACCCGCCGCCGGGCAGCCGTCCGCCCCTGCCGCGGGGCATGAGCGTCACGTCAACAAGCGTTCTGACGATCGCTCTCTTCCGACCGATATCGAGCTTCTCCCAGATCTCGGCAGCATCTGCCCGGCCAGCGAGGCCCAGCAGTGCATCACGCGGAGCGGCTGTCGCGAGAGCATCTTCAGCTCGCTTCAGTTCCGCCTTGGCTGCGGCCGTGCCCTCTTGGAGCTGCTTGACATCGATATCCCCGTTGCCGAACATCCTCGCGAGCGCATCGAGACGGGCCCGCGCCGCGGTAACTTCGCGATTCAGTGCTGCAGTGTCAATCTCCGGGTGGGGAGAAATCAGCTCAGCAGCGTCAGGTTGGCTGAGTCTGGCAATGATGACTCTCGATACGAAGTCCTCCGCTGGACGTGCAACGCGGCGCATATGGCTCGTCCGGCCCCTGCACACGTAGCTAGGGTTGTCCTTCCGGCCACCCCCGACACTGACGCTCTCGCCGCAGACACCGCATTTGGCGATCAAAGAGAGCAGCCACTTTGGCGACGGTGACCTAACTGGGGGAGAGGTCCTGCGTGCCGGATCCTTGAGGATTGCCACGACACCGCGCCAGGTGCTCTCTTCCAAGATCGCAGGCCACTCGGCCTTGCCAACCTCCTCTCCGTAATAGACCTTGATGCCAGCCAAGCGCGGCGATAGCAGCATGCCTCGCACTGTCGAGGTATGCCACGGGCCGCCGTAGATCGTTGGTACTCCCCGGCGGCGGAGATCAGCCGTCACCTCGCGTAGCGAGACGCCGGCGAGGATCGCCTGCGCGGCCTTAACGATCTCCGCAGCCTCGGCAGGCTGGACGGTCTTGCCGTCCCGCTCATAGCCGAAAGCCCGGCTGCCGCCCCCATATCTCCCATAAGCGGCCTCTCGTTGCCGGGCAGCTGCCACCCGCCGTGAGCTGTCCCTGCTGGCCTTGTTGGCGACCGCGACCATCACACGCGCCATGGTGATGTCGGCATCGTTGGCTAGCCGCAGCGAGCCTGTGACCGACTCGACGGGAATCCGCGGAGAGCGAGACTCCACTACGTCGATGAGATCTTCTAGGTCCCGCGGGTCGCGGGCGCTGCGGTCCAGATCCAGGGCGATCAAGCCGTCTGCGCGGCCAGTGGCCAGCAGGTCGAGCATTTCCCGCCAGCCGGGTCGTACGGTGCGTAGCTCGCGGCGTCCGTCTGGCAAGGTGACCTTCCGGCGCTTGAAAGCGGACGTGTCGTTCTCGACGATGACCCGCCCGACCGTCCAGCCGAGCCTCTGTGCCAGCTCGCGGCAGCGCTTCTCCTGATCCTCGACGCCAGCCGACGTTACTTGACGGCGTCTTGGCCGCTCAGAGGTGCTGCCGTTGATCTCGGTCCGTGCGTCGCTGATCCTTGTGTAGACGACCGCGTACTGCGGCGTTACGGACATGGCTTAATAGTGCCACGCTTGAACCCTCGGCTTCCCCGTTCCGGTGGTGCCGATTACGACCTGGTGGGAGCGCAGACGCTGGTACGGGATCGCCGCGAGCGGCGACGTGGGGTGGCCGACCACCCGGATGACGGCACCGGCCACGATGGCCCCGCCACGGGAAAGCAGCGGCACCGCACCGGGGGCGGCGATCCTGGCCCGGGCGCTGCGGACCTGATGCTGCCACTGCCGCCGGTCGAAGGCGGCCGGGGCGCTCGGGGACAGGCCGCCCGTGCCGGTCTGCATCGCATAGATCCGCCGCGACCACGCCAGGCCGCCCGCCGCCAGGCCGAGCGGTATCGCCACCGGGGCGATGGTCAGGGCGGCCGGCACGACCGCCCCGGCCGCGGCCAGGTGCCACATCGCGACCCAGGCCAGATACGGCGCGGCGGCCAGCTGCCACCAGGACCCGGCACCGGATGCGGTGACGGCCGCCCACACGGCCACCATCGGCAGGCACCACAGCGCGGCCTGGTACAGCCGGCGTGGCGGCCAGCCGGCGATCCAGGCGTGGGCGACCGCATAGGCCGCCACCAGCGAAACCGGAGCCGCCGCCACGACGAGTGCCGCCCCCGCCGTCACGGCGATCAGCCGGGCGAGCAGGCGGACGGCCGCCAGCCCGGCCAGCAGGCCCAGGTAGCGGCGGATCATGACGGCCCGGCCACGTCCGCACCGGGAAGGTCAGCACCGGGCGGCAGCGCCCGGATCTCGACACGTGCGCCCAGCGTGCCGACAGCGCCGCGGGCCCTGGCCACGACCGGCTGGGCGGCGGGGGAGCAGAGGTAGAGGACCCGCGCGTGGCGCGGCGGATGGCCGGGCACCCGCACCTGCGCCGCCGGGCAGCCGTAGTCCCCTGTCCGGGTGAGGATCTCCCGCATGATGGCGGCGGTCCTGGTGACCGTCTTGCGGGTGAGCTCGGCCTCGACCGCCCAGCATTCCCCCGCCCATGCGGCCGGCGCCCCGTCCGGCCAGTGCACCTCCCCGTCGGGGATGTGCTCGCGTAGGCCGACCCTGCCGCCCATCCGTGCCCGCAGCCTGCGCTCGCTGCGCCAGAACGCGCCAGCGGTGCGGTAGCCGGGGGTGGCTTCCAGGGCCAGCCGCACCGCCGCCACCGCGCGCAGGTGCGCCAGCCGGGACAGGGCCGGGGTGGTGGCGGGAAAGCGCAGGCCGCACGCGGCCAGCCCGGCCCGGGTCAGCCAGATCCACGGCCCGCCCGGCCCTAACCGGGCGGACTGGGCGTACCCGGTCCGCCGCCACGACCCGGTGATGGCACGTGCCCGGGATTCGCCGACGCCGAGCACGGCGGCCACCTGGTCGAGCTGCGCGCCGTACATGTCGGCGACGAACAGCAGCCCCGCGACGTCGCGCCTGGCGAGGTGTGTCGGCGCGGCCGCGGTGGCTGGGCTGGGAGGGCCAGGGACCACCCGTCAACTACATCACGGCACGACAGCACGCGTACACCACGGCATAACGACACGCGCTAAGTACTGGTGCCAGCCATGGCTTATAAGGCAGAATACGAACTGAAGGACGAGCGGTACCTGCCACGCAGGACGCAAGCCCGGGTACTGGCCTGCGAGCCGAGGTCGTTGGGGAAGACGCACCTCGTCGCTCGCAGGGAGGGTCTTGTGTTTGTTCGTGGCGTGCTGCAAGTCCATTCGGCGCCCCCGGCGCTGTGTCCGCATGTCGAGTGGGCAGTGGCGGGGGCCCTCGGTGTGCCCGTGAGCCTGCCGTGGGTGGCCCAGGCCGCGGCGCCGGGCATGGTCCGTGCCGAGCTCGACTGGCAGGCAAGCCCGGGCACGTCCGCGGCCATCACGTCGGCCCTGGCCGGCTGGAGCCAGCTCCGGTTCGAGGTCACCGAGGAGGCCAGCTCCGGCTGTGACGCCGTCCGCTACAGCTACACCCCGGATCTGGGCGTCTTCTCCGCGGTGACGATGGCCAACGGCGACATCCTCATCCCGGAGAGCCGGCTGCGCGCCGCGCTGACGGTGGCGGCCGTCACCCCGGAACTGGTGGGCGGCCCGCGGGCCCCGGACCGCGCGGGCAGCCTGGAGGACGAGATCGCCCGGCTGCTCGGCCAGCCCTGGGATGACGAGCTCGAGCCGTTCCGGTGCGCCGGGGACGGCGCACCGGTTCGCTGGCTGCACGCCACCGGCTGAACCTGGGTAACCTGCCCGGGTGAGCGCTCCGCAGCCAGCACCGGCATCTCCGCGGAAGGTCATCCTGGATTGCGACCCCGGCATCGACGACGCGTGTGCCATCGCCTTCGCATGCGGTCACCCGGGCCTTGACCTGCGCGGGGTCACGACGGTGGCCGGGAACGTCGGCCTGCCGCGGACCACGGCCAACGCGCTGAGCGTGCTGGAGTTCGTCGGCTTCCCGGACGTGCCCGTGGCCGCCGGCAGCCCGGTGCCGCTGCTGCGGCCGGCCCTGGACGCTCTCCGCGTGCACGGTAAGTCCGGGCTGGGCCACGCCCGGCTGCCGCCGCCGCGGGCGCGGCCGCTCGACGTGGGCGCGACCGACCTGATCATCGACGTCATCGGCGCGTCGCCGGGTGAGATCACCCTGGTCGCGACCGGCCCGCTGACCAACATCGCGCTCGCCGTACGCCGCCAGCCGTCGCTGGCCAGCCAGGTCGCCGAGTTCGTGATCATGGGTGGGTCGGCGGGCCGCGGGAACGTCACTGCGGCCGCCGAGTTCAACATCGCCGCCGATCCCGAGGCGGCTGCGATCGTGTTCGGCGCCGGGTGGCGGGTGACCATGGTCGGACTCGATGCCACCCTCCAGGCCCGGGTGAGCCCGGTGGTCCGCGAGAGGCTGGCCGGGCTGGGGCGGCTCGGCAGCGACCTGCTGCTGCCCAGCCTGGGCGGGTACGGCGCGGACGAGGCCACCGCGGCACGCGCCGGCCCCGCTGGCGGCGGACCGGACGGTTCCCCGGGGCCGGCTGGCCCGGCCGTGCACGATGTCTGTGCGCTGGCGCTGGTCGCCGAGCCCGGCCTGTTCGGCTGCTGGCCCGCCCGGGTCGAGGTGGAGACGGCGGGCCGGTGGACGAGCGGCATGACCGTCACCGATTTCGGGGCGCCCCCGGAGGCCTGCAATGCACTCGTCGCCACGTCGGTGGACGCGGCCCGTTTCTGGGACACGGTTATCGGGGCCTGGGCCCGGCTCCCCGTGGCCCAGGCCGGAAGCTGACGGCCGCCGCTACCGAGCCAGGCCGCCGTCGAGCCAGGCCGCGAAAAAGGCCTGGGCGCTGGCTGAACTCTGCTCCCAGGCGGCCCCCGCGCTGGCGAAGAAGGGATCGGTCACCTCGCGGCCCGGCGGCGGATCCGCGTTCGCCAGCCACGACGCCACGATCGCCTCCGTCGCCTCCGGGTGGAACTGGACCCCGGCGTGCGGGCCGATCGTGAACGCCTGCAGGCAGAACTCGTTGGCCGCCAGCTCGGCAGCACCTGGCGGCAGGTCGAAGGCGTCCCGGTGCCACGACGGCCACGGCCCTTCCGCCAGGCCCGGGTGCTTGCTCGTGACCCGCACCCAGCCGATCTCCGGCTCGGGCAGCCGGTACAGGCGTGCGCCGAGCACCCTGGCGAGCACCTGCGCGCCGAAACAGATGCCGAGGACCGGTACCCCCGCGGTCAGCAGGCGGGCGACATACGCCAGTTCGGCCGCCAGCCAGGGCACGGCGTCGTCGTAGGCGGTCTGCTCGGACCCGAGCACCACCGCTGCGCCGCAGGCGTCCGCCGCTGGCAGCGGGTCCCCGGCATGCAGCCGCACCGTCGTGACCGCGAGGCCCCCTGCCGCGGCCCACCCGTCCAGCACCCCGGCCGGCGCGTCGGGATCATGCTCGACCACCAGGAGGCGTGTCATCGGTGGCAGTGCCCGGTGCCGCGGTCAGAGCGGGATGTTGCCGTGGGCGCCGCGGACCTGTGGTGCCGCGGCGATGGCACGGGCGATCGCCTCGCGGGTCCGGCTCGGCTCCAGGATCTCGTCAACCACGCCAAGCGCCCGGGCCCGTTCCAGGCCGCCGGCCTCCCGCTCGTGCTCGGCCGCGAGTTCGGCCTCGACCTGGTGCAGTTTCTCCGGGGGGACGCTGGCCAGGGTCCGCCGGTGCAGGATCCGGATCGCGGCCACGGGGCCCATCACCGCCAGTTCGGCCCCCGGCCAGGCGAACACCTTGGTGGCGCCGAGAGCGCGGGAGTTCATGGCGATGTACGCGCCGCCGTAGGCTTTGCGCGTCACCAGCGTCACCCGGGGCACGGTTGCCTCGGCGAACGCGTGCAGGAGCTTGGCCCCGCGCCGGACCACCCCGTCCCACTCCTGCCCGACCCCGGGCAGGTAACCCGGCACGTCGACCACCACGACCAGCGGAACCCCAAAGGCGTCGCACATCCGGACGAAGCGGGCCGCCTTCTCGGCCGCCGTGGCGTCGAGGCACCCGCCGAGCCGCAGCGGGTTGTTGGCGATGACGCCGACTGTCCGCCCGGCCAGTCGGCCCAGCGTGGTGACCACGTTCGGGGCCCACCGGGGGTGCAGTTCGATGCCGGGCTCGTCGAGCAGCTTGGAGATCAGCGGCTTCACGTCATAGGCGCGCCGCGGGGACTCGGGCAGGAGCGAAGCCAGGCTGCCGTCGCCGTCCCGGCCGCCCGACTCCAGCCGCAGCGTCTCGTCCTGCACCGTGTCGAGCTGGACCTTGCCGAACGCGACATCGCCCTGGTCGCCGAGGAGCACCGCGATCTCACGGGCCCGCGCCAGCGCCTCGGCGTCGGAGGCGCTCACCACGTGCACCACCCCAGACCGTCGGCTGTGCGGCTCCGGTCCGCCGAGCCGGGCCATGTCCACGTCCTCGCCGGTCACGCTGCGCACGACATCGGGCCCGGTCACGAAGATCCGCCCCTGGTCGGAAAGGATCACCACGTCGGTCAGGGCCGGCCCGTAGGCGGCGCCGCCCGCGGCCGGGCCGAGCACGACCGAAATCTGCGGCACCTTGCCGGAGGCCCGCGTCATCGCCGCGAAAATCAGCCCGACGGCGTGCAGGCTCTCCACGCCCTCCCGCAGCCGGGCCCCGCCCGAGTGCCACAGGGCGATCACGGGCGCGCCCTGGGCGAGGGCCTCGTCGTAGGCGGCGACGATCGCCGCGCACCCGGCGCTGCCCATCGCGCCGCCCTGGACTTGCGGGTCGCTGGCGAAGGCCACAGCCAGCACCCCGTCGATCTTCCCCGTCGCGGCCAGGGCGCCGCTGTCATCGTGCGGGGTGAGCAGTGCCATGGTGCCCGGGTCGAACAGCGCGGCCAGCCGCGCCTGCGGGTCACGGGCGATGGCCTCCGGCGGGGCGGCCTGCCGGTCAGCGGCCGAAGGGGGCGCCTGGCCCCGGGTGGCCGGGCTCTCGACTACGGTCACGGAAGTCTCCTCGCGGTGACTGGGAGCGGGGATCAGGCGGCGGTGAAGGCGAGGCAGACGTTGTGCCCGCCGAAGCCGAACGAGTTGTTCAGCGCCGCCATTGGCGCGCCGCCGTGCGGCTTGAGATTCCTCGGCTCGGTGGCGATATCGACACCGGCCTCGTCGTCGGGATCGTCGAGGTTGATGGTGGGCGGGGCGACCGCTTCCCGCAGGGCGAGGATGGTGGCGACGGCCTCCAGCGCGCCGGCCCCGCCGAGCAGGTGCCCGGTCATCGACTTGGTGGCGGACACGACCACCCCGGCAGCAGCCGGGCCGAGCGCGGCCACGATGGCCTGGCCTTCGACCGCGTCCCCGGCGGGGGTGGAGGTCGCGTGCGCGTTGACGTGGACCACCTGGTCCGCGGTGACCGCGGCGTCGGCGAGCGTCCGTTCGATCGCGCTGACAATGCCCGTCCCGTCCGGGTCGGGCTGGGCGATGTGATGGGCGTCGGAGGAGTAGCCGACGCCCGCGGCGACCGCGTGGACCACTGCCCCGCGCGCCGCCGCGTGCTCCGCCGACTCCAGCACCACCATGGCCGCGCCCTCGCCGAGCACGAACCCGTCCCGGCCCTTGTCGAACGGGCGGGACGCGCGCTCGGGCTCGTCGTTGCGGAGGGACAGCGCCCGCATCGCCGCGAACGCCGCGATGTTCAGCGGAAGGATGGCCGCCTCGGTGCCGCCGGCCAGGACGACGTCGGCCCGGCCGGACCTGATCATCTCGACGGCGTAGCCGATCGCCTCCGCGCCGGACGCGCAGGCGCTGACGGTGGTGTGCACCCCGGCCCGGGCGTTCAGTTCGATGCCGAGCCACCCGGCAGAGCCGTTCGGCATGAGCATCGGCACGGTGAACGGGGACAGGCGCTGCCAGCCTTTCTCCTTCATGGTGTCGTAGCCGGACAGGGTGGAGGCCACCCCGCCGATGCCGCTGGACACCACCACCCCGAGCCGCTCGGGCTCCACCTCGGGCTTGCCGGCGTCGGCCCATGCCTCGCGGGCGGCGACGATGGCGAACTGCTCGCACCGGTCCAGGCGGCGCGCCTGCACGCGGTCGAGCACCGTGGTCGGCTCGACCGCCGCGGTGGCGGCGATCTGGACTGGGAGGTCCGGTGCCCAGTCCTCCGCAAGCCTGCGCGCTCCGCTGCGCCCGGCCAGCAGCGATGCCCACGTCGAGGCGACATCACCGCCCACCGGCGAGGTCGCGCCCAGACCGGTCACGACGACGCGTGGTTGGTCTGCACGCACTGTGAATCGCTCCTTGAGTTCGGTTGGCGGTAACCTCTGGCCCGCCCGGTCAGGCCGATACGCCCGCGCCGCGCACGTAGTCGATGACGTCCTGGACCGTCTTGAGGTTCTTCAGCTGGTCGTCGGGGATCTCCACCCCGAACTTGTCCTGGGCGGCCACCGCGATCTCGACCATGGACAGCGAGTCGATGTCGAGGTCGTCGACGAAGCTCTTGTCGGGGGTGACCTGGTCGGCGGGGACACCGGCGACCTCGTCGATGATCTCGCCGAGACCGGTCAGGATTTCCTCTTGGGTCATGGCCATCTGCCTGTCTTCTCCTTCTTCTCGTTGGTGCGCCGGGGAGGGCTCCCCGGCGCCAGGCTCCCGGTCAGGGAACCGTGATCACCTGCGCGGCGTAGCTGATGCCCGCCCCGAAACCCAGCAGCAGAACGGCTTCGCCGGAGCCGATCTCGCCGCGCTCCGTCATCCGCGACAGGGCCAGCGGGATCGACGCGGACGAGGTGTTGCCGGCGTGCACGATGTCGTCGGCGACCCGTGCCTGGGGCGCATCGAGCTTGCGGGCGATGGCCTCGACGATCCGCAGGTTCGCCTGGTGCGGGACGAAGGCGGCCAGCTCGCTGGGATCGACGCCGGCCAGCTCGCACGCCTTTTTGGCGACCGGGTGCAGCGCCGTGGTGGCCCAGCGGAACACCGCCTGCCCCTCCTGCACGATGAACGAGTTCCGGTCCTTGATGAAGATTTTGTCGGCCATGCCGCCGTCGCTGCCCCACACCACCGGCCCGATCCCCGGCCCGGCCTGCGGTTCGGTGACCGGCCCGACTACGGCCGCACCCGCGCCGTCGGCGAAGATGATGCAGGTGGAGCGGTCCGTCCAGTCCACCCACTGGGAGAGCTTCTCGGCCCCGATCACCAGCGCGTGCCCCGACGTCCCGGCCCGGACCGCGTCGCTGGCGGCGGCGAGTGCGTAGCAGAACCCGGCGCAGGCAGCGTTCAGGTCGTAGGCTCCCGGCGCGGCGACGCCGAGCCTGGTCGCCACCGTGGCGGCGATGTTGGGGATCGGTGCCTCGGCCGTGCAGGTAGCGACGATCACCAGGTCGATGTCGGCGGCGGAGAGGCCGCTTGCTGCGAGCGCCTTGCCACCGGCGGCGGTGGCCATATCGGCCAGGCTCTCATCCGGGCCGGCGATCCGCCTGCTGACGATCCCCACCCGGCTGCGGATCCAGGCGTCGCTGGTGTTCACGGTGGCCGCCAGGTCGTCGTTGGTGACGACGTTGGCGGGCTGGTAGCCGCCAAAGGCGAGGATCCGGGTGCCCGGCGGGCCCTCGGTCAGTCGCATCGGTGGCCTGCCTTTCCCTTGCCGGGCGCGGGCTTCATTCGGCTCCTTCTGGCTGCAGCCTGACGAGGGGCTGTCCGGCGTTGACCGGGTCCCCGTCCTCGACCAGCCACTCGATGATGGTGCCGGCGAACGCGGGGGCGATGGCGTGCTGCCCGCTCCGTACCTCGACGTGCCCGAGCGCGGCGCCCGAGGCGACGGCGGCGCCCGCCGTCAGTGCCTGGCCCGGATGGCCGGCCTGTGCCGCCCGGAAGGTGCCGTCCTGCGGGGCGACCAGCAGCCGCCACTCGGGGCGATGGCCGTTCTCGTCCGGGTCGGTCGCGCCGTGCTCGGCGATCAGCGAGCGCGCCGCGGCGAGATCGTCCGGCGTCTTCAGCGCGACCGTCGCCACCCCCGGCAGCGCGCGTCTGGCCAGGCCGGTAAGGGTGCCGCCGGGCAGTAGCTCGACGAAGGCGGCCGCACCTTCCCCAGCCATGGTGCGCATGCACTCCTGCCACCGCACGGGGGCGCTGACCTGGGCGATGATCCGCTCCAGCCAGTCCGTGCCCGAGGTGACCACAGCTCCGTCGAGGTTGGACAGCAGCATCATCGCCGGGTTGGCGGCGCTGATGCCGGCCGCCGCCTCACGCAGGGCAGAGCCGGCGGGCGCCATGTGCGGGCTGTGGAAGGCGCCTGCCACTGACAGCGGCCGCAGCCGGGCACCGGCCGGGGGATCCGCCTCCAGGGCGGCAAGCTGTGCCAGTGTCCCGGCGGCGACGATCTGCCCGGCGGCGTTGATGTTCGCCGGGGTGAGCCCGCAGGCCTCGATGGCGGCGAGCACCTCGGACTCGTCCCCGCCGAGCACGGCGGTCATGCCGGTCTCCTCGGCCGCCGCGGCCTGGGCCATGGCCTTGCTCCGGGCTGCGACCAGGCGCATCGCGTCCTCGGGAGTCACCACCCCGGCGATGGCCCCGGCGGCAAGTTCGCCGACGCTGTGACCGGCCGCGATCCCGCCCTGGCGGCGCGGGAAGTCCGGGCCCCCGCCGAGTGCCTCGGCTGCCGCGATGGCCGCCGCGACCAGCAGTGGCTGCGCCACGGCGGTGTCCCTGATCTCCTCGGCGCCGGCCACGGTGCCGGCCGCGATCAGGTCACATCCGGCGAGGTCGGACCAGCCGGCGAGGCGGTCAGCGAATCCCGGGAGTTCCAGCCACGGGGTGAGGAACCCAGGGGCCTGGGCGCCCTGTCCCGGCGCGGCAAAGACCAACATCCTTCTACCCTGCACTGTAGGACTCCGCCACAAGGATGCGAAAGCGCACGAAGTTGGGGCGCCATATCTTGTCGGTTTTCTACAGTCTATGTTCGCTTGTGAACGAGACGTCCCACGACGATGGCGACCCACAGGGTAAACCCGCTCCGGCCCCGCGTCGGGCTCAGCCCGGTCAGGTCGGTGATCCGCCGCAGCCGGTAGCGGACGGTGTTGGGGTGCACGAACAGCAGCCGGGCCGTGGCCTCCAGCGAAAACCCCTGCTCGAAGTAGGTCATCACGGTGTCGATGAGCGCCGAGCCGCCGCTGAGCAGGGGCTCGTAGATGTCCTCGATGAGTTCTGCGCGGGCGGTCTCGTCACCGTCCAGCGCACGTTCGGGCAGCAGGTCGGAGGCCTGCACCGGCCGTGGCGCGTCGGGCCAGGCGTGAGCGGCGCGCATGCCGGCGAGGGCGGCGGCGGCGGAGGTCGCGGCGGCGTAAAGGTCGGGCACGACCGGCCCGACCACGAGTGGCCCAGGGGCGAACCGGCCCGCGAACTGGTGCACTGCCGACACCGGGTCGGCGGTGCCGCCGAGCACCACCACGAGCTTGTTCCCGTGCACGCCCGCGAGCAGGTCGAGCCGGGCCCGGCGGGCGGCCGACCGCAGGTCGTCGATGAGCACTTCCGGCTCATCGCCCTCGG
>DASYQM010000341.1:0-9533 GCA_036005525.1 Streptosporangiaceae bacterium
GGCCAGCCGGGACGCTTCCCGGCGCGCCGTCTCGCGGGCCGCCCTCATCCGCTGCTCGGTGTTCTCCGTGCTGGTCTTGGGTTCTGTCATGGCCGGTGTGCTCCTTCGTCAGCAGGTGATCAAGCCCCGGACTCGTATGCCTCGCGGGTGATCCCCGCGCCGGTGAGCCGCTTCTGGCACGCCTCGGCGAGCGCATCCCAGTCACGGCTCGAGCTGGGCCGGCGCTGACCATCACGCTGGCGAGGCGGGTGTGACGGCCGTGTGACAGGCCGCTCGGACGCCCCTGTGACAGCGGGCAAAACGGCCGAGACTGTCGCGGCGTGCGGGGGTGAACCAAGCGGTCTTGCCGACTGGCTCGGCCCGTACGCCGCTCGCTTGAGGTGAGAGCGGCGACGATCGCCAGGCCGCGACCGCGCTCGGAGTCCGGCCCGGCTTGGTGAGGCTGGGCAAGTCCGGTCAGGTGTCGGTGACCCCGCAGATGATCCCTGGCGGCGGGCCCGGCGTTGCGCCGGAGGGCGAGGCTGATCAGGTTGCCGCTGCTGTGCTCGGGCGACGTTCGCAACTAGCTCGGAGGCGAGCAACTCGGCGTCACCGGACGGGTCTTCCATGTCCCACGCGGCTAGGGCCTCGCGGACCGCGGAGCGGGCCTGGCGCGCTGAGGCCAGACCCGCGGGCAGTTCGGCGCGGAACACGCCGCTGCCGCGGGCGAGCCCGGCGGCATAGCTGGACTGATCGGCTAGCTTCCCCCGCCCGGCCTTCGTGTCCCGCTCGCGGCCGATGGCCACGTCATCCACCGGCCTCTCGCTCTGGCGAGCGCTCAAAAGGGCGGACGTGGTCGGAATCGCTGGTCAGCGCACGATCACAGCCGCCAGGCCCGGGACGCGCTCGCTCAGGCTGGGCTGGCTCGGGCAGGTCCCGCTCTGGCTCCGTGACCTGGGCGCGGCTGCGCCGCCCGGGCTCACGCCCACCGGGGTTGTCCTGCGCCTGGACGTCGTGCTTGCGGTGACACGCGACGCTGGGGTCACGGCGGCTGCTGTCACGTGGCTCGCTGAGCCGCACCGCCGGGCGCGGTCCGGGCGTGGCATGGAGGTCTTGCCGCCCGGTCTGGCGCGCGGACTGGATGGTGCGGTCAATCTCGCGCTGGCTCAGGCCAGTGCCCTGGGCCGCCCGTGCCAGGGCGGGCAGCAGGCTTGGCTGGCGGTGGTCCAGGGCCCGGCAGCACGCCCAGTACAGGGCGGCATCCCGGTTGCCCTCGGCCTGCCCGGCCACGAACCGCACCAGATGCTCAAGGGTCTGCGGCCGGCCGTCACTGCGCGGCGGGGGCGTCCAGGCGGCCCGCTCCGGCTGGGGGTCAAGCCGTTGCTTGATCGCGGCCCAGTCGATCCGATGGGTGGATGCCTGGTGACGCACCACCAGGTACGGGCGCAGCTGCCCGTCCGTCGCGCGCCGCACCTCGGACGGCGGGGCGACAACGTACCCGCCGGCGCTTCTGAAATCGAGGTGATGTCCGCGCAGGCTGCCGTTGCCCTGGTCACTGCCCCGGTAGTACAGGTGGAGACCGCCGGATGGGGTGGAGATCACGGCCCGCTCACGGCCGATCAGGCGCTCACGGCGCAGCAGGCTGAGCGCCGGATACCCAGAGCCATCGGCGCGGCGGTCGATGTCGAGCACGTCTGGACCGGGAGCACCGGTTGCGATCGCCACGTTCCGGTCGGGGTTGCGCGCCCACCACCGGGTGATCTGCTCCGGGTCGGTGGTGGCGTCCTTGACGCCATGCGCGCAGGCCGGCACCTTCTCCTGCGGGACGGCCGGGAAAACCCGCCAGCCAGTGCGGGCGTAGGCCAGGGCGGCGCGCAGGTGGGCGCCCTCGCGGCTCACGGCGCGGCCCTCCGGCGCATGTGGCGGACGCAGCCTCGGGTCTCGGCCCGCAGCATCTCCGCCGCGGCAGGCACGTACCGGAGCAGGAACTCCAGCTGCGCAGACAGGATCCGCTGCGTGCGGGCGGGCCGGGCGTACAGCACCCCCCATGTCTCACTCATGTGGTCCAGGACCACCAGGGCGAGCGGGTGCTCCGGCCAGCAGGGCCCGAGCCCGGCGGCCAGGTGGCCATACACCGGCTCGTACACACAGCAGACCCAGTCCTGCAGCCGCTCGATCGCATCCGCGCGCTCCTGGCCCGCCAGGTCGTCATGCCAGCGCCGGGTAGGGATCGGCGTGTAGCCCGGCCCGGCGTTGTCCGGCGCGAGGCCCTTCACGAGCTCCCGCAGCTCCGCGAGCGTGTCCTCATGCTTCGCGATCGCCGCGCCCACCAGGTCGACGCGGGCCGCCAGCTCATTCACGCGGTCAGCATCTGATTGCGGCTGCTGCGGGTCAGTGGCCATCGAGGCCCCCACCCGCATCGCTGCCCTGGCCGTTGGCACCATGGCCGTCCGGCCCGTTGCCGTCGGCGGCGGCGTCCCATGGGTGCTGCGCTCCCGGCCTCACCGGCGCTGCCCGGAACTCGGCCTCGGGCCAGGTGGCCTGGCCCGGCGGGACGGGCTCCAGCTCGGCCAGTGGTTCGGTGCCAAGCACCGGGGGCGCCGCGTGCACGGTGGCGATGTGCCGTCCGCGCAGGCGGGCCAGCAGGTAACGCCAGTTCCGCCAGGCGACCGGCACGCGGCAGATGACCGGTGACAGCCCACCCCGGAGTACCAGCGCGTACCCGGCTGGCATCTGCCGGACCATCGCGTCGGTCAGGATCGGGTGCCGGGTGAAATGCTCCTGCCCACGTTCGGTGTAGGCGGTGTCGCCGGCGAGCGTGGACGCGGTTTCGAGGGTCGATGTGGCGGTGATCCCGGGCATGAAGATCTTCACGCCGGAGGTGTCCAGGATCGTCTGCTTGCCGTGCTCACCCCATCTGGCGGCGAGCTGTGCCTCGCCGTGGCAGACCGTGGCGATCGTGATGCCCTGCCCGCCCGAGTCGGCCAGCCAGGTGGGTATCGGGCATGGGCAGATCTGGGTGGCCTCATCCAGCGCCATCAGCAGCGGCGGGTCCAGCCGTCCGCCGGGCTGCATGCTGGCCAGCAGCACACCCTGGTAGTGGATCTCGCCCGCGAGGGCGGCAAACAGCGGCGCCAGCGGCGCATCCTCGCCCTGCATCCGCCCGACGAGGTACACGGTGCCGCGCTCGCGCAAGAACCCGGGAATGTCGAGGCCGTAGCCCTCGGCGGGCAGAACGCAGTCCAGCAGGCGCGGGTCGTTGATGAAGCCGAGCGCGGCCGCCATCGTCATCTGGATCGTTTCGACCGTGCGGCGGGCCTCACCGCGCAACTGCCCGAGTTCCTGAGCCCAGCGCTCGCGGCCGTGCTGCCGCAGGATCTCCTGCGCCTCGGCGAGCTCCAACCCCAGCGCCCAGCCGGCAACAGCACGCAAGTCCCGCCCATCGAGCGCCGCGGCACAGAACAGAGCACGCATGTACGCGCCGGCCCGCTTGCCGAACCAGCCGCCGCCCTCCACACCCTTCTGACCCACCGCCGTGGTGAAGTCGTCGGCGCGGCGGATAGCCACCGCCGGCTCCTCGCAGCCCGGGACCGGATCCCACCCGAACGTGCTCGGGACCGCGCCAATCCCTTGAGGATTGAAGACGTATGGCTGACCGGTACGGGCCCGGACCCCGGAGGTCAACGCGAACAGATCAGGCTTGGTGCTGGTCGCCACCACCGGCCCCGGCCAGGCCAGAATCATGTTGGCCAGCAGGCCGGTCTTCCGCGTCCGGGGCGGCGCCATGATGAGCGCGTGCTCCTCGCTGGGAGCCCGCAGGCCATGCGTCACATAAGCCCAGCCGATCAGAACCGAATGCTCGGCAGGACGGCAATATCGGCGCCAGGCCGACAGCGATGGCCTGGCCCGCCTGGAGCGCCGGAACGCCGCGAACCGGCTCCACCGCCACCAGCACTCCACACCGGTGGCATGGCCCGGGCCGGGCCGCAGGCCGAGGCGCACACGCATGCGCATGGCACGCACCCGGCTGCGGGGAAGTCCTCGGCCGGGGAACGCCATCCGCCAGCCCACCCGCACAGCCAGGCCCGCGGCGATGACCCCGGCCGCGGCGCAGGCGAACTGCCCGGCCGCCCCGTACGTGAGGGCGCAGCGGACCGCGAAGACGGCTGCGATGACCGCGAGGAGAACGGGAATCATGACACATCTCCCGTGGCGCCGGCCGGCTCCTGCCGAGCGGTCGCAGCGGCCCGGCCCGGTCCTGTCGCTGGCTCGGTGAGCAGGCCGGGGACCAGGGCGCGGTAACACGCCCACGTGAACGGGGTCCAGCACGAGCAGTCGCATTCGCAGCCACCGCACCCCGGGCACGGCTCGCTGGCGCCGCAGCGCGGGCAGGGCACCGTGCCGACGGTGCGCGCCGCGGACAGCGCCGTGCTCATGGCGCGGCCGGATGTGGCGTCCATAGCGGTGACCGCCGCGGTGATGGCGGCGGCGTGGCCGAGGGTGCCTGCGCCCGCACCGGAGCGCCAGGTGGCCCACACCGCGTCGCGCAGCGGGCGGGGTACCTGGTGCCAATGGGGGCGGCACATGAGCCGGTCGGCGCGGACCTTCTGCCGGCACCCGCCGACCGGGCACAGGTGCGCAGTGGCAGCACTACCAGGACCGCGCCCGGCGTTCCGTGTGGTGGTCATGACGCTCCTTCCTGGTGGCCGCGGGCCGCGCCGAGCGGCACCCCGGACTCGTACGCCTCGCGGATGATCCCGGCGCCGATGAGCCGCTTCTGGTAGGCCTGGGTGAGCGCATCCCAGTCACGGCCTGAGCCCGGCCGGCGCTGACCATCACGTTGGCGCGGCGGGTGTGACAGCCGTGTGACAGCGCCATCGGCAGTGGTCAGGGGCGGTGTGACAGGACCTTTGGCTGCGGGCCGGGACGGTGTGACAGCGCCATTGGCAGCGGGCAGAACGGCCACGGCTGACCCGGCGGGCAGAGCGGTACGGCCAGGCGCGACCGGGCATTCCTCGATGACCCAATGGCGGAACCCGCTGAGCGTGGACCGGGGGGCCAGCGCCAGCCGCAGCAGCCACAGGCACAGCGCGCCGACGATCGCCAGCGGGGTGGCCTCGTCGTCGGCCAGGTCCTCACGCATCTCGCGTGCCCGCGCCATGGCCCATGACCGGATCACGCCAATAGCGGTGTCCGACGCCAGCGCGTACGCGGTGGGCGGCATGATCCAGATGGCCGCGCTGCGCCACCCTGGGTCAGCCGCGAGCCAGTTCATAAAAATCGACGTAGCGACCGCTCCGAGGTTGAGCAGCCGAGGGCGAATCGCACGCTTGCCGTGCAGCGCCAAGGCGATCCCCAGGCAGGCGAAGATCGCCGCCGCCGCGTCCGGGATACCGGCCTCCAGCGCCGCGATCACCCGTGCGTGCTTAACGCCGCTGACCATCTGGTACTGGGCGGCGAACGACACGACAGCCGCCGCGATCGCCAGCACGCCGAGGGCGATCATGGCGTTACGAAGCCACCGCACGGCGCGGTCAGGACCGGTCCGGTCTTTTGGCCGCCTGGTGCGCCGGCCGGGGAGCCACCAGGCCCGGCGGGAAACGAAGGCGACCCTCTTCCCATTGCCCGTGGCCACGGCCGCGTCGATGTCACGGCCGTCCATGCCAGGCGGTAGCCCGAAGTCCTGCCATGTCATGTGACTTCTCACCGCTGCCTCCTTCCGAGTTAGAACAGACGTCTGACGTCAGTCGTCTCAAAAAGGATGCGCTAACGGGAGTCCTGCGTCAAGCCAGACGTCGGACCTCTAAGCTCGTGATCACGGCGTTGGAGACAGATGGGAGCTGGAGTGGCCACAGAGGAACCGCTGTCCCGGACGGACCAGGTAGCGGCCGACCTGCGCGCCGCTATCAACCGGGGCGACTACCCCAGGGGCTCACAGCTCCCATCTGAGGATGATCTGGCCCGGCGGTACGGCGTGGCCAGGTCGGTCATCAACACAGCCCTGCGGGAACTGCGCGCCGAGGGCCTGGTACGCGCTGAGCGAGGCCGGGGCACGATTGTCACCCAAATCCCCCCCATCACCCGCCACGCCATGGCCAGGTACACCAGCGCAGCCCGGGAACGCGCCGGCGCACGCGGTGCTTTTGACGCCGAGATCCGCAGTCTCGGGATGGAGCCGCGCACAGAGGTGACGGTCAGCACAGTCACTCCGCCGCATGAAGTGGCCGAACGGCTGCAGCTGGCTGCCTGCGCCGAAGTGATCGCCAGGCAGCGGAAGATGTATGCGGACAACGTGCCTGTCCAGCTGGCAACCAGCTTCATCCCCGCCGACATAGCCGCAGGCACCCAGATAGCCGAGGTGGACAGCGGCCCGGGCGGGATCATCAGCCGGTTTGCCGAACTCGGCTTCACGCAAACGCGGATCACCGAGACCGTGCGGTGGAGGACACCAACAGCCGCGGAGCGGGCTTTTTTGCGGCTGGACAAGGGCCAGGCCGTGGCGGAGATATGGCATACCGGCTGGACTGCGGCCGGTCGGCCGGTGGAGATCTGTGTTCACGTCGTGCCTGCATGGCAGTGGCGGCTTGACTATGAATGGCAGATCGACTGACCGCAGAGCGTCGGGACATAAGTTCGCCTACGCCTGCGTCGCTACAGTGCGGCCCTTCCCGCTCACTGCTCGCCGTGAGGTCTGGGACGGCTGGCCCACGGGTCGAAATCGCTGAGATGCCCTGAGGTGATCGCGGCCCCAGCGGGCGGCGGGTAGCCGCTCCCGGGGTCGCTACCGGGTTCGTCCTCGCCGAAGTCAATGCCGAGGGCGCGGCAGTGCGGGCAGTTGCCGCCGGGCACGTGGTCGAAGAAGGACTCGTCCGCCATGGGCCACCTCCCCGCCGATAGTGCCCAGTATGCGCCGCGCCGGCAGCGTTATCCACCGGCCTCCAGGCCGCCCGCCTCTGCCTGACGACTAGCCTGGCGGCCAGCTTCCGCCAGCACGCCAGCCGAGGGCCGGATGTGCAGCTCCGCCGGGTGCAGCAGCGGGTCACGCTCGCGGCCCAGCAGGTCAGGCCACGCCATGCCGAGGCCCCCGGCCTCCGGGTCCTCGGAGGGTAGCTGGAGCGCTTCGCGTTCCGCAAGCTTCTCCTGCGCCCTGGCGAGGCGCTCGGCCAATTCCTCGACCCAGCGCGGCCGCACAGCCTCCTCGCGCTCGGTACCTGGACGCTCTTGGCCGACGTCGCGCTCGGCGGAGTCCTGGCCCGGCCAGAACGCCTCGCGCTCCTCGTCCGTGATCGGCTCGGGCTCTGCCGACCGCAGGGGCTCCAGCTTCTCCTCAGGGTGGCGGGTGCGGTACTCGGCGTCGGCCGCCACAGCGAGCTGCCGCTCCGGCGCTGTCTTTTCCATGTACTCGCGGTAGACCGCGTCTGCCACCGCGTACTCGCTCTCACGAGCGCGGAACCACGCCGCCTTGGCATACGCCTCGCGGGCGATCGCTTCCTGCCGGGCCTGCCGCTTGGTGTCGCACCGGACGTCGGCGAACCATGCCTCGGCCTTAGCGGTGGAGGCGATCTCCGACTGCTCCCGCACCCCGAGGCGCGTCTCCCGCAGCTGCCGGGCCACATACGGCGGCGCGTACGCGGTGACGGTCGCGTAGGTGTCTCGCATGTGCAGCAGGCTGCCGTCGTCCTTCCCGCGTAGGTCCACACCCTCGGCTGAGCGCAGCTGGCGGAACGCCGCGTGCCACAGGGCGCGTTTCTCCGGGGTGGCCGCGGACGGCTCCGGGCCGATCAGGTCGGACGGATGCTCATAGCCGTACAGCTCACGGTAGGCGCCTGCGCGGCCAGCGCGGCGCTCCCACTCCAACCGGCCGTCGGGATCGCTGGGCACCAGGCCGAAGGCGAGGATTGCCCAGGCCGGCGGTCTGGCAGCGAGGTGCTCGCCGATGCGTGCCGTCCGGTCGTCCATCGCGGCCGCAAGCTCGCGCAGGTATTGCTTGTGCGCCGGGTCGGCGGTTTCCGGGACGCTCTGCAACCAGCTGTCCGAGGGCCGCGGAACCTGGCCCGCGATGCGGGCCCGGATGCGGTGGTCGAGCACCGCGGCGACGTCCTCGGCGTCGTCGAGTGGCCACTCGGCCACGGCCTGACGCACCAGCTGCCCGGCGTCATGCCCGGCAGTTTCAGCGGCGCGCAGTGTCCGCCACAGCCAGATCGCCCGGTGGGACAGCTCCGTGTCCGCATGCTGTGGCTCGAGCGCCGCCCGGACCAGCCGCTCGTACCGGGCTGTCGTCAGCGGCCGCGTCTCCCCTTCCCACTGCGCATGCAGCATCGCCATGTGGTCGGCGCCGGACAGATTCCGCCGCAAGACCTCGGTCGCGGCAGTGTCGCCCTCCTCGCGGGCCATGACGTCGGCCAGGACAGCGACCGCTTCGCGCCGCGGGGTGTCCCTCAGCTCCGGCGACGCTGGCGGCAGCGGCGGCAGACCCGCGCGTTCTCGCTCCAGCCGCGCGCGCCGATCCAGCTCCGGCGCCGCGCGCGTGCCGGGCCGCGCGTTGGCGACCCGCGCGGGCTCGGTGACGACACTGGCGCGGTTGTCATACGCACCACGGGTCATCGCCGTGTTCAGCCACTGGCGGGTCTCGCTGCCGGTGACCAGCACCATGCTCACGGCCACGGTCCGGCCCTGTGAGCTGTGCGCGGTTTCGCAGTATGCCCAGTCGGTGCTGTCCAGCCGGTCGGCCGGGTAGGCGAACGGCTCGCTGTAGCGCCGCGCGCCCGTCTCCGGGTCGGAGTGCACCAGACGGCGCACCATGATGCGGCCTGGGGAAATGTCGAGGACCTCCATAACGTCACCGTTGGTGAGCAGCCGCCCAGGCTCTCCCGCTAGTTGCTTAGAGTTCTCACGGCAAATGATCAGGTCTCCGCGGCTGGCCACCTGGCCATCCCGCAGCGCCACCTCGGCGCCCTGCTGAACGCGCCCGTGATGGATCAGGTCTTCGCGGATCCGTCGGCTCACCTCGCGGCACATATCACGGGACGCGGCCATGAGCAGCGGGTCCAGGCCGTCGAGCACGGCCGCCACGTAGCCGCGGCGGGCCTGCTCCAGCGCTTCCTCAAGCGGGGCACCGGTGACGCGGCCGTGATCGTCGTACTCCTCCAGGACCGTGGCGTCACCGGCGCGCAGCCGTATGGACGCTTCCTGCTCCCAGGCCTCGCGGAACCGCAGCGCGTGCGGCAGCTCGGCGTAGCCCAGGCGTGCCACCAGCAGCCGCAGGCCTCCGCCGCGCTCGACTGCGGCCAGCTGCTCGGAGTCGCCGATCAAGATGACTTTCCAGCCGCGCGCGGCCGCGTGGTCGGCCACGTCCTTAATGTCGGGCAGCGACGCGAGCGAGGCCTCGTCCAAGATGACCACTGACCCTGGCGGCAGCTCGTGCGAGAGGCCGAACTTGGCCCGCTCCCCGTCCAGGCTGTGCCCGAGGAACTTCGCCAGGTTCGCCCCCTGGCCGCCGATGCTCCCCCGCAGGACGGTCGTCGCGTTCTGGCTCATCGCCGTCCCGAACGCCA
>DASYQM010000342.1:0-47628 GCA_036005525.1 Streptosporangiaceae bacterium
ACTCATCCCATCCATTGGAATATTCGGGACTTCTAGGTTTGACGATCTCCAGGGTGTGGGATCAAACCTACAGTACCAAAGATTGGTATGACTAGGATGACATGATCTACAGGGATCAGCCTAGCAGTCCGACCCGCTGGGTTGTCCCGAAGACGCGCCACTTAGTCTCCAACATCTTCTGGTCCAGTCCCCCAGGGCCAGAACCACCAGATGGGGGCCGGCGGGACCCACCGCCGGCTGGAGGTAAGGGGGCCTGCCATGGCCGACGCCGTCATCGTCAGCGCTATCGCGGTCTTCCTCGCCGGCGTCGTCGCCGGGATCGTCGTCATCGTCAGCATCGGCATCCGGCGGGAGGAGCGGGATTTTCTCCGGACTGGCCTGGTGTCGATGACCCGCCGGGCCCCGGGTCGGGCTAGCGACGGCGCCCGCTCTCTGACTGACCTCTACGTCGGCCGGCGCACGGACCCGGATCCCGTCCCCGCCCGTTACGAGGACACGCTGGTCTAGCAGAACGGGCCAGGCCGGCCGGGGACCGGGACACAACGCCGGCCGGCCTGGCCGCTGGGCCTCCGCGCAGCACCATTGTGGGGGCATGGTGTGGAGCGGATCGCTCTCCGGAACACGCATCAGGGTCCGCACCCCCGGGCACGCAGCCCAGCGGTGATGGACATGCTCGCCGTGGCCACGTGCACGGCCAGGTGGCGGGGCGATCTAAGCTCGGCACCGTGTCTGAATCCAGCGTCGAGGCGAGGTTCCCGTGGCCGCCGGCGTGCGCTACCGGGATCGGGTCCATGCCCGGCACCGACCCGGCCGAGGCGATGCGGATCATCCTCGGAGAGCTGCCCGACCTGCCGCACCTGGCCGAACTCCCAGCCCGGGGGGCCGGCGCCGACCTGACCGGCCGCACCGGCGGGCTGCTGGTCAACCTGCCTGTGGAGACCACCCCCACCGGCTGGCGGTTCGCGGGACGGCCCGGCCGCGATCTGAGCCGGGCCCGTGGCCTACTGGCCACCGACCTCGACGTGCTGGAGGAGACCGCCGGCGGCTACCGGGGGCCGCTGAAGATCCAGGTGTGCGGGCCGTGGACGCTGGCGGCGACGATCGAGCTGGCCCGCAGCCAGGAGGCCGCGCTCGCCGACCCCGGCGCGGTGGCCGACCTCACCGCGTCGCTCGCGGAGGGCGTGGCGGCCCACGTGGGCGAGGTGCGTAAGCGCGTCCCCGGCGCGCAGGTGCTGCTGCAACTCGACGAGCCGGCCCTGCCCATGGTGCTCGCGGCCAGCGTGCCGACCGCCAGCGGGCTCAACCGCCTGCCCGCCCCGGAGCTGGCCGACGCGGAGGCACGCCTCGCAGCGGTGATCCAGGCCGCAGGGGCCTTCGCGATCGTGCATTGCTGCGCGCCGTCAGTACCGTTCGGCATGATCGGGGCTGTGGGTGCGGAGGCGGTCAGCTTCGATCTCGGCCTGCTGCGCCGGGAAGAAGAGGACGGCCTGGCCGAGGCTGCGGAGGGTGGCCTGGGGATCCTGGCAGGCGCGGTCCCGGCCACCGCGCCGGGCGCTGCCGAGGGCGGCACGGCGCAGCTGCCCGGCCCGGGCGAGACGGCTCGCCGGGTGGTGGAGCTGTGGCGGCGGATGGGCTGGCCAGCCGCGTCGGGCGCCGGACCGGCTGGCGTTGCCGGGCAGGTGGTACTTACGCCGGCGTGCGGGCTGGCCAGCGCGTCGCCTGCGTACGCGCGGCCCGAGCTGATCGAGGAGGGGTGGTGACTCCTCCGCTCCTTGAAGGAAGCGGCTTTTCAGGCCGCTGCCGCGGCCTGATGGGCCAGCCCGGCCCTGAGTATGTTCCGTGCGGCGTTGATGTCGGCGTGCGCCGCATGCTTGCAGGCCAGGCATCGGAACCTTTCACCCTTGCGGTTTTGCTCAGCCACATGCCCACACCTGGCGCACCTGCGCGAGGTACCGGCTGGGTTTACCTCAACCACTGCCCGTCCGGCGCTTTCAGCCTTGGCGCGCAAAATGTTGAGGAACACCCCCCAGCCAGCGTCAAGGATCGAACGATTCAGGCCAGACTTGGCGGCAACATTCCTGCCGGGGCTCTTCACTGTGCCGCTGGCCGACCTGGTCATGTTGGTGATGCGCAGCGCTTCATAGGCGATGAGATGGTGGTCACGCACGAGCCTGAGCGCTGTCTTGTGGGCGTGGTCAAGGCGCTGACGGGCCACCTTCGCGTGCAGTGTCGCCACTCTGGCCACAGCCTTGTGGCGGCGCTTGCTGCCGCGCCTCTTGCGGGCAAGAGCTTGCTGGGCGACGGCGAGCTTCCCAGCCGCTGTAGCCAGGTGGCGCGGATGCGGGATATGCGCACCATGGCTAGTGGTCAGGAAGTGCGTCACGCCCATGTCGATGCCCACAACGCCACCCGTGGCCGGGAGGGCCGCCGCGGGCACCCCGTCACAGGAGAGGATCGTATACCAGCGATTTCCCTCCCGCTTGACCGCGATCGTCTTGAGTCGGCCCTTGACGGGCCGGTGCTGGTGAACCCGCACATGCCCGACCCCAAGCAGATAGACACGCGTGTCCGCAAGGTGTGGGGCCGAGTCCCAGCGGGCCCCGTTCTTCTGTGCTGGCCACTCCACCGTGTCGAACCAGCCATGGCCCTTGAACCTTGGGTAACCGGGCTTCGTGCCAGCCTTCACCCGCCGGAAGAACGCCGCGAACGCCTTGTCCAGGCGGCGCAGCGTCTGCTGCTGCGAGCCTGCGGACCAGCGGCCCTGGCCGTCCCGGTCGGTGTGGCGGATCGCCGGAAGCTGCGTGGCCTGGGTGTAGTAGCTGACTGGCGCCCGCCGCATGCGCCACGCCTCGCGCCGTTCCTCCAGCGCGGCGTTATAGAGCTGGAGGTGATCTTCCAGCATCTTGGCAAGAAGGCGCGCCTGTCTGCCAGTCGGCCGCAGCAGGAACTTATACGCCCGTCTCACTTGCACGGCGTCCATGTGTTCGGGGTGGGTTACGGCCTGGGGTGCTCACGCTTCGCCAAGCCACGTCAACCCTATGGCCCGGTGCTGACATTCCAGGGCAGTCACACCGAAGGGAGGGAGCGCGGCTTCACCCCAGCCTCAAGACTGGCGTAGCCGCTGCGATCATGATGGCGAGCGTAGCCGATGACATCGACACGGCACGGCAGCGTCACGCACAGCTGAGCGTGGAGATCACCGAGCACGAGCACCGGTATTACGTGCTGGATTCGCCGGTCATCTCCGACGCCGAGTTCGACGCGCTGGAGCGTGAGCTGCTCGCGCTGGAGGAGCGCTACCCGGAGCTGCGTACCCCGGACTCCCCGAGCCAGCGGGTCGGCGGCGGGATCTCGACCGTGTTCTCCCCGGTCGAGCACCTGGAACGGCTGCTCAGCCTGGACAACGTGTTCTCGGAGGAGGAACTGGCGGCGTGGGGCGCGCGGGCGGACAGGCTCGGCGGGGCCGGCCCATACCTGTGCGAGGTGAAGATCGACGGGCTGGCGGTGGCCCTGGTCTACCGGAACGGGGCGCTGGTGCGCGGCGCGACCCGCGGCGACGGCAGCACCGGCGAGGACATCACGCCGAACATCCGCACGATCGCCACGGTGCCGATGCGGCTGAACGGGCCTGACATACCGGAGATGCTCGAGGTCCGGGGCGAGGTGTTCCTGCCGGTCGCCGCGTTCGACGAGCTGAACGAGCGGCTGGAGGACGCGGGCAAGCCGCCGTTCGCCAACCCGCGCAGCGGCGCCGCCGGCTCGCTGCGGCAGAAGGACCCGCGGGTCACCGCGAGCCGCGCGCTCGGCCTGATCGTGCACGGGCTGGCCGTGCCGGGAACCGACGCGGGGGCGAGCGGGGCGCCCACGCCCGACTCACCCGCGGTGGCCGACAGCGTGCCGGTCACCCAGTCGGGCTGGTACGAGCGGTTGCGCACGTGGGGACTGCCGGTCAGCGACCTGGTCAAGGTGGTGGGCGGCCTGGACGGCGTGCGTGAGTACGTCGCGTACTACGGGGAGCACCGGCACGACACGCCGTACGAGATCGACGGGGTGGTGGTCAAGCTCGACCAGCTGGCCGTCCAGCGGCAGCTGGGCGCGACCAGCCACGCGCCCCGGTGGGCCATCGCCTACAAGTACCCACCCGAGGAGGTGACGACCCGGCTGCTCGACATCCAGGTGAACGTCGGCCGGACCGGCCGGGTCACACCGTTCGCCGTGATGCAGCCCGTGCACGTCGCCGGGTCCACTGTGGACCGGGCCACGCTGCACAACGTGGACGAGATCGCGCGCAAGGGCGTGCTCATCGGCGACATGGTGGTGCTGCGGAAGGCCGGGGACGTCATCCCGGAGGTGGTGGCGCCGGTGATGGACCTGCGCGACGGAACCGAGCGCGCCTTCGAATTCCCGACCCTCTGCCCCTCCTGCGGGACCACCCTGGTCCGGGGAGAGGGCGAGGTCGACTGGCGCTGCCCCAACACCCGGTCCTGCCCGGCGCAGGTGCGCGAGCGGCTGTTCCACCTCGCCGGGCGGGGCGCGTTCGACATCGAGGTGCTCGGCTACGAGTCGCTGAACGCGCTGCTGGAGTGCGGGCTGATCACCGACGAGGGCGACCTTTTCTCGCTCACCGCCGAGCGGCTGGCCACGTGCCCGTTCTTCGTCAACAAGCAGGGCAGCCTGACCGTCAACGCCCGCCGGCTGCTGGTCAACCTGGACGAGGTGCGCGGCAGGCCGTTGTGGCGGATCCTGGTCGCGCTGTCGATCCGGCACGTCGGCCCCACCGCGGCCCGGGCGCTCGCGGCCGAGTTCGGCTCGCTGGACGCGATCGCCGCCGCGCCCGCCGAGCGGCTGGCGGCCGTGGACGGCGTCGGGCCAACCATCGCCGCCTCGCTGGTCGACTGGTTCGGCGTGGACTGGCACGTGGCGATCGTCGACAAGTGGCGGGCGGCCGGCGTGCAGTTCGGGACGGCGCGGGCCGAGGCCGACGGTGAACCGGGCGGCTCAGGCGGTGCGCGGCCACTGGCCGGCGTCACGGTGGTGATCACAGGCACGCTGGCGGGGTTCACCCGGGACGAGGCCGCCGAGGCGGTGACGGCACGCGGCGGCAAGACGGCATCCTCGGTGTCGAAGAAGACCAGCTTCGTGGTGGCCGGCGAGAATCCGGGCTCCAAGTACGACAAGGCGCTCACCCTGGGTGTGCCGGTCCTGGACGAGGCCGGGCTCCACCTGCTGCTGGAGGAGGGCCCGGCCGCGGCAAGCGCCGCCGCCCAGGCCTCGTGATCATGACCTGTTAACCGGTCGGCTCCGGCAGGACGGGCCCCTAGGATGGCTGTCATGCCGATCGCCCGCGATGACGTTGCCCACCTGGCCCGGCTCTCCCGCATGGACCTGGCCGAGGCGGAACTGGACCACCTGGCCGCCCAGCTCGACGTGATCATCTCTGCGGTGGCGCGGGTCCAGGAGGTTGCCGTCGAAGGCGTCCCGCCCACCTCGCACGCGGTGCCCCTGGTCAACGTGTTCCGCGACGACGTGGAGTGGCCGTGCCTGAGCGCGGCGGAGGCGCTCGACCAGGCCCCGGCGGTGGAGCAGCAGCGGTTCCGCGTCCCGCGCATCCTGGCGGAGGACTGATCGTGGCTGGTGAGCTGACCCGGATGAGCGCGGCCGGGCTTGCGGCCGCGATAGCCGCGGGCGAGGTGTCGGCGCTGGAGGTCACCGACGCGCATCTGGCCAGGATCGGCGAGGTGGACGACGCGGTCCACGCCTTCCTGCACGTCGCTGCGGACGGGGCGCGCCAGGCCGCCAGGGCGGTGGATGAGCGGCGCGCCGCCGGTGAGGTGCTGGGCCCGCTGGCCGGCGTGCCGCTGGCGCTCAAGGACGTTTTCACCACCATCGACATGCCGACCACGTGCGGGTCGGCCATCCTCAACGGCTGGCGTCCCCCGTATGACGCGACGGTCACGCGGCGGCTGCGGCAGGCCGGGGTGGTGATACTCGGCAAGACCAACATGGACGAGTTCGCGATGGGCTCCTCCACCGAGAACTCAGCGTTCGGTCCCTCGCACAACCCATGGGACCTGAGCCGGGTACCGGGCGGCTCTTCCGGCGGTTCCGCGGCGGCGGTCGCCGGCTTCGAGGCGCCGCTGGGGATCGGCACCGACACCGGCGGGTCGATCCGCCAGCCGGCGGCGGTGTGCGGGGTGGTCGGGGTGAAACCGACCTACGGCGGGCCGTCCAGGTACGGGGTGGTCGCGTTCGCGTCCTCCCTCGACACCCCGGGCCCGCTGGCCCGCACCGTGCTCGACGCGGCGCTGCTGCACGAGACGATGGCCGGTCACGACCCGTGCGATTCCACCTCGGTGAACGCGCCGGTGCCGCCGGTGGTCGCCGCCGCCCGGCAGGCAGACGTGAGCGGGCTGACCATCGGCGTAGTGCCCGAACTCGGCGGCGAGGGCTACCAGCCCGGCGTGCTGGCCCGGTTCGGAGAGGCGGTCGACCTGCTGGAGTCGCTGGGCGCGAAGGTCGTCGAGGTGTCGTGCCCGCACTTCAGCTACGCGCTGCCCGCCTACTACCTGATCGCGCCCAGCGAATGCTCGTCCAACCTGGCCCGGTTCGATGCGATGCGATACGGCCTGCGGGTGGGGGACGACGGCACCCGCAGCGCGGACGAGGTGATGTCGCTGACCCGGGCGCAGGGCTTCGGCGCCGAGGTCAAGCGCCGGATCATGCTCGGCACCTACGCCCTGTCGAGCGGCTACTACGACGCGTACTACGGCAAGGCGCAGCAGGTGCGCACCTTGATCATCAGGGACTTCCAGGCCGCGTTCGAGCAGGTGGACGTGCTGGTGTCGCCGAGCACGCCAACCACAGCGTTCCCGCTCGGCGAGCGGGTGGACGACCCGCTCGCCATGTACGTCGCCGACCTGTGCACCATCCCGTCGGACCTGGCGGGCAACGCCGCGCTGTCGGTGCCGTGCGGGCTGGCGGCGGAGGACGGGCTGCCCGTGGGTCTGCAGATCATGGCGCCGGTACTCGCCGACGACCGCCTCTACCGGGTGGGGGCCGCGGTCGAGGCGGCGCTGGACAGCCGCCGCGGCCATCCGCTGCTGGACGAAGCGAAGGGCCTCGCGTGATGGCCGGCCGGGCGGGCGGGACGAACCAGGCCGGCGGCGCGGCCCGGATGGGCGGGATGAGCCATTCCGACGGGACGAGCCAGGCGGGCGGGACGGCCCAGGCGCGCGCCGCGCTGGTCCCGCTCGATGAGGCACTGACGCGGTACGAGCCGGTCATCGGCCTGGAGACACATGTCGAGCTGGGCACGGTGACGAAGATGTTCTGTGGCTGCCCGGCGCGGTTCGGCGGCGAGCCGAACACGCTGGTCTGCCCGGTCTGCCTGGGCCTGCCCGGCTCGCTGCCGGTGGCGAACAGGGCTGCGATCGAGTACACGATCCGGATCGGGCTGGCGCTGAACTGCACGATCGCGGACTGGTGCCGGTTTGCCCGGAAGAACTACTTCTACCCGGACATGCCGAAGAACTTCCAGATCTCGCAGTACGACGAACCGCTCTGCACCGACGGCTGGCTCGACATCTCGGTCAACGACCCGGGCACCGGCGGCGCGCGCCAGGTACGGGTCGGCATCGAGCGGGTCCACCTGGAGGAGGACACCGGCAAGTCGCTGCACATCGGAGGTGCCACCGGCCGCATCCACGGAGCGGACTACTCGCTGGTGGACTACAACCGGGCCGGGATCCCGCTGGTGGAGATCGTGACCAAGCCGGTCGAGGGCACGGGCGCGCTGGCGCCGGTCGCCGCGCGTACCTACGTGACCGAGCTGCGCGACCTGATGCGGGCGCTGGCCGTGTCGGACGTCCGGATGGAGGAGGGGTCGCTGCGCTGCGATGTCAACACCTCGCTCTCGCCCACGGGCTCGGGGCGGTGGGGGACCAGGACCGAGACCAAGAACGTGAACTCGCTGCGCTCGGTCGAGCGGGCGGTCCGGTTCGAGATCGAGCGGCAGGCGGCCCTGCTGGACGCGGGCACGCCGGTCGCCCTGGAAACCCGGCACTTCCACGAAGACACCGGCGTGACCACGGCGGGCCGCAGCAAGGAGGAGGCGCAGGACTACCGCTACTTCCCCGAGCCGGACCTGGTGCCGGTCGCCCCGTCGCGGGAATGGGTGGAGGAGATCCGCGCGGCCCTGCCCGAACTGCCCTCCGCCCGGGGGGCGCGGCTGAAGGCCGAGTGGGGGCTGTCCGACCTGGACTTCGCGGCGCTGCAGCACGCCGGAGCGGTGGACCTGGTCGCGCGGACCGTGGAGGCGGGTGCGACGCCCGCCGACGCCCGCAAATGGTGGCTGAACGAGCTGGTGCGGCGGGCCAACGAGTCCGGCACCGACCTCGCCGACCTGCCGATCACGCCCGCCGACGTGGCCAGGGTGGCGGCCCTGGTGGCCTCCGGCGAGCTCAACGACAAGCTCGCCCGGCAGGTCATCGAGGGCGTGCTGGCCGGCGAAGGGACGCCGGACGAGGTGGTGGCCGCCCGGGGCCTGGCGGTCGTCAGCGACGAGGGCGCGCTCCTGGCGGCGGTGGACGAGGCGGTCGCCGCCAACCCGGAGGTGGCGCAGAAGGTGCGTGACGGCAAGGTCGCCGCCGCCGGGGCATTGGTCGGCGCCGTCATGAAGGCCACCCGCGGCCAGGCCGACGCGGCCCGCGCCCGTGAGCTGATCCTCCAGCGCCTCGGTCAGGGCTAGACCATTGCCCGGGGCACCAGCTGTGGGAGGCGCCTGGCCTCCTCATCACCCCGCACGTGGCGGCGTCGACGCCGGTGTCGGCGGCGCGTTCGCTCGCGTTCGTGCGGGCTCAGGCCGGGCGGTTCACCAGCGGGCAGCGACTGCAGAACGTCATCGCCGGGAACTATTGACGTGCCATCGGTGTTATGGACCGTTTGGACGCCCTTCCTCAATCGAAGCGTGACCTTCGGCAACTAAAATGGTGATCACCGTCACCTATGGCGTTGCTCTGGATCAGGCAGTGCCCGGCTCATACGTGGGTAACAGCGGGCTGTGGTCCGATTACTGAGCGGCGAGGCAGAAGCCCACAAGGCGAACCATGCCTGCCAGACCCGGCTACCCGGCTAACTTGCGAGCGGATGCGGCGAAGGGAGAGTCGTGCGCCCGGAAGCATCCGGTGAACCGCTATGAGCCTGGCCTCGCAGGTCGGGACGGCGGCTGGGATTCTGGCTGCGGCCGGTGCGACAGTCAGTCTGTGGCTGGGGGCGGAGCGTTACGCGGGGCCGTCCCGGCGCGCATACCGCTGGTTCGCCGTCGCCGCGGCACTGTGGGGTGCCGGCTTGATCGCGGGCCAGGCACTGGCCGTGCCGGCGGGGGCCGCGGCGATCCCGCTCTCTTTCGGCGACCTGCCTTCGCTGCTGGCGCTGCTGCTCGTGGCGGCCGGCTTTGCCCGGCTTGCGGCCGCCGGATCGCGGGACGCGGCCGCCGCCCGCCCGCCCGCCGGATCGCGGGACGCCCCGCTGACCCGCCAGCCTGCCGGTTCGCAGGATGCGGCTCTTGCCTCCCCGCCTGCCGGGGTCCGCGCCCGCAGCACCGTTGCCACCCGCCTGGCCGACGGATACATCCTGGCGTCCGCACTGTTCCTGGTCGCCTGGGTCACCGTGTTCCGCATGGTGTTCCTGCGGGCCGGGGCCGGGGTCCCCACCTTCGCCGTGGAGCTGATCCACCCGCTGGCCGGTCTGGTCCTGCTCGGCGCCTGCCTTCCGCTTGCCGCGGCGGCCGGCCGGCGCGGCGCGATCCCCTATCTCGCCGTGCTCGTCATCACGGCGGGCGACGTGCTGGCGGTCGCCGCCCGGACCGCCGGCGCGCCCCCCCGGGTGGGGGCGCTGCTGGTCCAGGCGGCGGGGCTGGCGCTGCTCGCGAGCGCGCCGTGGACCGGCTGCGCCAGGTCGGCCGGGCAGGCAGGGCAGGCCGGGCGCGCCGGGCGCGCCGGGCAGGCGGGGCGGGTCGGCACCCGGTGGTGGGACCGGCTGCTGAAGGGTGCCCGGGACCCGGGCACCGCCGTCCGGCCGTCCCCCGCCGTGCCGAGTGTCGCGACCGTGGCCGCTGTCGCCGCCGTGGTCGCGGCGGCGCTCGTCATCATCGGGTGGGCGCTGGCAGGCGAGAACGTGGACCGGCCGGTCGTGGCCATCATCGCGGGCAGCACCTTGCTGGCGCTGGCGCTGCGCGCGCTCGGGCTGCTCTGGCGGCAGAACTCCGCGGTGTGGATCTGGTACGAGTCGCGCCAGCGGCTCCGCGAGCTGGCCGACCGGACCACCGACGTCGTCCTCCTGTGTGACCTCGGCGGGGTGATCAGGTACGCGAGCCGCGCCGTGGCCGGCTACGGGTACACGCCGGAAAGCCTGCTGGGCACGCCGCTGGCAGACCTGCTGCATCCCGAGGACCGGTCAGGCGGCACGAGGGCGGTCCGCCGGGCGGTCGCGGACGCCGCGAACCGGGTCGGCCGGTACCCGTGCCGGGTGCGGGCGGCGGACGGCACCTGGCGGCATGTCGAGTCCACGGTTTCCCGCTTCCGTGAGCCAGGCGGGCCCGCCTGGTTGCTGGTCACCGCCCGGGATGTGAGCACCCAGGTGGCGCTGCGCCGGCAGGTCGCCCACCTGACCTTCCACGATGGGCTGACCGGGCTGCCGAACCGCGCCTACGTCGAGCTGCGGGTACGCGAGGCGGCGGTGCCGGGTGCCCCGGCGGAGCCGGGTCCGGGTTCCTCCGCGCACCCTGTCATCGCCGGGGTCATCCTGCTCGACCTGGACCGCTTCACGGCCGTGAACGCCGCCGTGGGCCATGGCGCCGGGGACGTGCTGCTCTCCCAGGTCGGTCGCAGGCTGCGGGCCGCCGTGCCGCCGCAGGACACGGTCGCACGCTGGGGCGGTGATGAGTTCGCGGTCCTCATCGAGGGCACGGTCAGCGCCGAAGAGGTCGCCGACATGGCCGAACGGCTCGCGCGAAGCGTGGCCTCGCCACCCTTCCGGGCCGGTGAGGAAGATGTGAGCCTGACCGCCAGTGTGGGTGTCGCGCTCTCGGGCACGGGCCCGCCAGGAGGCGTCTGGCGCAAGGCGGACATGGCGATATCACGGGCGAAGGGGCGGGGCAACGGCCGCGTCGAGTTCTACGCCGGAGCGGACGGGCCGGACGATCCCCCGGCGCCGCGCCCGCTCATGGGCGACGCCGGGCACAGGGGAGGAGCCGGGCCCGAAGCGAGCGCGGGCGGGACGGGGGCGGCCAGCGGGGTGCCCGGTGAACCCCAGGCCGCCGCGCGCTGAGGAATGAGCCGTGTCTCACATCCCGAGACGCATGTGCTCTCAAGTTGACGGACCGCGCACGTTAGGCCACAGTGGAGATCGTGCTTTCCTGCCGCGTTCTCGTACTTGCCAGGCGCGTAGGTCGCTAACCAGCCACCTGCGCGCTCCCCTCGACTGCCCTAGGGCACGGGGGGTTTTTTGTTGCCAGCTTGCTGCTACGGACTGCAGATGGGAATCATTGCGATGACTGACCAGACCACCACGACGCCCGGCTCACGGGCAGGGCTGGCGCGGTCGGTGCGCCAGGGCAACGGCCCATCGCCGCGCGACCTCGCCGCGCGGGCCGCGGCACGGGAATCGGCGGCTGGCCAGCGGCCCGACCGGGCCGGCCGGCCAGCGGCCCCGGGCACCGAGCCCGCCGAGCCGACGCAGGTCACCGGCGCGCAGGCGCTGGTAGCCGCGCTGGAGCGGCTCGGGGTCGACGTTGTCTTCGGCATCCCCGGCGGGGCCATCCTGCCGGCCTATGACCCGCTGTTCGACTCACGCAACCTCCGTCACATCCTGGTCCGGCACGAGCAGGGTGCCGGGCACGCGGCGAGCGGCTACGCGCTGGTGACGGGCCGCCCGGGGGTGTGCATCGCCACCTCGGGCCCGGGCGCCACCAACCTGGTGACGCCCCTCGCCGACGCCTACATGGACTCGGTCCCCGTGGTCGCCATCACCGGCCAGGTGCCATCCGGGCTGATCGGGACCGACGGGTTCCAGGAAGCTGACATCGCCGGCATCACGCTGCCGATCACCAAGCACAATTTCCTGGTCACCAGCGCCGACGACATCGCCAGGACCGTCGCCGAGGCGTTCCACGTGGCCTCGACCGGCCGGCCGGGACCGGTCCTGGTGGACATCGCCAAGGACGCGCTGCAGGCGCTGACCACGTTCCGCTGGCCGGTCCCGTTCGACCTGCCCGGCTACCACCCGGTCACCCGGCCGCACTCCCGGCAGGTGCGGGAGGCGGCCAGGATGATGACCACGGCCCAGCGGCCCGTCCTGTACGTCGGCGGCGGGGTGATCAAAGCCGGTGCCAGCGCGGAGCTGCTCGCGCTGGCCGAGCTCACCGGGATGCCGGTGGTCACCACGCTGATGGCGCGGGGAGGCTTCCCGAGCAGCCATCCCCAGAACGTCGGCATGCCCGGCATGCACGGCACCGTGGCCGCGGTCGGGGCGCTGCAGAAGGCGGACCTCCTGGTGGCGCTCGGCGCCAGGTTCGATGACCGGGTGACGGGCAAGCTCGACAGCTTCGCGCCTAGCGCTGCGGTCATCCACGCCGACATCGATCCCGCCGAGATCTCCAAGAACCGGCGCGCGGATGTCCCCATCGTCGGCGACTGCCGTGAGGTGATCACCGAGCTGGTGGCCGCCGTCCAGGCCGAGCACGAGGCCGGCCAGCGGGCAGACCTGACGGCCTGGTGGTCGCAGCTGGAGGCCTGGCGCCGCACCTACCCGCTGGGGTACTCCGAGCCCGGAGATGGCTCGCTGGCGCCGCAGTACGTGATCGAGCGGATCGGCAAGCTGGCCGGGCCGGACGCGGTCTATGTGGCCGGTGTCGGCCAGCATCAGATGTGGGCGGCACAGTTCATCAGCCATGAGCACCCGGGTCACTGGCTCAACTCGGGCGGCCTGGGCACCATGGGGTACGCGGTCCCGGCCGCGATGGGGGCCAAAGTCGGCCGCCCGGAGGCGGCCGTGTGGGCCATCGACGGCGACGGCTGCTTCCAGATGACCAACCAGGAACTCGCTACCTGCGCCGTGGAAGGCATCCCGATCAAGGTAGCGATCATCAACAACGGCAACCTCGGCATGGTCCGGCAGTGGCAGACGCTGTTCTACAACGAGCGCTACTCGCACACCGACCTGGATCGCTCCAGCCCCGGCGCGGCGCCGGGCTCTGGCCCTCCGGCCGCAGGTGAGGCGGCGCCCCTGGGCACCCGGATCCCCGACTTCGTCAAGCTCGCCGAGGCCTACGGCTGCGCGGGGCTGCGGTGCGAGGACGCGGCGGAAGTCGACAAGGTGCTCGGGGAGGCCATGAAGATCGACGACAAGCCGGTCGTGATCGACTTCGTGGTGCACCGCGACGCGATGGTCTGGCCAATGGTGCCGGCCGGGACCAGCAACGACGACATCAGCGTCGCACGGGACATGGCACCGGACTGGGATGTGACCGAATGAGCAACGTTGCCCCACGCCTGCGTGAGCAGGATCCGGCCGCGGGCAGGCACACGCTGTCGGTGCTGGTGGAGAACAAGCCCGGGGTGCTGGTCCGTGCCGCCGGCCTGTTCTCGCGCCGCGGGTTCAACATCGACTCGCTCGCGGTCGGGCCGACCGAGCACGAGGAGATCTCCCGGATGACGATCGTCGTCAACTGCGCGGATCATCCGCTGGAACAGGTGACGAAGCAGCTCAACAAGCTGATCAACGTCCTGAAGATCGTGGAGCTTGAGCCGTCGGTGTCGGTCCAGCGGGAGTTGCTGCTCGTCAAGGTCCGCGCGGACGCCGAGAGCAGGTCCCGGGTGCTGGAGACCGTGGCGCTCTTCCGCGCCAAGGTGGTCGACGTGGCCCAGGACGCGGTGACGGTCGAGGCAACGGGAAACCGCGACAAGCTGGACGCCCTGATCAGGGTGCTGGAGCCGTTCGGCATCAAGGAACTGGTCCAGTCCGGCATGGTCGCCCTTGGCCGCGGCAGCAAATCCATAACCGACCGGGCGCTGCGGCCGCTGGATCGCGCCGCGGCCGGCCCGGCCCAGTGACACAGGCAGCGAGCGAACAGTGAGCGAAAGGCAAGCGATGGCAGAGATCTACTACGACGACCGCGCCGACCTTGGGATCATCCAGCGCCGCCACGTCGCGGTGCTCGGATACGGCAGCCAGGGGCATGCGCACGCGCTGTCGCTGCGGGACTCCGGTGTGGACGTCCGGGTCGGGCTGCCGGAGGGATCGGCCAGCCGGGAGAGCGCGGCCAGCGAGGGGCTGCGGGTGACGACCCCCGAGCGGGCATGCGAGGAAGCCGACCTGATCATGGTCCTGGCGCCGGACCACGTCCAGCGCGCCCTGTACGCGGGAGCCATCGCCCCTAGCCTGGACGAGGGTGACGCGCTCTTCTTCGCCCACGGGCTGAACATCCGCTACGGGCTCATCGACCCGCCTGCCGGGATCGATGTCTGCATGGTCGCGCCCAAGGGGCCGGGCCACCTGGTGCGCCGGCAGTTCGCGGAGGGCCGCGGCGTCCCGGTCCTCGTCGCAGTGGAGCGCGACGCAACGGGCGGCGCGTGGCCGCTCACGCTCGCCTACGCCAAGGCGATCGGCGGCACCAGGGCCGGCGCCCTCGCCACCACGTTCGCGGAGGAGACCGAGACCGACCTGTTCGGCGAGCAGGCGGTGCTGTGCGGCGGTGTCTCCGAGCTGATCAAGGCCGGCTTCGATACCCTCGTCGAGGCCGGCTACCAGCCCGAGGTTGCCTACTTCGAGTGCCTGCATGAGATGAAGCTGATCGTGGACCTCATGTACGAGGGCGGCCTTTCCAAGATGTACTGGTCGGTCTCGGACACCGCGGAGTACGGCGGCTACACCCGCGGCCCCCGTCTCATCGACGAGCGCACCAAAGAGGAGATGCGGCGCATCCTCGGCGAGGTCCGCGACGGCACGTTCACCCGGGAACTCGTGGAGGAGTTCGACAGCGGCCGGCCCAACTTCCTCAAGCGGCGCGAGGCCCTCCACGCCGAACAGATCGAGCAGGTGGGAGCGAAGCTGCGGCCGCTGATGAGCTGGCTGGCCGACGACCAGGAAGCGGACGGCTGATGGAGGACAGGCCGTCCCCACGGAGCAGTTCGTGAAGGCTTTCACAAGCTTGGGCTAAGCTGTGACGACCGACGACGACGCCCGAAGGGCTGCTCTGGTGCCTACATTCACCGTTCTCGTTGCTGAAGAGTTGTCACCCGCCGCGATCGCCCAGCTCGAATCCGCGTTCGAGGTGCGCCATGTGGACGGCGCCGACCGGCCGGCGCTGCTCCGCGCGCTCGCCGACGTGGACGCGGTGATCGTCCGGAGCGCGACAAGGATCGACGCCGGGGCGCTGGCCCATGCGCCGAACCTGCGCGTGGTCGCCCGGGCCGGCGTGGGACTCGACAACGTCGACGTCGAGGCCGCCACCAAGGCAGGCGTCATGGTGGTGAACGCGCCCAGCTCGAACACCGTCAGCGCAGCCGAGCACGCCGTCGGACTGCTGCTCGCGACCGCCCGCAACGTGCCGCAGGCGATGGCCTCGCTCAGGGCGGGCGAGTGGAAGCGGTCGGAGTTCACCGGCGCCGAGCTCTACGGGAAGGTGGCGGGGATCCTCGGCCTCGGCCGGATCGGGGAGCTGGTCGCCCAGCGGCTGGCCGCGTTCGGCATGCAGGTGATCGCCTATGACCCCTACGTGCCCACCGCGCGCGCCGCGCAGCTGGGCGTCCGCCTGGTCCCCCTGGAGGACCTGCTCGCGGAGGCTGACTTCATCACCGTGCACCTGCCGAAGACCGCCGAGACCGCCGGCCTGATCGGTGAGCGGGAACTCCGGCTCGTCAAGCCAGGCGTGCTGATCGTCAACGCCGCACGGGGCGGAATCGTGAACGAGCACGCGCTCGCGATGGCGCTCAAGGACGGCAGGGTCGGCGGCGCGGGCATCGACGTCTTCGCCACCGAGCCGTGCACCGACAGCCCGCTGTTCGGGTTCCCCAACGTGGTGGTCACCCCGCACCTGGGCGCCAGCACCCACGAGGCACAGGAGAAGGCGGGCACCCAGGTGGCCAGGTCGGTCCGGCTCGCGCTCTCGGGTGAGTTTGTGCCCGACGCCGTCAACGTGCAGGGCGGCACGGTGCACGAAGACGTCAAGCCGGGACTGCCGCTGGCCGAGAAGCTTGGCAGGATCTTCACGGCGCTGGCGTGCGGGGTCGCAGCAAGGCTCGACGTGCAGGTGCGCGGCGAGATCGCCGCACACGACGCCCGGGTCCTGCAGCTGGCCGCGCTCAAGGGCGTCTTCGGCGGCATCGTCGAGGAGACGGTCACCTACGTGAACGCGCCGCTGCTCGCCTCCCAGCGGGGCGTCGAGGTCAGCCTGTCCACCGACGCCGTCAGCCCCGACTGGCGCAACCTGGTCACCGTGCGCGGCACCCTGCCGGGCGGCCAGGTGGTCTCGGTCAGCGGCACCCTCACCGGCCCCCGGCAGATCGAGAAGCTGGTCGAGGTCAACGGCTTCGACATGGAGATCGCGGCGGCCGAGCACATGGTCTTCCTCACCTACACCGACCGCCCGGGCATCGTCGGCGTCGTCGGCCAGATCCTGGGCGGCGAGGGGATCAACATAGCCGGCATGCAGGTATGCAGGGACGCGCGGGGCGGCCATGCGCTGATCGTCCTCACCGTGGACTCCGCGATCCCGCCCGGGGTTCTCGACGACATCATCTCCACCATCGGCGCGGTCGTGGGCCGGTCGGTTGACCTGGATATGAGCTGAAGCCACATGGACCAGCCGCTCGCCAGCTACTCAGCAGGAGAAGTTCACCGTGTATGACATGTATCACTGGGACCAGCCCGACCCGGCCGCGGGCAGCGGCACCGAGCGCCCAAGGCGCCGGGTCAACGGGACCGGGCGCCCACGGCGCCAGGGCCATGGGGCCGGCCGGCCCGCGCAGCCAGGACGCCCAGGCCCGGCCGGGCCAGTCGGCGGCACCGGGCCGGCCGGCGGCACCGGGCCGGCCGGCCCGGCTGCGCATGCCGTGCAGGTGGCGCTGGACCGGCGTGACAACGGCGGAGACGTCGGCGCCCCATCCGGCAAGTAAGGTACGGCGCATGGGATCTTCCGCGATAAAGCTCGCCGTGATCGGCGGCGACGGAATCGGCCCCGAGGTGGTCGCCGAGGCGCTCAAGGTGCTCAAGGCAGCCGGTGTCACCGTGGACGCGACCACCTATGACCTGGGTGCGCAGCGCTGGCACCGGACGGGGGAGATCCTGCCGGATTCGGCGCTGGGGGAGATCCGCGGCCACGACGCGGTCCTGCTCGGGGCGGTCGGCGACCCGACCGTGCCCAGCGGCGTGCTGGAGCGGGGGCTGCTGCTGCGGCTGAGGTTCGAGCTGGACCACTACGTGAACCTGCGGCCGGTCCGGCTGTACCCAGGCGTGGCCACCCCGCTGGCCGGGGTCCGGCCCGAGTCGATCAACATGGTGGTTGTGCGGGAGGGAACGGAAGGGCCATACGCGGGCGCGGGCGGCGTGCTGCGCAAGGGCACCCCGGCCGAGGTGGCCACCCAGGAGAGCCTCAACACCGCGTTCGGGGTGGGGAGGGTGGTCAGGTACGCGTTCGAGCTGGCCACGCGGAGGGCGCGGAAACACCTCACGCTGGTGCACAAGACAAACGTGCTCGAGTACGCCGGCGACCTGTGGCAGCGGACCATGGCGGGGGCGGCCAAGGAGTTCGGCGAGGTAACGGTCGACTACAGCCACGTGGACGCCGCGACGATGTTCCTGGTCACCGACCCGGAGCGGTTCGACGTGATCGTGACCGACAACCTCTTCGGTGACATCCTGACCGACCTCGGCGCCGCCGTGGCCGGCGGCATCGGGCTCGCCGCGAGCGGGAACATCAACCCGGAGCGGACCGCGCCCAGCATGTTCGAGCCGGTCCACGGCAGCGCCCCGGACCTCGCGGGCCAGCAGAAGGCAGACCCCACCGCCGCGATCCTGTCGGCGGCGATGCTGTGCGAGCACCTCGGCTTCACCGCCGAGGCAGCCAGGATCGAGCAGGCAGCCGCCGACGACCTGGTGGAGCGCCAGGGCGCGTGGGCGGCACGGTCCACCGCCGAGGTCGGCGACGACATCGCCGAGCGAGTAGCCGGCTGAGCCGCGCCAGGGGGATGTCACAGAGTCCCGTGCCGCGCGGCAAGATGGAATGGCGGCGCCGCGGGTGGCCGCGCCGCAACGCGGCCGGGCAACGGCGCCAGGCCCGGGCGGCCCGGCAACGCCGGGCCTGGAGGAAGGACCTGTGATGACGGCGATCAGTCCGAGTGCCGAGATGGAGTTCGACGTTCACATCAGCGATCACCCCGTTCCCGCCGCCGAGCGCGAACGGCGCTTGGCGGCACCGGGGTTCGGCGCCGTGTTCACCGATCACATGGTCACCATGCGGTGGTCGGCGGACCGCGGCTGGCATGACGCCCGGCTGGAGCCCTACGGCCCGCTGACGCTGGACCCCGCCACCCAGGTCTTCCACTACGCGCAGGAGATCTTCGAGGGCATGAAGGCATACCGGCAGGCCGGCGGCGCGATAGCCGCGTTCCGCCCCTGGGGGAACGCGGCGAGGTTCAACGCCTCGGCACGCCGCATGGCGATGCCGGAGCTGCCCGAAGACGCTTTCGTCCGGGCCATCGAGCTGCTGGTGACGCAGGATCGCGCCTGGGTGCCCGACGCCGAGGGCTGCAGCCTCTACCTGCGCCCGTTCATGATCGCCACACAGGTCGGGCTGGGGATCAACCGGCCCTCGCAGTCGTACCAGTTCACCCTCATCGCCTCGCCCGCTGCCGCCTACTTCCCCAGCGGCATCAAGCCGGTCACCGTCTGGCTGTCACAGGAGTACACCCGCGCGGCGCCCGGCGGCACCGGTGCAACCAAGTGCGGCGGCAACTACGCGGGTGCGTTCGCCGCGCAACAGCAGGCCGTGGACAACGGCTGCGACCAGGTCGTCTGGCTGGACGCAGCGGAACGGCGCTGGGTCGAGGAGATGGGTGGCATGAACCTGTTCTTCGTCTACGGGCCTGGGCCGGACGCCAAGATCATGACGCCGGCGCTGACCGGGACGCTGCTGCCCGGGGTGACCCGTGACTCGCTGCTGACCCTTGGCCGGGATCTCGGCTACCAGGTCGAGGAGGGCAAGATCTCGGCCGATGCATGGCAGGCCAGCTGCGAAGCCGGTGAGCTGACCGAGGTCTTCGCCTGCGGGACCGCCGCCGTGATCACCCCCGTCGGTACGGTCAGGTCCGCCAGCCGAGGATGGGTCATCGGCGACGGTACGCCAGGACCGGTGACGCTCAGGCTGCGCGAGGAACTCATGGGCATCCAGTACGGCGAGCGCCCCGACCCGCACGGCTGGATCCACAAGATCTGCTAGCACCTGGGTCACGCCCGTCTGGGCGGTTCGGTTCGCGCGGCCGTTAAGTGTGTGCGAGACTGTTCGGACTATGACGTGCGGCCGGATTATTATCGGCGGGCGCGTCGGCACCTAGCAGGGCCAGCGGAAGAACGGCCCGCACCGCCGACGCGCAGACCTCTCGCATCCCGCGAGGGGTCTTTTGCTTTGTGGCGGCAGCGGCCAGCACCCATCCGGAGGAATCACAAAGATGACGCCCGACGACGCGTTCCATGTATACGACACCACCCTGCGCGACGGAGCCCAGCAGGAAGGCCTGTCCCTGACCGTGGCCGACAAGCTCGCCATCGCGCGGCGGCTGGACGAGTTCGGCGTCGGGTTCATCGAGGGCGGGTGGCCGGGCGCGATCCCGAAGGACACCGAGTTCTTCCGGCGGGCTCGCACCGAGCTGCGGCTGGCGCACGCGCAGCTGGCGGCGTTCGGCTCGACCCGCCGGCCAGACGCGGTGGCGGCCGACGACCCGCAGGTCGCCGCCTTGCGCGAGTCCGGTGCGCCCGTGGTGACGCTGGTCGCCAAGAGCCACGACCGGCACGTCCGGCTCGCGCTGCGCACCACCCTGGCGGAGAACCTCGCCATGATCGCCGACACCGTCAGCCACCTGCGCGGCGAGGGCCAGCGGGTGTTCCTCGACGCCGAGCACTTCTTCGACGGCTACCGGTCCGACCCCGCCTACGCGCTCGAGGTCGTGCGCACCGCGACGGCGGCCGGCGCCGGCCTGGTGGCGCTGTGCGACACCAACGGCGGCATGCTGCCCAGCGAGATCGGTGACGTGGTGACCGCGGTCGCCGATGCCACCGGCGCACGGCTCGGCATCCACTGCCATGACGACACCGCGTGCGCGGTGGCGAACACCCTGACGGCGGTGTCCGCCGGGGCCACACATGTGCAGGGCACCGCGAACGGCTACGGGGAGCGGGCGGGGAACGCCAACCTGTTCAGCGTGGTGGCCGGCCTGCAGCTCAAGCAGGGGCGCGAGGTGCTTCCCCCGGGCTGCCTGCCGGAGATGAGCAGGGTCGCGCACGCGATCAGCGAGGTCACCAACGTGACCCCGGCCACCCACCAGCCTTACGTCGGGTACTCCGCTTTTGCCCACAAGGCGGGCCTGCACGCGTCCGCGGTGAAGGTGGACCCCATGCTGTACCAGCACATCGATCCCATCCTGGTCGGAAACGACATGCGGATGCTCGTCTCCGACATGGCGGGCCGGGCGTCCGTCGAGATCAAGGGCAAGCAGCTCGGCTATGACCTGTCCGGCGACAAGGCGACGGTCGGCCGGGTCGTCGAGCGGGTCAAGGACCTGGAGGCCCGCGGCTACACCTTCGAGGCTGCCGACGCATCGTTCGAGCTGCTGCTCCGCGATGAGCTGGCGGGGGAGCGGCTGCGCCACTTCGAGGTCGAGTCCTGGCGCGTCATCGTGGAGCGGCGCACCGGCGGTGAGGTGGTCAGCGAGGCGACCGTGAAGCTGCGGGCCAAGGGCGAGCGGATCGTCGCCACCGGCGAAGGCAACGGGCCGGTCAACGCACTCGACAACGCCCTGCGCCTCGCGCTGGAGCGGCTCTACCCGGAACTGGCCCGGCTCGAGCTGGCCGACTACAAGGTCCGCATCCTGGAAGGCTCGCACGGGACCGGGGCCGTGACCCGGGTACTCATCGAGTCCGGTGACGGCAGCGGCACCACGGACGACATGTGGAGCACGGTCGGCGTGGACGAGAACATCATCGCCGCTTCCTGGCACGCCCTCGAGGAGGCGGTCACCTACGCCCTTCTCCGGGCCGGCCATCAGCCAGCCGATCCCGCGTGACTGCGGTCATGCCGCCGCGGTGGTGACGATCCACGCGAGGATCATCGCTTCCTCGCGCCAGGCGTCGTAGCGGCCGCTGCGGCCGCCGTGGCCCGCCACCATCTCGGTCTTGAGCAGGAACGGCCCGCCGTGGGCGGTGGCGCGCAGCCGGGCGATCCACTTGGCGGGCTCGTGGTAGAGCACGCGCGTGTCGTTCAGGCTGGTGATGGCCAGGATCGGCGGGTAGGTCAGGTCGCCGATGTTCTCGTAGGGCGAGTAGGCCTTCATATAGGCGTAGACCTGTGCGTCGTCCAGCGGGTTGCCCCACTCCTCCCATTCCGTCACCGTCAGCGGCAGTGACGGGTCGAGGATCGTGGTCAGCGAGTCCACGAACGGGACGTGGGCGACGATGCCCCCGAACGCCTGCGGCGCGAGGTTGGCGACCGCCCCCACGAGCAGCCCGCCAGCCGAGCCGCCGCGGGCTATCAGCCGCCGCGAGCTGGTCCAGCCGCTGCTCACCAGGTGCTCCGCGCAGGCCACGAAGTCGGTGAACGTGTTCGTCTTGCGGAGCATCTTCCCGTCGTCGTACCAGCGGCGCCCCATCTCCCCGCCGCCGCGCACGTGCGCGACCGCGTAGACGAAGCCGCGATCGAGCAGCGACAGCCGACTGACCGAGAAGTAAGGATCCGCGGACATTTCGTAGCTCCCGTAACCGTAGAGCACGCACGGCGCACTTCCGTCGCGCGGCGTTCCCTTCCGGCAGATCAGGGAGATCGGGACGCGGGTACCGTCGCCGGCGGTCGCCCACTCACGATGCTGCTCGTAGTCCCCGGGGTCGTAGCTGCCCTCGCCGGGCAGCGGGAGCACCGGCTTGCGCTTGAGCAAGGTCAGCTCGCCGGTGTCCAGTGCGGCGTCGTAAACCGAGTCCGGCGTGGCCAGCGACGTGTAATGCAGCCGGTAGACGCGGGAATCGTATTCGGGGTTGGCGCTCGGAAACACCTGGTACAGGGGCTCGGGGAAGGAGATCTCGCGCTCCCCGCCGTCGGTGCCGATGATCCGCAGGCCGGTCAGCCCGTCCCGCCGGAAGTGGACCACGAGGTGGCCGGCGAAGGCGTCCACGTCGAGCAGCCGGGTGTCGTCGCGGTGCACGACGACCGGAGTCAGGCCGGCGGGATCCGCCAGCGGCCCCAAGCTTGCCGGATCGCCGGCCGGTGATGCCATGCCCGCCGGCGCTCCGCCTGCCGGCAGCGGCACCGCCGAGAGTTCGAAGTTCAGCGCTCCGCCGTTGTGCAGGATCAGGAGCCGGCCGCTGTCACCAGGGTCGCCCGGCCCACCCGGCGCACCCGCGGGCGGCCCACCCGGCCCGCCCGGCCCCGCCTGGTGCTCCACCGAATACTCGACGCCGTGCCGCCGCGGCAGCACCGGCCGGGGCTGTGCCGTCGGCTCGGCGGCGTCCAGCAGCCACACCTCGCTCGTCAGCTTGCTCGACGCCACGATGCGCAAGTAGCGCTCGCTGCGGGTCAGCCCGACCCCCACCCAGAACCGCTCGTCGCTTTCCTCGAGCACGATCGTGTCGTCGGCGGCCGGGGTGCCCACCAGGTGCCGCCACACCCGGTACGGGCGCCAGGCCGCGTCGGCCGTGACATAGAACAGCACGGAACCGTCCCTGGACCAGGCGCAGCCGTAGTGGGTGTCGGGGATCTCATCCGGGGCGATCTCCCCGGTCACCAGGTCCTTGATCCGCAGCGTGTAGCGTTCCGATCCGGCGAAATCCGTCGAGTAGGCGAGCAGCCGGCCGTCCGGGCTGACGCCGAACGCGCCCAGCGAGAAGAACGGCGCGTCCCCGGCCAGTTCGTTGCCGTCGAGCAGGGTCTCCTCGCCGGGCAGCGGCCCACTCTCGTCCGTCCGCGGCGGCGTGTCCTCGCCCGGGCGCGCCGGGCACCTGCAGTGCACCGCGTACTGCTTGCCCTCCACTGTCCGCGTGTAGTACCACCAGCTGCCCTTGCGGGCCGGCACGGACAGGTCCGTCTCCTTGGTGCGGCCCTTGATCTCGGCGAAGATCGTCTCGCGGAGCCCGGCCTGGCCGGCGGTCATCGCCGCGGTGTAGGCGTTCTCGGCCTCCAGGTAGGCGATCGTCTCCGGGTCGTCCTTGCCGGCCAGCCAGGCGTACTCGTCCACGACCGTGTCGCCGTGATGGGTCCGCTCGCGCGGGATCCGGCGCGCGGCGGGCGGCACCGGGCGGACTGGGCCCTGGCCGGGCGAGGCGTCCGCCGCCGTCGCCGTGGGGGAGTCGGCACGGTCCAGATTGCTGCTCATGCGCGAAGTCTAGGACCGGGCAGGCGCTGACCCGCCAAGGCCGCACGGAGCCTGCACCCGGCGTGCGTGCCTCCGGCCACTGACGGGCCACTAGCCTTGGGGCATGGACGACAAGGAGATCCTGCACCACATCGACGAGCTCATCGCGACCGAGCGGGACCTGCGCGCCAAAGTCGCGACCGGCGACCTGTCCACAGACGAGGAGCGGCGGCAGCTGACCGCGGTCGAGGAGTCACTCGACCGGTGCTGGGATCTGCTGCGTCAGCGCCGGGCCCGGCGCGAGTTCGGTGAGAACCCGGAGGAGGCGCAGCTGCGCCCGGCCACCGAGGTGGAGGACTACATGCAATAGCTGGAGGCCATCGGCTGTCAGCAACGGCTACTCGTGCGCGCCAAGGCGCGCGCCTTATGGGGTAGGGACCAGACGTGCGCATCGTAAGATTCGCGGTCGGCGACGAGGTCGGCTATGGCGTGGTGGGCGAAGCCCGGGGTGACGGGCCGCCGGGCGCCCGGGCGGCGGCCGGCGAGCAAGTGATCGCCCCGCTCAGCGGCCACCCGTTCGGCCCGGGGCCGGACGCCATCCGGCTCACCGGCACCAGCCACCTGCTCAACGATGTCAGGTTGCTGGCGCCCGTACTGCCCAGCAAGGTGATCGCGGTGGGCGAGAATTACGCCGATCACGCCCGCGAGATGGGCGGGGAGCCACCCGCCGAGCCCGTTTTGTTCCTGAAGCCCTCGACCGCCGTCTGCGGGCCGGGGGATCCGATCCAGTACCCGGTGACCATGACGAAGCGAGTTGACTACGAGGGCGAGCTCGCCATCATCATCGGCAGGCTGTGCCGCGACGTGCCGGCCAGCCAGGCTGCCGAGGTGATCTTCGGCTACACCTGCGCCAACGATGTCACCGCCCGTGACCTCCAGGAGCGGGACGGCCAGTGGGCGCGGGCGAAGGGTTTTGACACGTTCTGCCCGCTGGGGCCGTGGATCGAGACCGACGTCGATCCCGCCGACCTTGAGCTGGTCACGTCGGTCAACGGCGAGGTCCGCCAGCGGGCCCGGACGTCGCAACTGCTGCACGACGTGGCGGCGGTGGTGGCCTATGCCAGCAGCGTGATGACGCTGCTTCCCGGCGACGTGCTGCTGACGGGGACGCCAGCGGGGGCCGGCCCGCTGGAGGACGGGGACGAGGTATCGGTGACGATCGAGCACATCGGGACGCTCACCAACCCGGTGGCCAGCCGTGACTGAGCGCGGGGGCGCGCCGGTCAATGGCGCCCAGGGCGCAGCGGGCGGTGGGGTGAGGGTGCGGTTCGCCCCCTCACCCAGCGGCGACCTGCACGTGGGCAACGTCCGGACCGCCATCTACGACTGGGCGTTCGCCCGCTCGACCGGCGGGCAGTTCGTCCTGCGGATCGAGGACACCGACCAGACCCGGGTGAGGCCGGAGTACATCAGTTCCGCCCAGGAGACGCTGCGCTGGCTGGGCCTCGAGTGGGACGAGGGGCCGGGAGTCGGCGGGCCGTTCGGCCCGTACCTGCAAAGTGAGCGGCTGGGCATCTACAGCGAGTGGGTCGACCGGTTCCTGAAAGACGGGAGCGCCTACCACTGCTACTGCAGCCAGGAGGAGCTTGCCGAGCGGCGCGAAGCCGCCCGCAGGGCAGGCGGACCGAGCGGCTACGACGGGCATTGCCGTGACCTCACCCCGGACCAGGTCGCCGCCTACCAGGCGGAAGGGCGCCAGCCGGTGGTCAGGTTCAAGATGCCGCCCGGATCGACTACGTTCACCGACCTGGTGCGCGGCGAGATCACCTTCGACCACGCGCACGTTCCCGATTTCACGCTGACGCGGGCCGACGGCGCCCCCCTCTACACCCTCGCCGTCGCGGTCGACGACGTGCTCATGAAAATCACTCACGTGGTGCGCGGTGAGGACCTGCTGTCCTCCACCCCCCGCCAGATCGCGGTCTACCGCGCGATGGGCGTGCCGGAGCCGCAGTTCCCGGTCTTCGCCCACCTGCCCTATGTGCTCGGCAAGGACGGGCAGCGGCTCTCCAAGCGCAACGGGGTCGTGTCCGTCAACTGGTACCGCAGCCAGGGTTTCCTGCCGGAGGCTATCTGCAACTACCTGGCCCTGCTCGGCTGGTCGCCCGGGGAGAACCGGGAGTCGTTCACGATGGCCGAGATGGCAGCCGAGTTCGACCTGGCCCGGGTGAACAGGAACCCCGCCCAGTTCGACGTGCGCAAGCTGGAGGCGATCAATGGGGACAAGATCCGCGCGCTCGCGCCCGCCGATTTTGCGGCGCGGATCACCCCGTTCCTGGCCGGGGCCGGGCTGGTCGCTACCCCACCCACGACCGCCGACGCCGAGCTGATCGCCGCCAGCGCGCCGCTCATCCAGGAGCGGATCGCCACCCTCGCCGACGCCGTCACGATGCTCGGGTTCCTGTTCGTGGACGAGGCCGAGTTCAGCATCGACCCACAGGACGCGGCGCGGGTGCTCACGCCCGACGCGGAGCCTGTGCTGGCGGCCGCGGAGGAGGCGCTGGCCGGGCTTAGACCCTGGACGTGGGAGGCCATCAAGTCCGCACTGGAGACGGCGCTCGTGGCTGGGCTGGGCCTCAAGCCGCGGGCGGCGTTCGGCGGGGCGCTGCGGGTGGCGGTCACCGGCCGGCGCGTGGGGCCGCCGCTGTTCGAGTCGATCGAGCTGCTCGGCCGGGACCGGACGCTCGCCCGCCTGGCCAGGGCGCGCGTCATCGCCGTCGGCGGCGATGATCCTGGCCGCAACCCGGCCGGCGGTGATGGCCCTCCGAGGCGCAACACGGGCGGTGGCGAGAACCCCGGCGGCGGTGGCGGCGGCCCCGCATAATCGTGTCGGTGGTGGGCCTAGCCAGCGGCGCCGCACGCCCTCATCGCGCTTTGGCCGCCAGGTCGCCGTCGGCTAGACTTCACGGGCGCGGAACGGGCCGGAGGCCCGCTCCGATGGGGTATGGGGTAATTGGCAGCCCGACGGGTTCTGGCCCCGTTAGTCTAGGTTCGAGTCCTGGTACCCCAGCCGGCCAAGCGTGCGCAAGACCAGCCGATCAGGCTGCCAGTCGTCTTCTCAAGGATTCAGATCCGGCTCCGGTAGCGACGCCGGCTGCGCCCGCGCTCGTGCCCGGACACGCGCATGAGAAGCAGGACGATGAACGCGCCGATGATCGAGCCGATGATGCCCGCCGGGTGGAGCCGGTGGATCGACAGCGTGTGGTAGAAGACCAGGTTCTGCAGGAACCCCCCGAGGAAAGACCCGATCACGCCGACCACGATCGTCCCCACTAGCCCGATGGGGTCCCGGCCGGGCAGGAGCAGCCGGGCGATGGCGCCAGCGATCAGGCCGATGATGAGAAAGATGACGATGAATGCCAACATGGCCGGGCAGCTACCCGGCCCAGGGGCACCCATGCGCGGCGCAGCTGCGGTCCGTCACGGGCTGCCGGGCCGGGCGGGCTGCCGCCCGGGTCCCGGGCCGTTCCGTTTGGCGCGCCTCGGCTGCGTGCGCTACCGTTCAGTGGCTGGCCCCGTCGTCTAGCGGCCCAGGACGCCGCCCTCTCAAGGCGGTAGCGCCGGTTCAAATCCGGTCGGGGCTACTCACCGAAGTAGCAGGTCAAGGGCCTGATCGCTGTCCGCAGCGGTCGGGTCCCTGATCATTTTTCACCGGCTTGTCACTGGACCAGCCACCGCCTCCCTCTCCCGTGACCGCGTGGCGGGACTGGTTGCGCGCGCCACACCCAGCGCCCGCCGCGGCCCGCAGCCTCCACATCCAGACCGGCCGGCCCGGCCCGCAACGTGATCGCCACGAGCGAGATCAGCCGGGCGCGGTGACCTGGTGCACGGCACCAGGCCGCGCGGCGGGCACGGCATCGGGGTGGAGTATCGATGCCATGGCCTCGACGCCGTCGACCAGGCGGGGCCCTGGCCGGACCACGATGCCATCCGCGTCGATCGCCCAGACCGGTACGGCGGGCAGCGCCTGGGCGGCGGCCCGCGCCTGCTCGATCACGCCCGGCAGGTGATAGCCGCACGGCGCGACGACGACGATGTCGGGCGCCGCGGTGGCGATGTCGGCCCAGCTCGTCGGGACCGACTGGGCACCCGGGCGGGCGGCGACCGGCCGCCCGCCCGCCGCGATGACGAGGTCGGGTATCCAGTGCCCGGCGGTGAACGGCGGATCTACCCATTCGATCACCGCGACCTTGGGGCGGCGCCGCCCGGCGACGGCCGCCGCAACGCGGGCAAGCCGGGCGCGCAGGTCGTCCACCAGTCGGGTGGCGCGCTCCGATACGCCGGTCCGCCGCCCCACCGCAAGGATCGAGTCCAGCACGTCGTCGAGCGTGTGCGGGTCAAGCGACAGCACGTCGGCCCGGCACCCCAGGTAGCCCAGGGCATCTTCGACATGGCCGGACGGCAGCGCGCACACCCGGCACAGGTCCTGGGTCAGGATCAGGTCGGGCCGCAGGTCCGCGAGGGCCTGCGCGTGCAGCGTGTACAGGTCTGCTCCGGCGGCCAGTTGCGCGCGGACGTAGCTGTCGATCTCGGCCGGGGTCATCCCCCGGGTATCCCGGCCGCCCACGACGACCGTCTTCTCCCTCCGGGCGGCCGGTGGCTCATCGCATTCAAACGTGACCCCGACCAAGTCCTCGCCCAGGCCGAGCGAGTAGACGATCTCGGTCGCCGAGGGCAGCAGCGAGACCAGGCGCACGAGGTAAGGATAGGGCGGCGCTACTGTTCCCGCTCGTCGCGGTCGGGCCGCAAGTCCATGCGCAGGTGACCGTCGGCGTCCGCCCCGCTGGCCGCTACCACGGCGGCCGCCACCTCGCTGGCCTGCGCCAGTGACCGCACCGGGACGGAGCCGGCCAGCATGCCAAGCAGGTAACGCCACCCGATGTCGCTCACCGCCTCCGAGGCGGCGGTGCGGGAGACCGGTGCGTCAATGTCGGGCTCAGTCACGAACGCCAGGATGCCACCCGGTGGCCGCTGCCGTGACGGCCTGCTCATCTCCAGCCAGGGAGCCGTCACGGCGGAGTTCGGAGATGAGCGGGCCGATGCGATCGGCGACGTCCGGCACGCGCCCGCTCCAGCCGTAGAGATGGGCAGCTCTGGTGGTGAGCTCGTCCTGGCTGATACCCCGGGCGTCGCGGGCGAGGCCGACCAGGGCCAGCGCGAGTTCGTGGCGGTGGACCTGCTCAACGGTGCGTTCGCAGGCCTCGGTCGGGGTGCGCACGACGGGGCGTGGCGGGTCGGCGAGCGTCAGGAAATCACCGTCACGGATCACGCCCGCGAGCCTGATCGCGGCGTCGATGTTGCCGCGGATGTCGCTTCCGATGCGCTCGATGTTCCAGGCGCTGCCGAGTCGCTCGTGCAGGATGCCGATATGGACGGGGGCTTCCGCGCTCACGACAGCGTGGACCCCGTCAGCCATGGTGAACTTGCTGCCCGGATCGGCCGGGTCGGCCCAGTCCGGCAATGCGGGCACGGTCGCCGTCGCGTACGGGACGGCCCAGTCCGGTACCGCGGTGAAGCTGGCCTCCTCAGCCTGGGCAACGGGCCGGGCCGCCTCGGCCCGGATGGGCCGGGCCGCCTCTCCGGCCTTGGGGGCGCCACCGGGCATGCCGTCGTGTGGTGCGGCCATCGCGTGCTCGATCGCCGCCAGGAGCCTGCGTTCTTCGCCGTCGCGGTCGCGGTACCACGCTGCGGCCCAAATGCGGTGCAGGTTCCAGCCCAGGTCCCGGAGCACCTGCTCACGAAGCCGGTCGCGGTCGCGGGCGGCCCTGGCGGAGTGGTACTGGTAGCCGTCGCATTCGACGCCGAGAGCGTACACGCCGGGATGGCTGGGATAGTGGATGCCGATGTCGATGCGGTACCCGGCGGTGCCGACCCGTGGGGTGAGGCCGTATCCCCAGGAGCGGATGACCTTGATGACGGAGTCTTCGAACGGGGATTCGGCGTCACCGCCGGCGCTGCTGCCGGGCGCGAGCGCGGCAGGGCCGCGGGCGGCGTAGTCGAGATAACGGCGCAGGTACCTCAGCCCTTCGCTGGTGGCCGATGCCGGGATGTCGGTGGGCCGGACGCTGCTGACGATCTCGTTGCGGTACCGGGCGCGGGTGATGGCGACGTTGAGCCTGCGCCACCCTCCCTGCCTGCTGAGCGGGCCGAAGTCCATCGCGACCTGCCCGTTCTCGTCCGGCCCGTAGCCGATGGAGAAGATCAAGACATCCCGTTCGTCGCCCTGGGCCTCTTCGATGTTCTTGACGAAGAACCCTCGCAGCCGGTCATCGGCGAAGAATCCGTCCAGGTCCGGGCGGTGCAGACGGGTTCTGCTGACGGCGGTCTCAATGGCGTCGGCCTGTGCTTCACTGAGGGTCACCACGCCCAGGCTGAGGGCTGGGCGGGTGTCGTAGTGGTGGATGACCCGTTCGGCCACCTGCGCGGCCTCGTCCGGGTTGTCCCGTGAGGTTGCCCTCCGGTAGGTTCCCTCGACCCAGAACAGCTCGACGCCGACGTTCGGCCCGTCGCCGTGCCTGCTGGGGAAGGTGACCAGGCGCCCTTCGTAGAACTCGGCATTGGAGAACGCGATCAGTGCCTCGTGCCGGGACCGGTAGTGCCAGCGCAGGGCGAGGTTCCGGTACGCGCCGGACTCCTTCGCGAGGTCGAGGATTGACCGGCAATCGGGGGCTTCCGCGGACCCCTCCGGCTGCTCGTCCAGTGTGGCGTCGCCGGAGCAGCCGGCCGGGGACAGTTGCCGCCGGTCCCCGGCCAGGATCAGGGTACGCCCGCGGTAGATGCAGCTGATGGCGCCGGCCGGGCTGACCTGGCTGGCCTCGTCGACAATGACGACATCGAAGTGCAGGCCGGGCGGCAGGTGCTGGCTGACCGTCAGAGGAGACATCAGGAAGCACGGCTTGATCGCCTGGCAGACGTGGCGGGCCCGCTCGATGAGAACCCGGACCGGCAGGTGGCCCCGCTTCTTTTCCGATTCCTCGCGGATGACGGCCGCCTCGCCGGTGTCGCCGCGCGGGCGCCGTGCGTTGCACGCGCGGATGATGTCCCCCGCCGCCGCGGCAAGCAGGGCCCCGTCCAGCTCCTGGTATTCCCTGACCAGCGCCTCCCGGTCCGCCGCCCGAACCGTGGCGAGGGCAGGATCGGTCCTGAGGTGATGCTCAGCCCACTCCTGCAAGATGGCCCGCTCGATCACCCGGGGCACCTGTGCGGGCTCGACATGTTCGGCGATGCAGAAATCCATGGCCGTATCCAGGCCGCAGGCGGCCAGCGATGCGCGGGCTGCCTGGTAGGCGTGCCATTCATCCCGACCGCTGGTGTCATCGAACATGGCCTCGAGGAGTTGCGCGGCGCCCGCGTAGTCGTCGAGCTCGGCGGCGAGTTCCCGGCTGCGGTCCGGACCGAACGCCGCCATCACGGCGTCCCTGGCCCGGCGCCATGTATCGGCGGCCGCGGCCAGCTGAGCCGTTGGTACGGCGCTCTCGACCGCCTTGAGGTGAGCTCGGGTGAGCGGGGCGGCCCCGCCGGTGATCATCGCGCGCAGGCGCCGTGCCCAGTCGAGCGCGGCCTGGAGTGCCGCCATATCGGTCTCGGCTCCCGCGTACAGGTCACCACACACATCGTGAAACGCCGCATGCTGCGCGGTCAGCCGCTGACGCGCGGAGTCAGCCGCCTCCCGCAGGGCCACCAGGTGCCGGGACTGCCGGAACGTAAGCGGCCGGCCCACAACCTCGCTGATCTCTCGGGTGAACGCGCTAGCGGCGTGCAGCGGTCCCAGATGGGCCCGCAGCCACCCGACCGCCGCGGCGATCGTGCCGTTCAGCAGTGCCGGGCGGGCGGCGGTCCTGGGCGCAGGTGCCAGGCCCGCCTGCCAGGCGGACAGGTCCTGGCGCACCTCGGCCGCGATGCCGGTAATCGCCGGGTCCGGTACCGCATCGGAGGCGATGTGGTCGGCGGCCTTCCGCAGATCCTGCCCGCGGGCCCTCCGCACGGCGTTGGCGGCATGGGAGAGCGCGCGGTCGAGCCGGTCGAAGTCCGTCGTCCTGCCCGCGTAGTACCGGCCGAGCAGCGGGGTGTAGCTGGCCTCGGCAGAGGCGAGCGCCTGCACTGCACGCTTCCAGGCCACGGCCAGCGCGAGTTGCTGGAGCGCGGTGTCCTTGTCGGTCCCGTCCTTGGTGAAGGTGGCGATGGCTTTCTTGTCGGCCCTGTAGTCCGGGGACAGCTTGCCAAGGCGGCGATGTTCGTTGTCGAACCTGTGCGCCAGCCCGTACACATCCTGATGTAGTGCTTCGGGGGTGTAGTAGGCGCTGGCGTCTGCTTCCGCCTTCGCGAGCGCGTGGTGGGCGTCGGAGAGAGCACGCCTGGCTTCGCGGGCCGCCTGGTAGCCCGGGATGGACAGCCACCCGCGTTCTGGGCGGTCTGGCTCCTGTGCCAGCTGGGCGATCGCGAGCAGATCAGCGGCTTCGCCGAAGGTAGCGGGAGCCCGCAGGCCGAGCCGGCTGGCGAGGCCGGACAGCGTCCGCAGGCGTTCGGCCAGCATGTCTGCATCCGCCGCGAATGCCCGGGAAAGCCCCACGATCTGCTCGGCGGTCAGGCCGCCAGCGTCGGCGCAGGCCGGTGTGAGCCCGGCAATGGCCGCGCCGTCGATCACGGGCAGCTTGTCATGGTGCGGAACGGCCGGCCAGGGAACTCCGGCGGCCCGCGTCGCCTGGTTCTCGCGGGCGGCGATCTCGCTGAGCGCGGCGGCGAGCTGAGCCACCGTCCCGTCCACAGCATCGAGCGTGCCCGCCGTCAGCCACTCGTCCGGGAGGCTCAGCGGCCACGTCAGCAGATGGTTGAGCAGCCCGGCGAGGGCGTCGGCGTCGGACGGGCGGGTCAACCCGGTGACCTCGGCCAGCGTTTCGTTGAGCCGGGTCAGCCCGGCCAGCGACTCGAGGGCGGATGCTGCCTCATAGAGCGGGACGTCCAGCGGCCCGCGCTCGGTTACCCCACGCCAGACGAACGACTGCCCCTGTGCGGCCGGCCGCCACGCCGTGGCCAGGGCTTCTGCGGCCCGCGTGATTTCGCCGAACATCTCCACCGTGAGGTCCGCCACCGGTGCCGGACCTGCCGCGGGGGCGGCAGCGACCGCGCCCAGGTTGGCGATCACCCCGAGGATGTCGTGCAGCGAGTAGCCGAGCGGGTCGCGCCGCCGGTTCATGGCGCCGGCGTAGGCGTTGAGCTGTTCACGGCGCTGACGCGCCCTGTCCACGTCCGCGTGCGGCATGGGCGCCGGAGCGATGGGCACCGTGTCCAGCGCTTTGGCCAGCGACGCCGCCACCCCCTTGCGCGTCGCCTTATGAGAATGAAGCTCAAGCAGGTATGCGCCCAGGCCGGCGCCGGTCAGCCGGTCCCGCACTACGTCGAGCGCGGCCGCTTTCTCCGAAACGAACAGCACGGTCTTCCCGGCATGCAGCGCGGCACCGATCATGTTGGCGATCGTCTGGCTTTTGCCCGTGCCCGGCGGGCCGCTCATCACGAATGACCGGCCGTCGAGCGAGGCCGCGATGCAGGCGCGCTGTGACGCGTCAGCATCCAGGATGACCGGAGCCGTCTCCGGGGCGGCCAGTGTGTCGATCTCGTGCTCGGCGATCGCGTCGAATGCGAAGCCGGGGCCAGGCCCGGCCGTCTGGCCAGCCACCAGGGCCCGCACCGCAGGGTGTGCCGCGGCCAAGTCCTCATGGCCGAGCAGATCCCGGTAGATCGCTTCCTTTGCGAACGAGAAGCACGACAGCACGGCGCTCTCGGCGACCCGCCAGCCGTCCTGTGCGGCGACCGCCCTGCGGACGGCGTCCAGGAGCCCGCCAAGCGCCATCTCCTCGAGATCGTCTGCGCCGGGCAGCGTGATCCCGTACCGCGACAGCTTCAGGCTGAGCGCCGGATTGACGACCGGGTCATCCTCGGTCGGCTCCAGCACGGGCAGCTGCCGCGGCCCGGCGTTCACCAACCGGCCCGGCACCAGCAGCAGCGGGCTGGTATAGCGGGCGCGGGCCCCGTCGGTCCATGTCAGCGTGCCGAACGCCAGGTACAGGACCCGCAGGCCCCGGTCAAGGTACGCCTGGTTCGAGCGCCGCGTAAGTGCCCGCAGCGCGCAAGCAAGATCATCTGGATCCTTGTCCGCGTAGAGGATGTTCGCATCCTGCGGGCTCGCCGGCGCCGCAGTGGGTGTCTGCGTGCCCTGGCCAGCCGCCGATCCGCTCCTTTCCCACCAGCCCGGCGGCGGCCCGGCCGGCGCTGGCGGCAAAGACTGAAACGTGTAGGTGCCACCCACTCTGAGCCGGGAAAGAAGGTCGCCGGCGGCGGGGCGGACCAGCGTGACCATCCCGGTCCTGCTCGGCTTGGGGTTGAGCAGTCGGCTGGACCCCGTCACGTCGATGAGGCTGTCCCGCCAGCCGCCGATCGCGGCGCGGATATGCTTCTCCCGGTCGGCTGAAGGCCGGTCATTGCCGTCGTCCTGCACGCCGCGCCTCTCCGTTCGCCATCGACTATGCCAGGCTCGGTAGCTTCGCAACTCGCCGGATGTGGTCGTCCCGGCTGCCTGCAGCGGCACCGCCGCCGGCACGTGCCCGAAGATTAGACGCCGGGTCAGACACGCTGGATGTCCTGCCGGTAGAGCAGAAACCAACGGTAAAGAAGCGCGCCCGTATCGCGGGGCAGAACGCGCAGATCCGGGCTCAGCCGGATCCCCCATGGCGTCCCGACCTTCGGTCGGCTCGCCGCCGCGATCGGCGCCCGGAGGAGGGGAACGTGCGGCCCGGCCCCTCGGGGCGAGCCCCGCCGGAGCTTCACGCCTCCGGTTAGGGGCGCACAGCGGAAACTTCACGCCTCCGGCCAGGAGCACCGCAGAGCCTCACGCCTCTGGCGAGCAAGCCAACCCGGACTACCGCACGCTGATCGCATTCATTCGCTACTATCTGTAGTCAGCCGATGTATACCTGGGCCAGCCGTGGCCTGCTTTGCTCGCAGCGGTTCGGAACAGGAAAGTATCGGCTGGCTCGCCCTTGCGCGGAATCCGGCATATCACCGCCGCCAGGGAGAGGATATGCGCCAGGACCCGAGAGACCAGCCGTCACAGTGGACGGCCAGGATGCGGCACCTGCTGGCCGCGGTGGCGGTCGGCGCCGCGCTCTGTGTCAGCGTTACCCTGGCCGACGTCTCGCAGCATCAGCCCAGCTCGGGTCGGGACGGCGGTTCGCATCCGGCCGCTGCGACGGTCGTGCGCCTGACTTCGTTCAGCGTTCCCGTCTCCTTCGCTGTCGGCATCTCCCCGGTAACCGTGCTGAACAAAGTCACGAGATCCCAGGCACTCGGCCGCATCATCGGCAGGCTCAATCAGCTGCTAGCCGCCCGCCACTTGTATCGCCGGAAAGTTGGGCTGGTACAGGTCTTTGCCTCCGGGCCCATTGCTGAGATCCCGCGATCTCAGCGCGCGGCGCACTACGTGCTGGACAGCCTCCAGCGCCACGACCTCATATTCGCCCAGGCCGCCGGCCAGAGTTACTGGACGGGCAGCGGCAACCGCTTTGTGTTCCACGTATATTTTCTCAGCTGACACAGACCTGTTGGCTGATCTGGCGCGGCGGCAGCGGCCGGCCACTACCCGAGCAGCGGGATGACCGACGCGGCCAGGCGCTCCGCTTGGGCCGCTGGTTCGAACATCGGGGTGAAAAGGATCAGTTCCGCGCCGGCCTCGGCGACCTTCTGCAGTTCGCGGGCGCAGTCGGCCGGCGTGCCCGTGACCGCGGCGGCCTCGATGCCTTCCGACCGGAAGCCGTAGAGCCGCTCCAGCTCGGCGTTCATCCGCTTGCGCGCGTGCCCGGCGTCTTCGTCCACGGCGACGTACACGCGCTTGGCGATGGGGAAATCCCGGACGGGCCGGCCGGATTCGCTGAGCGCCTCCCGCACGATCTGGACCTGGTCGGCGAACTTCGCGGTGGGAGTCGAGCCCGCGCCGAAGAAACCGTTGCCGAGCCGGACGGCGCGTCGTAGCGCGGTTGGCGCGGATCCGCCCACCCAGACGTGCGGGAAGGGCTTCTGGAACGGCTTGGGCTCCATCGGCGCATCCGTCAGCTGCCAGAACTCCCCGTCGAAGGTGACGCGGGAATCGGTCCACAGCGCCTTCATCAGCGCCAGCCCCTCGGTGAACCGCGCGACGTACCGCTGCGGGTCGGCGCCGAAGGCGGCGAACTGCCGCCCCGGGCCGCCGGTGCCGACACCGATCTCGATCCGGCCGCGGCTGAGCTGGTCCAGCGTGCTCAGGCTCTTCGCCAGGTGCACCGGGCTGTACAGGGTGGATATGAACACCGCGCACCCCAGCCGCAGCCGCTGCGTGCACGCGGCCGCATAAGTCATCGCCTCGACCGGCCCGAACTGCGGCTTCGACCCCAGCATCGTTTCCTGCGCCCACGCGCTGTGGAAGCCGAGCTCTTCGGCACGCGCGAAATAGCTGCGGAACGCCGCCGGGTCGAACTCGCCGTCGGCGTAGAACTGGGGGATCGAGATCGCGAACCGCATGCATGGCATCGTATGCCGGCGGTTACTCCCATTCGAGACAGAACGGATGACCGGCCGGATCGGCGTAGACCCGGAAACCGGGCTCATTGCTCGGCAGCCGGGTCGCCCCCAGCGCGAGCACCATGGCCTCGGTGGCGGCGATGTCGTCCACATGGATGTCCAGGTGGATCTGCTGCGGGAACGCCGGGTCCGGCCAGCGCGGCGGCTGGTGATCGGGCGCGTGCTGGAAGCTCAGGCGGGTCTGGCCGTCGCCGATGTCGATCCAGTCACCGTCGACCCTGGTGACCGGCAGCCCGAGCAGCTCCGAGTAGAAGCGCGCGAGGCCGTGCGGGTCACGGCAATCGAACACCACCGAGGAAATCCGGCCGGCCATCGGCACTCCTTCCGGGAGCTCATCTGTGCCGATGCTGCCCGGGGGCTACGACAGTCTGGCTCCCGTCACAGGCCCTGCACGGGCTCGCGCAGGTCGGCCCGTCCGGGCCGGACGGCGGGCTCGTGCACGGCAGCCCGTGCGGGCACGGCGGCGGGCTCGTGCAGGGTGGCCCGTCGGGGCAGGGCGGCGGGTTCGGGGTCGACGCCATGGATGTACTTGCGCCCCCGCAGCAGCGAGGCCACCGCCGCGACCAGGCAGGCCGCGATCGCGAAGTCGAACGCGATGGCCAGCCCATGCTGGAACGGTGCCGAGATCAGCGACGGGAAGAAGGTGTGGCCGGTGAGGTAGGCCGCGTGGCTGGCGGGCAGCCGGTCGATGACGTTCCCGAGCAGTGTCTGCACCGGGTTGTAGCCCAGCAGCGCCGCGAACATGATCGAGACGGGCGGCAGCGCGGCCACCCGCGCCGCGTCGGCGCGCGGCACGCCCTGCGCGACCAGGCCATGGGTCAGGGTGGCCGGTAGCGACGAGGCCAGGCCAAGGATGATCAGCGTGAAGAAGATGCCGATGGACAGTACCATCGCCGAGTTCTGGAACGTGGCGCTCATGCCCGCCCCGACGCCCCGCCGCTCAGGCGGGAGACTGTTCATGATCCCGGCCCGGTTCGGGGAGGCGAACAGTCCCATGCCGATTCCGTTGAGCAGAAGAATGCCCGCGAACTGCCAGTAGACGAAGTCGACGGGCAGGAACTGCAACATCGCGAACGAGGCCGCGGCCACTACCATGCCGCCGGTGGTGAACGGGCGGGCGCCGAACCGGTCGGACAGCCAGCCCGACACGGGCCCGGCCACGAGGAAGCCGACGGTCAGCGGGAGCATCGCGATGCCGGCCCACAGCGGTGTGCGGCTGAAGCTGTAGCCGTGGATGGGCAAGTAGATGCCCTGCAGCCAGATGATCAGGAGGAACATCAGGCCGCCTCGGCCGAGCCCGGCGAGCAGGTTGGCCAGGTTCCCGGCGGTGAACGGGCGGATCTTGAACAGGGCGAGCTGGAACATCGGCTCCGCGACCCGGGTCTCGATCACGCAGAAGACCGCGAGCACCAGCAGTCCGCCGCCGATCAGGCCGAGCGCCAGCGGGCTTGTCCAGCCCATCGTGTGGCCGCCGTACGGCTGGATGCCGTAGGTGATCCCGACCAGGACGGCGATCAGCCCGGCGCCGAAGGTCACGTTGCCCCACCAGTCCAGCGCGGCAGGTCGGCGCACTCCGAGCTCGCGCAGCTTCAGGTAGGACCAGATTGTCCCGAGCACCCCGAACGGGACCGACACGAGGAACACATAACGCCAGCCGATCGGGCCGAGCACCAGGCCGATGAACGAGCCAGCGATCCCCGCCACTTGGTTCAGCCCCAGCGCCAGCCCACGCTCGGTGGCGGGGAATGCATCGGTGAGGATGGCGCCAGAGTTGGCCATGAGCATGGCGCCGCCGACGCCCTGCAGAATCCGCATCACGATCAGCCACCAGGCGGCGGGCGTGCCGTGCAGCCAGGTCAGCGACAGCAGGACGGAGAACGCGGCGAATATCGCGAAGCCGAGGTTGAACATCCGGACCCGGCCGAACATGTCGCCCAGTCGGCCGAAGCTGACCACGAGCACGGCGGTGACCACCAGGTACCCCATGATCAGCCAGAGCAGCAGGCCGGTGTTGCCCGGCTGCAGCGGATTCACGCCGATCCCGCGGAAGATGTCCGGCAGCGCGATCAGCATGATCGATGCGTTCACGGTCGCCATCAGCATGCCGAGCGTCGTGTTGGACAGGGCGATCCACTTGTAATGGGGTCCGGCCGGCATGAACATCCCTTCGTGGTGGGCGCCCGGCGATGGCGTGGCCGTCCGTGTGGCCCCCGCCAGCCGCATGACGGCGCCCGGGCAGGTGATTTTAGTTGCTTAATGACAACTAACGTTACACCAGCCGTATTCCGGTCCGGGCGCGGCGGCCAGCCGGGCCGTTTACCGCTGCCTTTGCACGACGCCCGCGGTCATGAACACCTGCCGGGTCGTGCAAGCCCCGATCGGATAGGGGACCAGCCTGGACGTGAACTGGTTCGGCGGGTAGACCCGCAGCCCCGCCGCTGTGACCCGGTGGCAGACCTTCGGGGGGAAGTTGTACACGTTGGTGACCGCGAGCACCGCGGTCGCGGTGGCCCCGCGGGCGAGCCTGACCGTGCGCAGCCGCGCGTGACCCGCGTTGCCCGGGTTGCCCCAGCGCGCGGGCCTGCCGATCTGGCTGCCGCTGAGGTTGACCGTGGAGACCCCGGGATGGCCGCGCAGGGTGCACGCGTGCCCGGACAGGTTGGTGAAGTTGAGGGTGTAGTAGAAGGTCCCGGCTGCACCCTGGACGTTGCTGATCCACACGACGAGGCCCCCGGTTGCGCAGGCCGGGATGGAGGACGCGGCGGCGGGTGCCGCCGGGGAGGCGGTGGCGGCGAGCGCGGCCACCGGGATCAGTGCCGCGGCACAGGCCGCGGCGGCGCCGGTCAGGCGCCTTCGCGAAAGAGTAGGCAGGTGCATGGTGGCCCCCTTTGGTTGATGGTCTAGGACCCATGCACTTCGTATGACTGTCTTGCTGGCCCCGGCGGCCACGCCCATGGGGAGGCCTCCCCATCCCGGCGCAAGCCCCAGCCGGTCCTCCCGTGATCATGCCTTCGGTGCGCACCCGACCACACCAAGGTCGTGATCACGTTGCGGGCGGGCCGGGCGCACCCAGCCGGTCCTCCCGTGATCACGACCTGGGTGTACACCTGGCTACACCAATGTCATGATCACGACATGAAGGCGGGGTCCGGGCTCGCGGTGCCATCACGAGCCGCGGCGGCCGTGGCCGGGCCGGGGAACCCGTTGCCTGGCGGTCCCGGTGAAGCTACCGCGGCATCGGGGAGACGGCCGGGCCCGTGCTGCTGATCGTGATGTACGAGACGCGGACGTGGCGCGTCCAGCCCGGTGAGCCATTCACATTCGGCCGCGCGCCGGAATGCTCCGCCGTCCTGCCCGCGGCCGACCTGGGCGTGTCACGCACCGCCGGGAGCTTCCGTTTCCACGACCAGTGGTGGTGGCTGCACAACGACAGCAGTTCCTCGGTGATGTCCGTGCTGGGTGATCGCGGGTTCCGGGTCGACCTGCCGCCCGGGCTGCAGATCCCGCTGCAGCAATGGCACGCCAAGGTGACCGTGACCGGGACGCGGGGCAGCTACACGCTGCGGCTGCGGCTACCCGATCTTGATGATGTGCCCGACCCCGGCCAGCGGCCTCCGGCAACCGGGGAGCGCGCTGTGACCAGCACCCGGTACCGCGCCCGGCTGACCGACGATGACCGGCTGGTCCTGGCGGCGCGGTTCGAGGCGTACCTGACCTGGCGGCACACCGGGGACCCGGCGCCGCGCAGCGCCCGGGAGACCGCGCAGCGGATCGGCTGGCAGGCCCACGCTGTGGCCAAGCGGTGCGAGAACATCCGGAACCGGTACGTGCGCATGGGCTTCCCGGGGCTGCGCGGGCCGCGGGCCCTGGAGGAGCTTGCGCTGCTGCTGGTCTCCTCCGGCGAGCTGACCGCCGCCGACCTGCGGCGCCTGCCCGCCGGGACAGCGCCAGGCTGACACACGCTGGCTTGGCGTGGGAGTCGGCCGGGCCCACCGGCCCAGGCCCAGCCGGCATTGCCGCGGTCCTCTTACCATTCTTCCTGTGCCGCACGAGCGAGTTCTGGTGACCGGCAGCGCCGGGCATCTGGGTGAGGCGCTTGTCCGTGTCCTGCGCGCCCAGGGACGCGACGTCGTCGGACTCGACCTGCTCGGCTCATCGTTCACAACCGTGGCCGGGCCGGTCAGCGACCGCGGCGTCGTCCGCCGGTGCCTCGCCGGGGTGGACGCGGTCCTTCATGTGGCGACGCTCCACAAGCCGCACGTCGGGTCGCACGAGCGGCGCGCTTTCGTGGACACCAACGTCACGGGGACGCTGACGCTCCTGGAGAAGGCGGTCGCGGCCGGGGTCGGGAGCTTCGTGTTCACGAGCACCACCAGCGTCTTCGGCCGCGCGCTCACACCGCTGCCCGGAGACCCGGCGGCATGGATCACCGAGGACGTCGTTCCGCTGCCGAGAAACATCTACGGGGTGACCAAGGCGGCGGCCGAGGACCTGTGCGAGATCATCGGCCGGGACCATGGCCTGCCGGTCCTGGTGCTGCGCGTGTCACGCTTCTTCCCCGAGGCCGATGACCGGGACAAGATCCGCACCGCCTACCCCGACGCCAACGTCAAGACGAATGAGTACCTCTACCGCCGGGTGGACATCCAGGACGTGGTGGATGCCGTCCTGCTCGCCATGACCCGGGCGCCCGCGATCGGCTTCGCGAAGTACATCATCAGCGCCACCACGCCGTTCACGCCCGGCGACCTTGCCGGGCTGGGCGAGGACGCGCCGAGCGTCGTGCGGCGCCTCTTCCCGGACCAGGAAGCCGAGTACACGCGCCGCGGCTGGGCGATGTTCCCCACGATTGACCGCGTGTATGTCAACGAGCGCGCCCGCACCGGGCTCGGATGGCGACCCCGCTATGACTTCCGCTACGTGCTCGACCAGCTCAAGGCCGACCAGGATCCGCGAAGCCCGCTCGCGCGGGTGATCGGGGCGAAGGGCTATCACGCCGTGCCCACCGGGCCGTACACCGTCCGCTGACCAGAACGGAGCAGTCATGACCGCTATTTGCCTGGCAGTCTGTTGCGCTCCTCGATGTGCCGGTGCTCACCCCGTCTCCGGGGCGGCGGCCAGCACGAAGTTCATCTCGGCGATGTAGCTGACATCGGGCGGGTCGCCGGGCCCGGCGGGCCGAAACTCCCTGATGAGCGAGTCCTTGACGCCGAACACGGTGTCGCTGTCCAGGTAGGGGTTCTCCGCGTCGAAGATGTGCGTGGTGACCGGGCGGTGGCCGGGGGCGCAGACGATCGCGTGGATGTGGGCGGCCCGCCAGTTGTGCCTGCCAGCGCCGCGCAGGAGGCCTCCGACGGGACCGTCGGTGGGGATCGGGTAGCTGACCGGCCGTATCGCGCGGATCTGGTAGGCACCGTCCGGCCCGGTCACGAAGACCCCACGCAGGTTGAACGGCGGCTGCTGCGGGTCCTGGGTGTCGTAGAGCCCATTGCTGCTGCTCTGCCAGACGTCCAGGGTGGCGCCGTCCAGCGGCTCGCCCGCCGGGTTCGTCACCTGGCCGCGGACCAGGGCAGGGCTGCCGTCCTCCGGGCGGCCGATCCGCTCGCCCATCGCGCGAACGGGCGCGCCTGGTACGTAGAAGGGGCCGAGGACGGTCGACTCGGTGGCCCCGTCCGCGGCGTTGATCAGGTCGACCAGGGACGAGAAGCCGAGAACGTCGGAGAGCAGGATGAATTCCTGGCGTCCGGCGTCGCATTTCTGCCCGGTCGCGGTGAGGAACTCCACCCCCGCGAGCCACTCCTCGCGTGTCAGCCGGTTCTCCGCCGCGAACGCGTGCAGATGCCTGATGAGGCTGGCGAGAAGCTGACGCAAGCGCGGGTCGGGCGTGTCCGCGAAGGCGGCGAGCACCTGCTCGGTGAGCCGGTTCGGGGTCATCGCGGTCATGGTGCCGCCTCCTCACTTGCCGTCCACTGACCGGGGGGTCACTGCCAGGGCTTCGGCGCCAGCCGGGCGGTTTTCCGAGATCCATGCGTCGATGCGCTGCCACCAGTCGTAGAGCCATCGCACCTGCGCCTCATGGTCGGCGCTCCTGGGCACCTCGCTGACCAGCACCCGCCACCACTTCGCGCGGATGGTCTGGTCCATCTGCAGGTTCCGCCAGACATCTCCGACGGTGATGATCTTGTCGAGCCCGGCGTGGGCGACGAAGATCACGTCGGCGTCGGGGCAGGCGGCGATGGCCGAGAGTGCACCGCCGGCGTGGGGCGGGAGCAGGTTGGGCATGTGCCGTGCGCGGGCGGCCAGATCATCGCGGCCTCGCTGTTCCAGCCGCCGGATGCCCCGCTGCCAACGGCCGGGCGTCCAGTTGCCACCCTCGGGGAAGATCACCAGCGCACCGCGCTGGTCGAGCCCGCTCGCCAGCCGCTCGATCTGCTCGCTGAAGAGTCCCTCGCCGGCCCGGCGGCGCTGAATGAACACGTTGGGAACGCGGTTGGCGACGACGTCCAGGCTGGGATCGAGCTGGATCGTCGCCTTCATGACGACGCGTGGCCGCCGCCCGTAGACGCTCAGCAGATGGCGGACAAGCAGCAGTGAATCGCCCGGGCCGGCGTGACGGCCGAGCACGATCACCGGGCGGGCCAGCCGGGCCGCCTGCTCCTCGGCGGTGAACACCGGCTCCTCGACCTCGACCCGGAGCCCGAATGTGCTCGTAGCCGTGTTGTAAATCAGGTCAAGGAACCAGCGCATGATCGCGTAATGGCGGCTCTGAAAGGGCTCCGCATGCATGCGCCCGCCGAACCCGCTCGCCAGCCACAGCCCCAGGCACATGAACAGTGTGGCGGTCTCCGCGGTAAGCCAGACGAGCGCGAAGAACAGCAGCCGCACCCCGCGCATGCGTCCCGTCCCTGACCGCCGTACCAGGCTGAACGCCAAGGCGAGGAGGGCGAGCAGCGGGGAGAGCACCACCAGCGCGATCGCGACGACGATCGCCAGCGGCGCCAGCACGACCCGGCGCACGAGCCTCGGTGGGAGCACGGCTCCTCCGTCCTCGGTAGCCGGATCAGTGGTCGGCCAGCTCGGCGAGGTACCGTGCCGACGCGGTGTACGCGCGCTCGATACCCGCCGCGACCCTAGTCTGGTCGCGGTAGCGCAATTGCGACAGGTCTGGCGGGCGCCGGTCCGTCCCCGCGGGAAGCACGTGCACCCGCACGTCGGCGGGCAGCGTCGCCATCTCCTCGTGGAATCGGTGCCGGCGGGCGATCTCGAAGGCGACCAGGCCCACTTCCCATGGCCGGCGGGGAACCGTCAGCGGCCGCTCGATCCGCCCGACATGCAGAACGTAAATGGTGCTCGCGCCCAGAGCAACGGCGCGCCCCACCGGGATGGAATGGACCAGGCCGCCGTCGAAGAAGTGCTCGCCGTCGATCTCCACGGGCGGCAGAAGCCCGGGGACGGCACACGAAGCCAGCACCGCCGGCACGATGGGCCCGCTGCTGAACCAGCGCGCCTGCGCACGCTCGATGCTGGCCGCGACGCAGTGGAAGGGCAGCTTCAGGTCCGCGAAGTCGGACGCGGGAAGCATGCCGCGAAGCATGTCGCGGAGCGGGTCCATCGCGTGCAGATGCGTGCCCGAACTCGCCAGCCGCACCGCGCGGCCCCACAGGGTCCCGCTGAACGCCTGCCGCGCCGCATCGCCCTGCCACATCTGGCGCAGCCGGGCCGCCGCGCCCGCCGGGTCGGCTGCCACGAACGCGCCGTTGATGGCGCCGATCGACGTGCCCACGATCACGTCGGGTGCGATGCCAGCGTCCGACAGCGCGCGGAGCATGCCGACCTCATGAGCGCCCAGGACGCCCCCGCCGCCGAGCACGAACGCCGTCTTCACGCCGCCGACCTCATCCGGTCAGCCTAAGAGGTCCCGGCAGTAGGGCGCTGGATCAGGGAGCGGGTCATCCGCGCCCGGATGGCATTGCGGAGGAGGAGCCGATAGTGGAGCTATCGGCGACGACGGCAACGCCGCCAGGCAGGATGCGGGGACACGCGAGCCCGGCAGTCCTGTTGCCACGACCCTCTAGCCGCGGGGTCTGGCGTCCGTGGCCGGCGAGGACTGCCGCGGCAGCTGTCAACGCCGGCATTCGGCCTACTCCGCCGAGGCCGTCGCGACCAGGTCCGCCACCGCCCTGCGCAGCGGTCCGAGTCGCGCGGCCGCGGCCGCGCGGGCGGCCGCCAGCGTCCGCGCCGTGGCCGGCTCCACGATCTCGAGGTAGGCCTTGAGCTTGGGCTCGGTGCCGCTCGGCCGGATCACCACGCGGGCGCCGGGCAGGCGGTATATCAGGACGTCGGCGGGCGGCAGGCCGGACACCCCGGCGATGCCGGCCCCGGCCGTGTCAGTTCCGTCAGTCCCGCCTGGCCGGCCGGGCCGCTCCGGCCCGCCTGGCCCGTCAGACCCGTCAGGTCCGGCGGCGAGGTCCGCTGAGCCGGTCACCGGCTGGCCGGCCAGCGCGGCGGGGGGAGCGGCCCGCAGCCGGCCCATGATGGCGGCCGGGGACGGGGCATGGAGGGTGACCTGTGCCGTCAGGTGGACGCCGTGCGCGGCTTCCAGAGCGTCCCAGCGGTCAAGCAGTGACCGGCCGGCCGCGCGGGCCGTGGTGGCCAGCGACAGCACGGCGAGGGCCGCGCTGATCCCGTCCTTGTCCCGCACCACATCGCCCACCGCGTACCCGAGTGCCTCCTCGTATCCGAACAGGAAACGGGTGCCGGGGACCTGCTGCCCGGCCCGGACGATCCATTTGAACCCGGTCAGCGTCTGGGCGTAGCTGACCCCGGCGGACGCGGCGATCTTCGCGAGCAGCGTGGAGGAGACCACGGTGGTGACGACGAGCCGCCACCCGGGCCGCGGCTCGGCGGCCGTCCTTTCCAGCAGGTAGGAGCCGATGAGCGCGCCAACCTGATCTCCGGTGAGCACACGCCAGGCGCCGGGCGCGCCGGGGTCGGGCACCGCCACCGCGAGCCGGTCGCCGTCCGGGTCGTTCGCGAGCACGAGATCGGCGCCATCGCGTGCGGCCTGCGCGAGCGCCAGGTCGAGCGTGCCCGGCTCTTCGGGGTTGGGGAACGCGAGGGTCGGGAAACCGGGGTCGGGCTCTGCCTGGGCGGCGACCACGAGCGGAGGCGGGAACCCTGCCCTCTCGATGGCCCGCAGCGCCAGCCCGGCAGCCACTCCGTGCAGGGGCGAATAGACGACGCGCGGCGGCGGCAAGCCGGCCGGCGCGGACGTTCCCGGCTGGGCGGCCACCGGCTGGCCAGGCGCTGGCAGCCCGCCAGCCGAAGGGGCGCCAGCCTGAGCGGTGCCAGCTTGCGGGCCGCCATTCGGAGGGCCGCTCGCCGGAAGGCCGTCAGTCACTGTGGCGCCGGTGCGCGGGGCGCCAGCCAGCGGGCGCGGGAACGCGGCGATGATCGCATCGAGGTAGGCCTGCGCCACGTCATCGCCGTGCCAGGTAGCCAGCGGACCATCCAAGGGCCCGGCCGGGATCTGCGACAACGGCCCCAGGCGGGCGATCGCCGCCTCGATCTGTGCGTCGACCGGCGGCACGATCTGCGCACCGTCGTCGAGGTAGAGCTTGTAGCCGTTGTCGGCGGCCGGGTTGTGGCTCGCCGTGATCATGATGCCTGCCGCGGCCGCCAGATGCCGGACGGCGAACGCCAGCAGCGGCGTCGGGCCCGGTCGGGGCAGCAGATGGACGGCGATACCGGCCCCGGTCAGCACGGCCGCGGCCTCGTCGGCGAAGACGGCCGAGCGGTGCCGCGCGTCGCACCCGATGACGACGGCCATCCCGGCGGCGCCTGCCGCCCGGGAGGTCCCGTCCGCCTGGGCAGCGCCGGGACCGCGTTCGCGCAGCCACCCGGCGAGCGCGGCGGTCGCCGCCCTGACCACGGCCCGGTTCATCCGGTTCGGGCCGGCTCCGACCTGGCCGCGCAGGCCTGCGGTGCCGAACTGCAGGCGGCCGGCGAACCGGTCGGTAAGCTCGGCCAGCGCCGCCCGGCCCGGCTCACCCCCCTGGTCGCAGGCGGCGAGGAGCGCCTGCAGCTCGGCCCGGTCGCCTGGGTCCGGATCCTCGCGGATCCAGGCCGCTACCCGGGCGCGCAGGCCGGCGGGGATCACAAGCAGGCCCCCGGTGCTAGCCGGTGCGCCGCGGTCAGGCGGGTTCGGCTCACGCGGGCACGACCTGCGGCAGGATGCTGGCGAGCAGGCCGCCCATCCGTCCCGCGGCCTCCGCCCCGGCCGCGACGACCTCGCCGTGGTCCAGCCCCTGGTCCGTCAGCCCGGCCGCCAGGTTGGTCACCAGCGATATGGCGAGTACCTCCGCCCCGAGGTGGCGGGCGGCGATCGCCTCCAGAACCGTGGACATGCCAACCAGGTCGGCACCGAGTGTGCGCAGCATCGCGATCTCGGCCGGGGTCTCGTAGTGCGGGCCCGGCAGCGCCGCGTACACGCCCTCGGCCAGGCTCGGGTCGGCGGCGCGGGCGAGCGCGCGCAGCCGGGGCGAGTAGGCCGCGGTGAGGTCGGTGAAGCGCGGCGGGTACCCGGGCGGGGGAGGCGGGCCGGTCAGCGGGGATCTGCCGGTCAGGTTGAGGTGGTCGCGGATGAGGACCGGCTGCCCGACCTGGTAGCCCGCGCGGATACCGCCCGCCGCGTTGGTCAGCACCACCACCCGGCAGCCCGCCGCGATCGCCGTGCGCACGCCGTGCACCACGGTGTCGGCCGGGTGCCCTTCGTACAGGTGCGTCCGGCCGAGGAACACCAGCAGCCGCAGCCTGTCCGTCACCAGCGAGCGGACCGCCCCGGCGTGGCCGGGCACCGTGGAGGCGGCGAATCCGCCCAGGTCTGCCACGGGTACCTCGGTGACGGCCGCGCCGAGCGCCGCCGCGACGGCGTCGGCCGCCGGGGCCCAGCCGGAGCCGAGGACCACCGCCACGTCATGCCCGGCCTGGCCCGTGCGCTCGGCCAGCCTGGCCGCGCTGGCGGCCGCGGCGCCGTAGGGCTCGGGGTCAGACCTTGACATACGGCTTGCCGTCGGCCGCGGGCGCCCTGACCCTGCCGACCAGGCCGGCGACGGCAATGATGGTGGCGACGTACGGGGCCATCAGCAGGAAGTAGGAGGGAATCGGGACGTTGATCGTGGACAGCGTGGCCTGCAGCGAATTGGCGAACCCGAAGAGCAGCGCCGCCGCCGTCGCGCCCAGCGGCGTCCAGCGACCGAAGATCATCGCTGCCAGGGCGATGTAGCCGAGGCCGGACGACATGTCCTTGCTGAACGTGCCGACCGAGCCGACGGTCAGGTAGGCGCCGCCGATGCCA
>DASYQM010000343.1:0-30562 GCA_036005525.1 Streptosporangiaceae bacterium
GCACGGGCTCGCCCGTGGTCCCGTCGATCGTCTCCACCAGGAAGTGGTCCTCGTTGACGTGCAGCCCGTCCGCCGCCTCGAGGCACTCCGCCGCGACCCCGGGGCCGATCACCTCCGACAGCCCGTAGACGTCGAGCGCCCGCAGGCCGAGCAGCTCCTCGACCCGGGACCGCATCTGCTCCGACCAGGGTTCGGCGCCGAACAGGCCGGCCCGGAGCCCTAGCCCTTCCCCCGGCCGCACCCCGGCCGCAGCCAGCGCCTCACCGAGCCTGATCGCGTACGAGGGAGTGCAGGCGAGAATGTCGGGGCGCAGGTCACGGATGAGGGTCACCTGCCGCAGCGTCATCCCGCCCGAGGCCGGCACCACGGCCGCGCCGAGCTCGACCGCCCCCTGGTGGAAGCCGATACCGCCAGTGAACAGCCCGTAGCCGTAGGCGTTGTGCACGACGCTGGCCCGCGTCGCGCCGGCCGCCGCCAGCGCCCGCGCGCACATCCGCGCCCACAGCGCCAGGTCGGCGCGGGTATAGGCGACCAGGGTCGGCCGGCCGCCGGTACCGCTGGAACCGTGCACGGCGACGACGTCCTCCGCCGGGACGCCCGCCATGCCAAACGGATATGCCTCCCACAGGTCGCTTTTCGCCGTCGTCGGCAGCCGGGGCAAGTCTGCGAGCGCGCCGATGTCGCTGCTCGCCTGGATGCCGGCCGCTCGCAGGCGCTGCGCCTGCACGCCGTCGAGCGTGAGCAGGCGGTCCACCAGCGCGCGCAGCCGGCCGAGCTGGAGCTGCTCGCGCTGGGCGGGCGGCATCGCCTCCGCTTCGGGCTCGAACATGTGCCTCACCTCCGGATTTACCGCGCCTGCCGGGCCCAGCCGCCCCAGCCGGGCCCAGCCGCCCCAGCCGGGCCAAGCCGCCCCAGCCGGGCCGCCGGGGCCTTACCCCTGCCATGATCGAGCCTGCCATGATCGGCCCCGCCGTGGGCCGCCGGAGACGCTGCCAGGACGTTCAAATGTCGCCAGGCTTCCCGGAGGTAGGCGAAGTTCCATTCCTTGGGTAGGCAAAGCCCCACTCTTTGCCCGCACGGCGCCCGCGAGTGGAGCCACCACTCGATTGGGGGCCTACCATGGCGAACATGACGACTCCACCGGATCGTGCCCGGGTACGCCTGCCCGGGATCAGCTCCCGGGCGTACGAGCACCCAGCCGACCGGTCGGCTCTGGTAGCCATGCGCAAACTCACCGGCTTCGACGTGCTGCTGCGCCGGCTCGCCTCGCTGTTCAGCGACCGGAGCCTGCGGCTGCTGTTCCTGGCCAGCTCGGTGCGGGCCTCGCAGGAACAGTTCCCGCAGCTGCACGAACTGCTGCTGGACGGCTCCGCCGTGCTGGACCTGCCGGAGGTCCCCGAGCTGTACATCAGCCAGAACCCTATGCCGAACGCGATGACGCTCGGGTCGGACAAGCCGTTCATCGTGATCACGACCGGCCTGGTCGACCTGTACGACCCCGAGGAGCTGCGGTTCGCGATCTCACACGAGCTCGGGCACGTGCTGTCCGGCCACGCCGTCTACCGGACGATGCTCTTCCACCTGACCCGGCTCGCCGCCCGGCTGGCCTGGTTCGCGGTCGGCTACATCAGCCTGCGGGTGATCATCGCGGCCCTGGAGGAGTGGTACCGCAAGTCGGAGCTGTCGTGTGACCGGGCAGGGGTCCTGGGCGGGCAGGACCCGGCGGCCGGGCGCCGGGCGCTGATGAAGCTGGCCGGCGGATCGCGGATGTCCGAGCTCAGCCACGACGCGTTCCACCAGCAGGCACGCGAGTACGACGCGGTGCCGGACGTGCGCGAAGGGCTGATCAAGCTGCTGCAGATGCAGGGCACCACGCACCCGTTCGCGGTGATCCGCTTCGCCGAACTGGACCGGTGGGTCGCCGAAGGCGAGTACCGGGACATCCTGGCCGGCCAGTACCCCCGCCGGGAGGACGACGACCAGGCGTCGGTGAACGATGAGGTCAGGGCGGCCGCGCGCTCGTACCAGGAGTCGTGGAACCGCTCCGCCGACCCCTTCGTCGGCCTCGTCAAGGGTTTCGCCGAAACCGCCGCCGACGCGGGCGGGCGGCTGTTCAGCGGGGTGTTCGGCCGCCGCGACGCCGGCGGGAACGGCGGCCGCGACGAGGACAGCGAGCCCTAGCTGCCCAGCGAGCCCTAGCCAGCCCAGCGAGCCCTAGCCAGCCCAGTGAGCTCCGCCAGCATGGCGAGCCCGGGGGCTGGACCGTGATCATGGGATCACTATCGTTCTTACAGTAGTCATCCCATGATCATGATTGGCTGGCGCGGCGGCGGGCCGCGCGGCGGCCGGGCTGACGGGCTGCTCTGGCCAGGATGACCAGGTCGTCCCGGTGGACGACCTCGCGCTCGTATTCCGGGCCAAGTTCGACCGCCAGGGAGCGGGTGGAACGGCCCATGAGCGCGGGGATCTCGGCCACGTCGTAGTTGACCAAGCCGCGCGCGACCACGTGGCCGTCAGCGTCGCACAGGTCGACCGGGTCGCCCGCGTCGAACGCCCCTTCGGCCCCGGTGATGCCCGCTGGCAGCAGCGAGGCGTGGCCCGCCAGGACGGCGCGCACCGCCCCGTTGTCGAGCACGAGCCGACCACGCGCCGCCGCGGCGTGAGCGAGCCAGAGCTGGCGGGTGGTGGGCCGGCGGTCGTGTGCGGCGAAATACGTGCCGACCGGATCACCAGCCAGCGCGGCGGCGGCCCGGTCGGCCAGGGCCACCACGGTGGGTATACCGGCCTCCGTCGCGATCATGGCGGCGTCCACCTTGGTGATCATCCCGCCGGTGCCCTCGCGGGCCCGGCCCAGGCTCACCCCGGCGAGGTCGGCCCGGCTTTCCACCCGGCCGATCCGGCGGGCACCAGGCTGCCGCGGGTCGGCGTCGTAGAGGCCGTCCACGTCGGAGAGCAGGATCAGCGCACCGGCCCGGATCACGTGCGCAACGAGCGCCGCGAGCCGGTCGTTGTCGCCGAACCGGATCTCGTCGGTGGCGACCGTGTCGTTCTCGTTGACCACCGGCAGGATGCCCAGTTCGAGCAGGCGGCTGAGGGTGCGCTGGGCGTTGCGATAGTGCGCGCGCCGCATCAGGTCATCGGCCGTCAGCAGGATCTGGCCGGCCTGCACGCCTTGCGCGGCGAAGGCGGCGGAGTAGCGGGCCATCAAGAGCCCCTGTCCGACGCTGGCGGCCGCCTGCTGGGTGGCCAGGTCACGGGGGCGGCGGGACAGCCCGAGCGGCGTGAGCCCGGACGCGATCGCACCCGAGGAGACCAGCACCGCCTGGCCGCCGGCCCGAACCCGCCCCACCAGCACCGCCACCAATTCGGCGATGCGCCGGTCGTCGATCGCGCCGTCGGCGGACGTGAGCGACGACGACCCGACCTTGACCACTACGCGGCCGGCCGCGGCGATATCGGGCCGCTTGCCAGTCATCGCGAAGCCCCGGCGTGGCATCGGTGCCGGGCGGCGTTGGCCGGGGGCACCCGCGACGTCATGGGGAGAGCCTCCGGTCGGTGCCGCGCGGCCCGAACCCGTGCTGCGATCCGGCCGGGATGTCGGGGTCCCAGTCGAACACGACGGCGTCCGGCCCGTCCCCGATCACGACCTCGGCGCCTGCCGTGGCACCGGCCTCGGCGAGTGCCTCCTCCACGCCGATCCTGGCCAGCCGGTCCGCGAGATAGCCGACCGCCTCGTCGTTGCCGAAATCGGTCTGCAGGACCCAGCGGCGCGGCTTCTCGCCCCGGACGACGAAGGAGTTGCCGCCCTCCCGGACGATCTCGAACTCGGGCCCGCCGACCGGGGCGGGACGGATCACCTGCCGGGTGGGCTCGGGCGGTGGGGACGCCGCCCGAGCCGCCGCCACGATCCCGCCCACCGCGTACGCGAGCTCACGCAGTCCCTCATGGGTGGCCGCCGAGACCTGGCAGACGGTCAGGCCCCGGCCGGCGAGGACCCCAGCGGCGCGTTCCGCGACCTCCCGCGCGGCGGGCACGTCGATCTTGTTGAGGGCGACGATCCGCGGCCGGTCGGCCAGGTCGGCGCCCGTGGCGGCCTCATAGGCGGCGAGTTCTGACTCGATCACATCCAGGTCGGCGACCGGCTCGCGGCCCGGCTCCCCGGCGGGCCCGGCGGCGCAGTCCAGCACGTGCACCAGGACGGAACAGCGCTCTACATGCCGCAGGAAGTCCAGGCCGAGGCCTCGGCCCCGGCTGGCTCCGGGGATGAGGCCCGGCACGTCGGCGGCCACGAACTGGGTCTGGCCGGCCTCGACCACGCCCAAATGCGGGGTGAGCGTGGTGAACGGGTAGTCGCCGATCTTGGGCCGGGCCGCCGACATGGCCGCGATCAGCGACGACTTGCCCGCGTTCGGGTAGCCGATCAGGCCGGCGTCGGCCACGGTCTTCAGCTCGAGCACGAGCGAGCGCTCGATCCCGGGTTCGCCGCGCAGGGCGAATCCCGGCGCCTTGCGCCGCGGTGAGGCGAGCGCGGCGTTGCCGAGCCCACCCCGTCCGCCCTGGGCCGCGACGAACCGGGTGCCGGCCCCGACGAGATCGGCGAGCACCCCACCGTCCTCGGTCTTCACGACGGTCCCGTCGGGGACCCGGACGACCAGGTCGGCCCCATCGGCACCGTTGCGGTTCGAGCCGGATCCCTGCTTCCCGTTGCCCGCCCGGCGCACCGGCCGCCGGTGGAGGTCGAGCAGGGTGGCGGTGCCCGGGTCCACCTCCAGGATCACATCACCGCCACGGCCGCCGTTCCCGCCGTCCGGGCCGCCGAGCGGCTTGAACTTCTCCCGCCGCACGGAGGCGCAGCCGTGCCCGCCATCGCCCGCCTTCACTCGCAGGGCGACCTGGTCGGCGAACTCGGCCACTGCTTCCTTCCTTCCGGGCGGCCGGCACGTCACGGGGCCGACCGGCTGGCGCCAGACGCGTCAGGGGCGGACCGGCTGCCGGTCCGCCCCTGACGTTGAGCCTGGATGCGACGCTACTTGGCCACCTCTGCAGCCTGTTCGGCGACGATGCTTATGGCCCGCCGGCCACGAACACTACCGAACGTCACCACCCCACCGACGAGGGCGAACAGAGTGTCGTCCCCGCCGCGGCCCACCCCGGGGCCGGGGTGGAAGTGGGTGCCGCGCTGGCGGACAAGGATCTCGCCGGCGTTGACCCGCTGGCCGCCGAACCGCTTCACGCCCAGCCGCTGTGCCGCGGAGTCGCGCCCGTTGCGGCTGGACGAAGCGCCCTTCTTGTGTGCCATCGTCAGCTCTTCTTCCCGGCCGCTGTCCCGGCCTTCGGTGCGGCCTTGCTCCTGGCCGCGGTGGTCTTGTCGGCGCTGGCCTTCGGCTGGCTGGTCTTCCCGGTGCCAGTCTTCTCGGTGCCAGTCTTCTCGGTGCTGGCCTTCGCAGGGGCGGCCTTCGCAGGGGCGGCCTTTACAGGACTGGCCTTCGCGGGGGCGGCTTTCGCGGTGCTGGCCTTCGCGGTGCTCGCCTTGGCCGTGCCGCTCTTCCCGGTAGAGATGCCAGTGATCTTCACCTGGGTGTACCGCTGGCGGTGGCCCAGCCGGCGCCGGTAGCCGGTCTTGTTCCGGTAGTGAATCATGTTGATCTTGGGACCGGCGATTGCCCCCATGATCTCGGCGGTGACCTGGTAGCGGCCCAACTCGGCGGGGTCGCTGATGACCTTGCCGTCATCGACGACGAGCACGGCGGGCAGCGTCACGCTGGAGCCGACCTCGCCGGCGAGCGTGTCGACGGTGAGGACGTCATCCACCGCCGCCTTCTCCTGCCTGCCACCGCAGCGCACGATCGCGTACACCGAGAACTCTCTCTCTGCCTTGTGTGGGCTCTCCTTGGTGCGGGCCCCGCACCGATCCGCGCCGGTCCGCATGCCGGACCAGAACGATACGAGGGGGCCGCCTGCCTTAGCACACGGCTGGCCAAGGGCCCCCCACCCCGGATCCATCCTGTGCGCAAGATTATCAGACGCTGCGCCGGCCTCAGTCCGCTGCGGGTTCGGCCGGCGGCCCGCCGAGAACCGGGATGCCGGCCGCCTCGCCATCGGGGACGTAGGCCGTTGACCCCGGCACGCCTGACGCCGGAGCATCCAGCGTCTGGCCCTCTGGCGGCTCGCTCTCTGGCGTCTGGCTCTCTGGCGGCTCGCTCTCTGGCGTCTGGCCGGCGGGCTCGGGAGGGCCCTGCTCGCGGGTGGCGGCCCGGCGCCGGCGGCGCCCGCCGGACGGCCGCGCCGTCCCCGCATCGTCCACACCGGCGCCATCAGCCCCGGCACCGTCAGCCCCGGCACCGTCAGCCCCGGCAACATCGGCAGCGGCACCATCGGCAACGGCACCGTCGGCAACGGCACCGTCGGCAACGGCACTACCGTCGGGCCCCGGCCCCTCGGTTCCAGCCTCGTCAGCCCCCGCCTCGTCCAAGGCCGCGCCGCCGCTCTTGCTCTCGTCGCCGTCGGCGCGCGCGGCCGCCGGCTCCGGTGCACGGCGGCCGGACTCCTTGCCGTTCTTGCCGCCCTTGGACTGGCGGCCCTCCTTCGCCGCCCGGCCATCGCCCCGGCCCCGGCCGCCGCTGGGGCGGTCGATCAGGTCGAGCGAAACGATCACTCCACGACCGTTGCAGCATTCGCACGGCTCGGAGAAGGCCTCGAGCAGGCCAGAGCCGACCCGCTTGCGGGTCATCTGCACCAGGCCGAGCGAGGTCACCTCGGCAACCTGGTGTTTGGTCCGGTCCCTGGCCAGGCATTCCAGCAGCCGCCGCAGCACCAGCTCCCGGTTGCTCTCCAGCACCATGTCGATGAAGTCGATCACGATGATCCCGCCGACGTCGCGCAACCTCAGTTGCCGCACGATCTCCTCGGCGGCCTCCAGGTTGTTGCGGGTGACGGTCTCCTCCAGGTTGCCGCCCTGGCCGGTGAACTTCCCCGTGTTGACGTCGATGACGGTCATGGCCTCGGTGGTGTCGATGACCAGCGAGCCGCCGCTGGGGAGCCACACCTTGCGGTCGAGTGCCTTGGTGAGCTGCTCGTCGACCCGGTAGTGGGTGAACGCGTCCTCAGCCCCCTGCCAGTGCTCGAGCCGGTCCGCCAGGTGCGGCGCGACGTAGCGGACGTACTCGTCCACGAGGTCCCACCCGTCATCACCGGAGACCACGAGCTTGCTGAAGTCCTCGTTGAAGATGTCCCTGACCACCCGGATGGTGAGGTCGGGCTCGCTGTAGAGCAGCTCGGGCGCGTTCGCCGACTTCGCCTTGGCCTCGATGCTTTCCCACTGCGCCGACAGGCGGGAGACGTCGTGGGCGAGTTCCTCCTCGGACGCGCCCTCGGCGGCGGTACGCACGATAACCCCCGCGCCCTCGGGCATGACCTGCTTGAGGATCTGCTTGAGCCGGGTCCGCTCCTTGTCGGGCAGCTTGCGGCTGATGCCCATCATCGAGCCGCCGGGCACGTACACCAGGTAGCGGCCGGGCAGGCTCACCTGGCTGGTCAGCCGGGCACCCTTGTGGCCAACCGGATCCTTGGTGACCTGGACCAGCACGGACTGGCCGGACTTGAGCGCTGACTCGATCCGCTTGGACTCGCCCTCCAGGCCGCTGGCGTCGAAATTCACCTCACCCGCATACAGAACGGCGTTGCGCCCCTTGCCGATATCGACGAAAGCGGCCTCCATGGAGGGCAGCACGTTCTGCACCTTGCCGAGGTAGACGTTGCCGACGAACGACTGGTGGCTGGCCTTGTCCACGTAATGCTCGACGAGCACGCCATCTTCGAGCACCCCGATCTGGGTGCGTTCGCCACGCTGCCGGACGACCATGATCCGGTCCACTGCCTCGCGCCGGGCGAGGAACTCCGACTCGGTGATGATCGGCGGGCGGCGCCGGCCCGAGTCGCGGCCCTCCCGGCGGCGCTGGCGCTTGGCCTCCAGCCTGGTAGATCCGCGGACCGGCTTGACCTCCCCGGCCGGCTCGTCGGCGGAGCGGCGGGGCCGCACTGGCGTGGCGGCATTCGGCGACTCATCCGGTCCCGCCTGCTCGCCGTCCTGCGAGGTGCTGCGCCGGCGGCGGCGGCGCCGGCGGCGCGTCGTGTCCTCGTCCCCTGCCGGGGCCTCGTCGGCTTCCGCGGTACCCGCACCGTTCGCTTTGGCCGCCCGGTCGCGGCCGTTGTCGCCGGCATCATGCCCGTTGACGGCGTCCACCTGCCCGTCGGTGGCCGCCTCGGTGTCGGCGCCCTGGCCCCGCGAGCGGCCACCCCGGCGGCGCCGGCGGCGGCTCTGGCCGTCCGCCTCGCCGTTCTCGGGCTCCGGCGGCTGCTGGCCGACGGCGGGCTCGCCGCCGGCCGCGGCTCCCGCTGCCCTTCGGCCACGGCCACCGGCATCTCCCGTCTCCTCCCCCTTGGGAGGCGGCTGGAAGATCACCTGGGGCGGCTGGAAGGTCGCGGCCGGGACGGCTGGCCGCTCGGCGGGCGGCTCGCTTGTTCCGGCAGGCACGGCACCGGCCGCGGCAGGTGACCCCGTGGCCGGGTCGGCGAAACGGGCGGCCGCCGGGCCGCCCGCGTTCGGGTCTCGGGATGCGGCAGCCGGCTGGGGCGCTGTTTCCGCGGACGCTGCCTGCGCGGGCGGTGGTCCCCCGGGCGCCGCGTCCGGTGCGGGGACGGCGCCCCCGGCGGAGGCATCTGTGTCAGGCGCGGCGGCACTGGGCCGGCGGCCGGCTCCCCGCCGGCGGCGCTTGGCGGGCGGGGGCTGGTCGTCGCCGCCTTGCCCCGCCGGTGGCGGGCTCTCGGCCGGCGCGGGACCAGCCGGCGCGTGGCCGGCTGGGGTGTCTATCTCTGGCGAGCGAGCGCCACTGCGCTCCTCACCGCTGGGCTCTGTATCGTTCAGCTCGGTCTCGAGCATCCGGGTGATCTCCCGTCAGGCTCCCGGGCGCCGAGGGCAGCATGGGGTCCTCGGCTCCGCGCAGGAACTGGTCGAACGCGCCTGGCGAGATCGCGCCGGCCGTCCGGGCCGGCTCCGCTTCGAGGCGCGTTGTGTCTATTTGGTCGTGTGCCCCGCCCAGGCCATGCGGCGGTATCGCCGCCCCAGACGGCTGCCGCAGATCGCCCGGGACGTCAGATCCGGGGGCTTCGGCAGGGGCGCTGGCGGCCTCCATCCCGAGCGGCCCTTGCGCCAGCCGCGTCACCAGCGCTGGTGACGACGGGGCGAGATCGGCCACTTGGCGGAGTGCAGCCAGGATGTCGTCAGGCCGTACGGCAGGCATTACATGCCGAACAACCATTCGAAGTACGGCATTCCCAGTGGCCTGCGTATCAGCAGCGCACTGGTCGATCTCCATCGTGATCACGGCGGCCCGGGCATCCACCCGCTTGCTTCCCTTGGCGGTGAGACGCTCGACCTCCAGGCTGCGGCTGGCAAGGAAAGCGTCGACAGCGCGGCGCGCGTCCTCCGGCCGGACCCCGGGAAGGACAGCCTGCCAGTGCGACGCCTCCAACTGGAGGTCGGCGAGGGACGCCGGGCCCTCGATCACGTCGATCACATCTATCCCGTCCGGCAGGGCCGCATCGAGCCGGTCCCGTACGTCGGAAGCGGCGCGCGCCTCGGTGAGGCAGATTTCCAAGTACTCGGCCTCACTCGCTGTCCCGGTGGGGGCAGCGCCAGCGTAAGAGATCTTCGGGTGCGGCGTGAAACCGGCGGAGTATGCGACGGGCAATCCGGCCCGCCGAACCCCGCGTTCAACAGCGCGTGCGATGTCCCTGTGGCTGGCGAAACGCATCCTGCCTCTCTTAGCGTACCGGACGAGCAGGCGCACAGCGATGGGAAGCACACGCGCCGGGTCGGGCGCATGGGGCGTGCGGCGGCCGTGCGGGCTGCGCATCAGCCGCCGCCCCCCGCTCCGGCCCGTGCGGCCGATCCGGGCCCGGGACCTGTCCCGGCTCCAGTCCCGGAGGGGATCACCGTCAGCGGCAGGAGTTTCATCCCGGTCGGCCCGGCCTGGATCTCGGTGCCCATGGCAGGGCAGACACCGCAGTCATAGCACGGCGTCCACCGGCAGTCCTCCACCTCAGCGGCCCCCGCCGGATCCACCGCGTCCTGCCAGTCCTGCCAGAGCCAGTCGCGGTCGAGCCCGGCATCGAGATGGTCCCAGGGCAGCACCTCGCTGTACTCCCGCTCGCGTGTGGTGTACCAGTCCAGGTTCACGGGCTGGTCCGCGAGCGCCTCCGCCGCAGCGCGCTGCCAGCGCTCGAAGGAGAAGTGCTCGGTCCACCCGTCGAACCGTGCTCCGTCCCGCCAGGCCGCCCAGATCACCGCGGCTACCCGGCGGTCGCCGCGTGAGAGCAGCCCCTCGATGATCGACGGTTTGCCGTCGTGGTACCGGTAGCCGACCGCCCGGCCATAGCCGGGGGCGGAGCGCAACGCGCCGCCGAGCGCCCGCAGCCTTGTGTCCACCGTCTCGTGGTCGCACTGGGCGGCCCACTGGAAAGGGGTATGGGGCTTGGGCACGAAGCCGCCGATCGACACCGTGCAGCGGATGTCCCGGCGACCGGTCGCCTCCCGGCCCGCCTTGATCACCCGGCGGGCGACGTCCGCGATGGCCAGCACGTCCTCGTCGGTCTCGCTGGGCAGGCCGCACATGAAGTACAGCTTCACCTGGCGCCACCCGCTGCTGTAAGCGGTGGTGACGGTGCGGATCAGGTCCTCCTCCGTGACCATCTTGTTGATCACTTTGCGCATCCGCTCCGTGCCGCCCTCGGGGGCAAAGGTGAGCCCAGAGCGGCGGCCGTTCCGGCTCAGCTCGTCGGCCAGGGTGACGTTGAAGGCGTCCACCCGTGTGGATGGCAGGGACAGCCCGGTGCTGGTGTTCTCGTAACGGTCCGCCAGGCCGGTCGCGATCTCGTTGATCTCGCTGTGGTCGGCGCTGGACAGCGACAGCAGGCCGACCTCATCGAAGCCGCTGGCGGTGAGCCCTCGCTCGACCATGTCCCCGATCGCGGTGATGCTCCGCTCCCGGACTGGCCGGGTGATCATGCCCGCCTGGCAGAACCGGCAGCCCCGGGTGCAGCCGCGGAAGATCTCCACGCTGAACCGCTCGTGTACCGACTCGGCAATGGGCACGATGGGCCGGGCCGGGTACTGCCACTCGTCGAGGTCCATCACAGTGTGCTTGGCGACGGTGAACGGCGCCTCCGGGCGGTTCGGGGCGACCCGCCTGATCCGCCCGTCCGGCAGGTAGTCCACGTCGTAGAAGAGCGGCACATACACCCCGCCGTCAGCGGCCAGGGCCGTGAGCAGGCCGTCCCGGCCGCCCGGGCGGCCGGCCCGCTTCCAGTCCCTGATCAGCTCCGTGATCGCCAGGACCGCCTGCTCCCCATCACCGAGTACCGCGCCGTCCACGAAGTCGGCGATGGGCTCGGGGTTGAAGGCGGCGTGACCTCCCGCGATCACGAGCGGCTCCTCCTCGCCCCGCCGCGCCGCCGACAGCGGGATGCCGGCCAGGTCGAGCGCGGTGAGCAGGTTGGTGTAGCCCAGTTCGGTAGCGAAGCTCACGCCCAGCACGTCGAAGGCCCGCACCGGCCGGTGCCCGTCCACCGTGAACTGGCCGATGCCGTGGGTACGCAGGAGGTGTTCCATGTCCGGCCAGACGCTGTAGGTGCGCTCGGCGAGCACGCCGTCGCGGCCGTTCAGCACCTCGTAGAGAATCTGGATGCCCTGGTTGGCTACGCCCACCTCATAGGCGTCCGGGTACATCAGCGCCCACCGCACGTCCGCCGCGTCCCAGTCCTTCACCACCGCGTTGAGCTCGCCGCCGACGTACTGGACCGGTTTGCGCACCAGCGGGAGCAGCGGCTCCAGCCGGCCATAAACCGATTCCACAGGCATCCCGCCAGCTTACCGAGTAGCAGCCGGCCCAGTGAGCGGCGGCGCAGCGGGGGTACCGCACGCGAAACCGGCGGCCGGCGAAGCGGCAAGGCCTCCAGGTACCGGGAACAGCCCGGGCGACGTGCAGGTCCGGCAAGGCGTTCAGCCGGCCGGACGGCGCACGTCGCCCGGGCCCAGCCACGAATCCAGGCAGCCCTCAGTCGAAGACGCGGTGGCGGCGGTGGACGGCAAGGAGCACGCCGACCGCGATCATGTCGGCGAACATGGCCGAGCCGCCGTAGGAGACGAACGGCAGCGGCAGCCCGGTGACGGGGGTGATCCCGATGGTCATCCCGATGTTGATGAAGGACTGGACCCCGAACCAGATCGCGATCCCGGACGCCACCAGCAGGCCGAACATGTCGTCGGCGCGGGCCGCGATCCGCAGCGCCCGCAGCAGCACGATGGCGAGCAGCGCGATGATCACGACCGCGCCCACGAAGCCGAGTTCCTCGCCGGCCACCGAGAAGATGAAGTCGGTGTGCTGCTCGGGCACGAAGTTGCCGGCCACCAGCTGCCCCTGGAACAGGCCCTGGCCGAACATCCGGCCGGAGCCGATCGCGATCTTCGCCTGGGCGGCGCTGTAGCCCGTGCCCCGGGGGTCGGCGGCTGGGTTGACGAACGCGGTCAGCCGCTGCACCTGGTAGGGCTTGAGCAGGTGCATGCTCCAAACGGCCAGGCCCGCCAGCGCGCCGGCCACGCCCAGCCCCGCGAGCCACCGGAGCCTGATGCCGGACAGGGCGATGATGCCCACCAGCAGCACGACCAGCAGCACCGCGACCCCGAGGTCGGGCTGGAGGCCGACCAGCACCAGCAGCAGGCCGCCGCACCCGAGCGCCAGCGCCAGCTCCCGCAGCCCCGGGCGCTGAGCGCGGTCACGCAGCTCGCTGAGGATCACCGCGAGCATCAGGATCAGCCCGATCTTGGCGAACTCCGACGGCTCGATCTGGAATCCTCCGGGCAGCGCGATCCAGGAATGCGCGCCGTTCACCGTGACGCCGAGCGGGCTGAGCACCACCAGCAGCCCCAGGCAGGCCGCCGCGTATACCAGCGGTGTGTACACCCGCAGCAGCCGGTAGTCAACCAAGCTGACCGCGGCCATGAGCACCAGCCCGATCGCGACGTTCAGCAGCTGCTTCTCCAGATAGGTGTCCGGGTTGGCGCCGGCCTGAGCCAGGTCCGCGCGGGTGGCGGACCAGACGAGCAGCGTGCCGATCAGGGCAAGCGCGAGCACGGCCAGGATCAGCACCCAGTCCATGTGCCGCAGCACAGAGTCCCTGGCCAGGGCCCGTTGCCACAGGCTGCGCCTGCGGAATGCGGGCCCGCCGCCCGCCGGCCGGACGGGGGCGAGCTTGCCGTAGCCGGTCATGCGGCTGGTGCCGAACGTGCCGGAGCGCTGGAAGCTCATCACTTGCTCCTCGCGTATCCGGGAGGCGCGGTGATCGCGCCGTCGGCGGACATCTGCGGCAGCTTCCGCGGCGCTTGGCCGCCGGGGAAGGCGGCGTGGTGGCCCTCCAGCCCGTAGATCGAGTCCCAGATCTGCCGTGCGCAGGGGGCGGAGACGTCCGCGCCCTCACCTGACTTGGGGACCATCACCACCACCACGTACTGAGGGTTGTTCGCCGGCGCGAACGAGGCGAACACGGAGGTGGCCTGCCCACCGAACACCTCAGCGGTACCGGTCTTGGCCGCGACCTGAAGCTTGTTCAGCGGGAAACCCGCGAACGCGCCCGCCGCCGTTCCCTGGGTGACGACGTCGACCAGCGCATTCTTGATGAAGTCCAGCGCCCAGCGCGGCGTGGTCAGATGCCCGGCCACCGGCGGCGTGATCCGCTTGACGACCTTCCCCGCCGGCGACAGCAGGGCCGTGCCGATCCGCGGGCTGTACAGGGTGCCACCGTTGGCGAGCGCGGCGTAGGCCCGCGCGAGCTGCAGCGGGGTGACCGTCACATAACCCTGGCCGATCGCGGCGATGGCCGCCTGGCCGGGCGCCCACTGATACCCGGACCGGCAGTTCTCGTACGCGATCTGCTGGACGTAGCTGCCGTTCGGATTGCCGTGCTTGCACCAGTAGCCCTTGTTCTGCTTCCAGTAGTTGTACAGCCACTGGCGGGTGGGCACGGTGCCGGATGACTCCTCCGGCAGGTCGATCCCGGTGTTGCGGCCGAACCCCCACGCCAGCTCCATCTTCTGCATCTTCTGGACCGGCGCGCGGGGGTTCGCGACGAAGTTCGCGTTGTATTTGTCGCGCAGGTACATCTGGTAAGCGATCTGGTAGAAGACCGTGTCGCAGGACATGACCAGCGCCTGGTGCAGCGACATCGGCCCGAGGTTGTGCGTGGTCCAGTTGTTGAAGTTATGGCCGGCGATGGTCACCGCGCCCGGGCAGCTGTAGGGACCCGCCGTGGACATCCCGTTCTTGATCGCTGCCGCCGTCGACGTGACCTTCCAGGTCGACCCGGGGCCGTACTCGCCCTGGGTGGCCCGGTTCAGGATCGGCACTCCATGGTTCGCGCCGAACAGGTCATGGAATTGCCGGGCAGAGATGCCACCGGTCCAGACGGCGGGATTGTAGGTCGGGTAGCTGGCCATCGCGACCACCCTTCCCCGGGTGGTCATCACCACCGCCGCCCCGGTGGTCGCGCCGGGGTTGCCCTCCGCCTGCGCGCGGCCGATGGCCTGTTGCAGGGCCTTCTGCGTGTCCTGCTGGAGCTGGGCGTTGATGCTGGTCACGAGCGTGTTGCCGGGCACGGCCGGGGTCTGGCGGCGGATCGCGGTCACCTCGCCCGCGGCGTTGACCGACAGCACCTGCCGGCCCGCAGTCCCGCGCAGCTGCCGGTCGTACTGCTGCTCCAGCCCGGCCTGTCCGACCAGGTCCACGCCCGAGAAGCCGGTTACGGAGAGGTGACGCCGCTTGATCTCCTGCGGCGTGATCGGCTGCAGGTACCCGAGCATCTGCGCGGCGGCCGTGCCGTACGGCTGGTGGTAGTCGATCACCGGCTGGACCTGCGCGGTCACCCCGGGAAAGTCGCGGCGGCTCTCCATGATCTGCAGGGCGACCGTGTCCGGCGCGTGCTGATCCACGGGGATCGGCTGGTACGGCGAGCCTTGCCAGCACGGCTGGGACACGCCGCGTGTGCACAGCCGGATCCGCTGCTGGAGCAACCGGTACGGCATGTGCAGCAGCTTCGCCAGCCGGTGCAGCACCGCCACGCCCCCGTCGGGCTGCTGGGCCACCTCCGCCCGGTTCACCGAGACCACCAGCGAGGTCTTGTTGCTGATCAGCGGCTGGCCGACATCGTCGAGGATCCCGCCCCGGACCGACGGCACGATCACCGTCCTGGTCTGGTCCTGCGCCGCCGCGCTGGCGTAGGAACCGCCGGTCATGACCTGCAGGTACCACAGACGGCCGCCGAGCGAGATCAGCAGTGCGGCCACCACCACATACAGGACCATCAGGCGCCGGCGCGCCGCGGGGATCATGGCAGTCCTCCCGTCCGCTTGCTTCCTGTCCGCCACACCGCCGAGCGGCGCCGCCGGAATCCGCCGCGCCGGCTTGCACCGAAACCCCGCCGCCGGCCGCCGAGGCCCCCGCCGCTGCCGCCCGGGAACGCGCCGCCCGGCAGCGCACCCCGGCGCCCGGGCAGGATACGGTCGGCCCAGCGCAGCAGACCGCGGTCGCCGCCCCGGAACCGGGGAGCCGCCCCCTGGCGGCGGCCGGACCGCCGCGGGCCCCGCGCGCCCGAAGCGCTGCGCCCGGCACTTCCGCCGCTGAGCACGCCACCGCCGACGACCCCGTCCCCGCGCCGGCCGCGCCGGCGCATCGGGGCGGACCGGGCCGGTCTCCCGCGGCCCGCCGTGGTCAGGGCCGACGGGCCGCCGCGGAAGGCGCGTGACCGAAGCCGGGGCGACGACCCGGCACGGGGCGCGCCACCCGCGGAACCGTTGCCGGCCGGGCCACCGGACCCGCGAAACGCGGCTCCGCGCATCCGGGACTCGCGACCGTAGCCGCCCGGCAGCCCGGCCAGGCCACCGCCGACCAGGCCGCGCAGCGAGCCGCCCACTACCCCGTCACCGCGCCGCGGGGTGCCCAGCCGCAGCTGCACCGGCCGCCCCGGGGCTGGGGTGCCAGCAGGCCGGCCCAGCCCGGCCTGGGCGGCGGCCGCGGAACCGGCGACGCCGTTGCGGGCCCGCAACCGCGGCGCGCGGCGGCGCAATCCCCGGGGCGCGGCCCGCTGCCCCTGGGCGCCCTGACGGCCGCCGACCCAGCCATCGGCCTGGCGGGCGGCCGCCGCCCGCAGCCGCGGCTCGCGCCCGCTCCTGGTGTCCCGGACGGCGGTCCCGGCCATCGCGGCGCCGGCCGCTGCCATGCCGCCGAGCAACCCGGCACCGGCCAGATCCCGGCCCGCCAGGTGCCCAGGCGCGCGCGCACGGGCGGTCGCCCAGCCGCCGTACCCGCTGAACCGGACGACCGCGTACACCACGAAGGGACAGAGCAGGATGCCGTAGACCACCGAGACGGGCAGCACCAGCCGCACCGACTGCCAGGTGATGTCCGGGTCGCCGAAGATCATGCCGGCCAGCGCATACAGGGCCTCGCCGGCCGTGACGCCCAGCGCGACCACGGCGAGCGGCAGCCAGGTCGAACGCTCCAGCGGACCGCGCAGCCGCCCGCACCCGTAGCCGATCACGCAGAACACCAGCGCGCTCAGGCCGAGAAGGTTGCTGGCGGGCGGCGCCATGTCCAGCGCGAGGCCGGCGCCGAATCCGATCAGCATGCCGTCCATCGGGCCGCTGGCGAGCGCGAGCGTGACCACCAGGACCAGAACCAGGTTGGGCGCCGATCCACCCGGGAAGGGCAGCCGGTCCAGCAGCGCCGTCTGGAGCACCACTGCGGCCAGGATGGCCGTGACCGCGAAGATGACCCGCCGCACCTCAGCCGCCGACGCTCGCTGTGGCCGCCGGGCTCGGAGCCTGGCTGGAACGTCCGCCGGACGGCACCGGCGACGGACTGGGCGTAGCCGGCCGGGGCGGCAGCACCGAGTCGCGCGGGTTCGTCCGCGGCGGGACGATCACGACCCCCACCACACCGAGCCCCCGCTCGTCGGCGTAGGGCCGGACGAGGGCGAGCTTCGTGAGCGCGGCGGCGCTCGCCTGCACCTGCGTGATCACCCCCACGGGGACCCCGGGCACATACGGCCGCCCATGTACCGAGCCGAACGTGACCAGTTGCTGCCCGGGCTGGAGCACGGCGCCCGCGTCGAAGACCTGCAGCCGCAGCATCGCGGGCCCGGGCCGGGTCCGGCCGGTGCCGGTGACCGCCCCGATCTGCCCGGTGCCGGCCAGCCGCACTCCCACCGTGGACGACGCGTCGGTCGTGAGCAGCACGGTCGATGTGCGCGCGGCTACCGAGGTGACCGTCCCGACCAAACCGGCCCTGTTCAGTACCGTCTCGTCGGGCTTGATGCCGTCGTCGCGGCCGGCGTCGATGGTGACCGAGCTGTTGTACCCGTGGCCGGCCGCGATCACGTTCGCGGCAACGATCCGGTAACCGCCCCGGCCGGCAAGGGCCAGCAGCCGCCGCAGCTGGGCCTCCTGCGCCTTGCTGAGCCGGGCCAGGCTCAGTTCCGTGCGCAGCCGGATGAGCTCGCGCTGGAGCCCCTCGATCTTCCCCTGGGAGGCCGACCCGCTGGTGACGTTGCCGAAGAAGCCGGCCACCGGCCGGGCCACCGAGCCCACCAGGCTCTCAGCCGACCCGAAGATGGTCCCGCCGATCCCGCGCAGGCCGCTGATGGGGCCGCCGGCCACGTCCCGCGAGTCGACAGTGATCAGTGCCAGCGCGGCGACCAGGAGCACGCCGAGAATCAGGCGGGTCCGCCGACTGTCGTGCACCGGGCCTCCTCATCCACGCCGCCACCGCGGCTGGCCGCCTAACTGTGCGGTCAGCGCCTCGACTCTGGCACCAGCACCTGCCGCAGCGTGTCGAAATCCTCCACGCACTTGCCGGTACCCAGTACCACGGAATCAAGCGGGTTGTCGGCCATGTGGATGGGCATGCCCGTCTCCTCGCGCAGGCGCTCGTCCAGCCCGCGCAGCAGCGCTCCGCCCCCGGTCAGCGCGATCCCCCGGTCCATCACGTCGCCGGCCAGCTCGGGCGGGCATTTGTCGAGCGTCGTCTTGACCGCGTCGACGATGAGAGCGAGCGGCTCCTCGATGGCCCGGCGGATCTCCTCTGCCGAGATCACGATCGTCTTGGGGAGCCCGCTGACCAGATCCCGGCCGCGGATCTCGGCGTGCGGTTCGTCGGCCGACGGGTAGGCCGACCCCAGCGCCATCTTGATCTCTTCGGCGGTCCGCTCGCCGAGCATCAGCGAGTACTCCTTCTTGCCGAACGTGATGATGGCCTGGTCGAGCTCGTCCCCGCCGATCCTGATCGACGCCGATGTCACGATCCCGCCCAGCGAGATCACGGCTACCTCGGTGGTGCCGCCGCCGATGTCCACCACCATGTTGCCGGTCGGCTCGTTGACCGGCAGACCGGCCCCGATGGCCGCGGCCATGGGTTCCTCGATGATGTAGACCCGGCGCGCGCCCGCCTGGTGGCCGGCTTCCTTCACCGCGCTCTGCTCCACGCCCGTGATGCCGCTCGGCACCGCCACCACTACCCGCGGCTTGGCCAGGTGGCTGCGCCTGTGCACCTTCTGGATGAAATACCGCAGCATGCGCTCGGTCACGTCGAAGTCCGCTATGACCCCGTCTTTGAGCGGCCGGACCGCCACGATGTTGCCGGGGGTCCTGCCGATCATCCGTTTGGCCTCCACCCCGACCGCCACGATCTGGCCGTTGTTCGTGTTGAGGGCCACCACCGATGGCTCGTTGAGCACAATCCCGCGCCCCCGCACATACACCAGGGTGTTGGCGGTGCCCAGATCGACGGCCATGTCACGGCCAAGGAAAGCCAGCGCGTTGCTCATAAGGCACGAGAACCTTCCAGACGGGTCCTGCTCGTGATTTCTGTTGCGGCCGCGGTTTACGTCCCCGCGGGCTCGAACGCGGCCTTGTGTCCTTCATGGACCAGGCCAGCGCCGCCTAAACAAGATCGGGAAAGAAGATCTTGATTTCCCGGTCGGCTGAGTCTGGCGAGTCCGATCCGTGCACAATGTTCTCCTGCACCTCCAACGCATGATCCCCGCGGATGGTGCCCGGGGTCGCGCGGACCGGATCGGTGGCGCCGGCCAGCCCACGGAACGCCTCGATGGCGCGCGGCCCCTCGGCGACCAGGGCAACCAACGGCCCGGAGGTGATGAAATCGACCAGGGGGCCGAAGAACGGCTTGCCGGAATGCTCCGCATAGTGCGTCTCCGCGATGCCGGTGTCGAGCACGCGCAGATCCATGGCGATGATCCGCAGTCCCTTGCGCTCGATCCTGGACAAGACGTCCCCGATCAGGCCGCGGCGCACCCCATCCGGTTTGACCAGGACCAGGGTTCGTTCAGTCAAGTAAATTCCCCCTCGCTTCAGCCCCACTGGCTGTCGCAAAGTGATCAGCAGTGACTCATGCGTGCGCAATCCTACCGGTGCGCGGGGCGGCGCAGCGGTCCCGGCACGCCTGCGTTGCGCCAAAGTCTGCAGGCTGAGCACCTGCTGGTCAGGCTAGGGCCGGGGAGCCTCGCGGTACCGCAGCCCCAGCCAGATCGCGACGGCCCACAGCGCGGCGAACACCGCGCCCAGCGCGTACATCGCCGGGACCACCAGCCCGGCCGCGATGATCCCCAGCTGCAGCAGGCTGCCCACCGCCAGCGCCCAGCCCTGCCCGGGCCGGCCCACTACCGCTGCCAGCAGCACCGCGATGCCGGCCAGCACGCCGCCAGCCACGCCGGCCCACAGGCGTGGCTGGTGCTCGATGGTGATGGCCACCGGGATGGCGAGCCCGATCACGATCGCCTCAAATATCAGCACGGTGGCGCAGAGCCGTCTCATCGGGGCCGCCTCACCCGAGGTCAGTCCCTCCCTGGCGGCCGCGCCGGTCACCCCCGCTGGCGCCGCCACCCACGCCGAGCAGCGACCGCGCGTCGCCCGCGGTGACCACCGACCCGGTCACCAGCACGCCGGAGCCACCGAGGCCATCGGCCGCCGCCTCGTCGGCCATGCCCACCGCCATGTCGATCGCGTCGTCGAGCCGGCCCGCGACGCGTACCCGGTCCGGCCCGAACACCTCCGCCGCGAGGTCCGCAAGCTTGCCGGGATCCATCGACCGGTCCGAAGAGTTACGCGTGACCACGAGCCCGTCGGCGACCGGCTCCAGCTGGTCGAGGACGGCCGGCACGTCCTTGTCGGCGCTGATCGCGAGGACCGCGATCAGGCTCCGGAAGGAGAACGCCTCGGTCACCGCCGCGACGCTGGCCGCCATGCCGGCCGGGTTGTGGGCGGAATCGGCGATCACCACCGGGCTGCGCCGCACCACCTCCAGCCGGCCCGGCGAGGTCATCGCCGCGAACGCCTCCCGTACAAGCTCCTCACTCAGCGCCCCCGCATCGGGCCCGGCGCTCCCGAACGCCTCCACCGCCGCGAGTGCGCAGGCCGCGTTCGCGGCCTGATACTCGCCGAACAGCGGCAGCAGCAGGTCGCGGTACTCCCCCGCCAGCCCGCGGACACTGAGCGCCTGACCGCCGACGGCGAGCTCACGCCAGGTCACGCCGAACTCAACGCCCTGCCTGGCCACGGTCGCGCCCACCTCGGCGGCGCGGCGCAGCAGCACCTCGGCCGCGGCGGGCGGTTGCTGGCCGAGGATGGCGGCCGAGCCGGGCTTGATGATGCCCGCCTTCTCCCCGGCGATCTCCTCGATGGTCGAGCCGAGGTAGCGGGTGTGGTCGATGGCCACCGGGGTCACCACCGCCACCGCGCCGTCGGCGATGTTGGTCGCGTCCCAGGTCCCGCCCAGGCCGACCTCGATCACCGCCACGTCCACCGGCGCGTCGGCGAACGCGGCGAACGCCATCCCGGTGAGCACCTCGAAGAACGACAGCCGCAACGGCTCGCGCTCGTCCACCAGCGCCACATACGGCGCGATGTCGTCGTAGCTGGCCAGGAACGCCTCTACTGACAGCGGCTCGCCGTCGACGACGATCCGCTCCCTGACATTGCTCAGGTGCGGGCTGGTGAACAGCCCCGTGCGCAGCCCGCGGGTCCGCAGCAGCGTCTCGATCATGCGGGCCGTGGACGTCTTCCCATTGGTCCCCGCGACATGGATCACCGGGCAGGCGCGCTGCGGGTCCCCGAGCAGCTCGGCGAGCGCGCTGATCCGGTCCAGGGTGGGCTCGATCGCGTGCTCGGGACGCCGGCCGAAAATCTCCGCCTCCACCTCACGCAGGCGCTGCGCCTGGGCGGGGGCGTGCGGCGCAGCGGGCCGCGCGGGCCGGGGAGGCCGGGCGGGCCGGGCGTCCTCGCCGGTCAAGCCTCCCCCTGACCCAGCGCGGCCAGGCGGCCGGAGATCCGTGCGATATCGGCCTGGGCGGCGTCGCGCCGGCGCCGGGTCGCCTCCACCACGCCGGCCGGCGCTTTGGCGAGGAACGCGTCGTTGGCGAGCTTGCGTTCGGCCTGATCGGCTTCATTGCGGGCGGCGGCGAGATCCTTCTCCATCCGGCGCCGCTCGGCGGCGACGTCGATCGCTGCCGCCGTGTCAAGCTCCACCGTGACCCCCTCGGCCTGCAGGGATGCCGTGGGTGTGAAGACGTCGCCGGGCACGGCGAGGCGCAGCAGCGAGCGGATGGCGCCGGTGTAGGCGGCGAGGGGCGTGCCGTCGGTCCCGGCCAGCACGGCCGGGACCGGCTGGCCCGGCCGCAGGCCCTGGTCGGAACGGAACCGGCGCACCTCGGTCACCAGCGCCATGAGCGAGGTGATCTCGGCCTCGGCAGCCGGGTCGCGGGCGGGCTGCTCACCGGCCCCCGCCGCCTGGCCGGGCGGGGCAGCCCGCTCGCCTGGCCAGTCGGCGCTCGTGACCGAGATCCCGCCCTGGCCGGCGGGGTCGGTCAGGGCCATCCACAGTTCGTCGGTGACGAACGGGATCACCGGGTGCAGCAGCCGCAGCAGGCGGTCGAGCACATAGCCGAGCACTTCGCGGGTGACCTGCGCGGCCTGCCCGTCCTGCCCGGACAGGGCGGCCTTGGCCAGCTCCAGGTACCAGTCGCAGACCTCGTCCCAGGCGAAGTGGTAGAGCGACTCGCAGATCTTGCCGAACTCGTACTGCTCGTACAGCTCGTCCACCTCGGCGGTCACCGCCGCCAGCCGGGAGAGGATCCACCGGTCCGCTGTGGACAGGCTCGCCGCCGCTGGCAGCGTGTCCGGCACGCTGGCTCCGTTCAGCAGTGCAAAACGGGTGGCGTTCCAGAGCTTGTTGCAAAAGTTGCGGGCACCGGTGACCCACTCTTCGCCGACCGCGATATCGCCGCCGGGACTGGCTCCGCGGGCCAGGGTGAACCGGGTGGCGTCGGCGCCGAACCGGTCGATCCAGTCCAGCGGGTCCACGGTGTTGCCGCGCGACTTGGACATCTTCCGGCCGTGGGCGTCGCGGATCAGGCCGTGCAGGAAGACCGCGCGGAACGGCACAGCGTCGGCCGGGTCGTGGTCGCGCATCGCGTACAGGCCGAACATCATCATCCGCGCGACCCAGAAGAACAGGATGTCGTAGCCGGTGACCAGGACCGACGTCGGGTAGAAGCGGCGCAGGTCCTCGGTGTCGTCTGGCCAGCCCAAGGTGGAGAACGGCCACAGCGCGGATGAGAACCAGGTATCGAGAACGTCGGGGTCCTGCCGCCAGTCCGCACCGGCCGGCGGCTCCTCGCCGGGGCCGACGACGCGGACCTCGCCGCCGGGGCCGTACCAGACCGGGATCCGGTGCCCCCACCAGAGCTGGCGGCTGATGCACCAGTCGTGCATGTTGTCGACCCAGTCGAAATAGCGCACAGCCAACTCGGCCGGGTGGATGCGGACCCGGCCGTCCCTGACCGCGTCGCCGGCCGCCTTGGCCAGCGGCTCGACCTTGACGAACCATTGCAGGGACAGCCTGGGCTCAACGATGGTGCCGCACCGGCTGCAGTGCCCCACCGCGTGCACGTAGGGGCGCTTCTCGGCGGTGATCCGGCCCTGCTCGCGGAGCGCGGCAACCACCGCCGGCCTAGCCTCGAACCGGTCCAGTCCCTCGAACGGCCCGGGAACCGTGATCACCCCGCGCTCGTCCATGATGGACACGCTCGGCAGGCCGTGGCGGCGGCCGATCTCGAAGTCGTCGGGATCGTGGGCCGGGGTCACCTTGACCGCGCCGGTGCCGAACTCGGGGTCGACGTGCGGGTCGGCCACGACGGGGATGCGGCGGCCCGACAGCGGCAGTTCGATGTCCCGGCCGACCAGGTGCGCGTAGCGGGGGTCGTCGGGGTGGACGGCGACCGCGGTGTCGCCCAGCATGGTCTCCGGCCGGGTGGTGGCGACCACGACCGAGTCCGCGCCGTCCCCGTACCGGATGGACACTAGCTCCCCGTCCTCGTCGCTGTGTTCCACCTCGATGTCGGACAGGGCCGTCAGGCAGCGGGGGCACCAGTTGATGATCCGTTCCGCACGGTAGATGAGGCCGTCGTCGTAGAGGCGCTTGAAGATGGTCAGCACCGCGCGGGACAGGCCCTCGTCCATGGTGAAGCGCTCGCGGGACCAGTCCACGCTGTCGCCGAGCCGGCGCATCTGGCCGAGAATCATGCCCCCGGACTCGGCCTTCCACTGCCACACCCGTTCGACGAACTCCTCACGGCCCAGGTCGTGCCGGGACAAGCCCTGCTTGGCGAGCTCGCGCTCGACCACGTTCTGGGTGGCGATGCCCGCGTGGTCCATGCCGGGCAGCCACAGCGTGACGTAGCCCTGCATCCGGCGCCGCCGCACCAGGGCATCGATGAGCGTGTGATCGAGCGCATGGCCCATGTGCAGGGAGCCGGTCACGTTCGGCGGCGGGATCACGATGCAGTAGGCCGGCCCCGGCGCGCTTGCGTCCGCGTAGAACAGCCCCCGCGCTACCCAGTCCTGGTAGCGGCGTCCCTCCACGTCGCCAGGCGAGTACTGGGGCGGAAGCTGAGTGCGCTGGTCTCCGGTCACGTCAGCCGAGTCTAGTGGGGACGGGCGCACGCCCGGCGCCGGCGGGCTGGGACGCGTGCGCTCGGGCTAGGCGGACTTCTCGCGGGGGGTGCGGTTGCGGGAGCCGCGCGGGACGATCGTGGGGTTGACGTGCTCGAGCACGACCGGGCCGGTGATGACGACGCGCTCCACGTCCTTGCGGCTGGGAACCTCGTACATCACCGAGAGCAGGACCTCTTCCAGGATGGCCCGCAGGCCCCGGGCGCCGGTGCCGCGCAGGATGGCCTGGTCGGCGACCGCTTCGAGCGCGTCGGGCGTGAACTCCAAGTCCACCCCGTCCAGCTCGAACAGCCGCCGGTACTGCTTGACGAGCGCGTTCCGCGGCTCGGTGAGGATGCGGATGAGCGCCTCGCGGTCGAGGTTATGCACGCTGGTGATGACGGGCAGCCGGCCGACGAACTCGGGGATCATGCCGAACTTGAGCAGGTCCTCGGGCATCACGTCGGCGAACGCATCGGCGGCCGGCTGATCGTTCTTGACCCGGAGCTTGGCACCGAAGCCCATCCCGCTCTTGCCGACGCGCTGCTCGATGATCTTCTCGAGCCCGGAGAACGACCCGCCACAGATGAACAGCACGTTCGTGGTGTCGATCTGGATGAACTCCTGGTGCGGGTGCTTGCGCCCGCCCTGCGGGGGCACCGACGCCGTCGTCCCCTCGAGGATCTTCAGCAGCGCCTGCTGCACGCCCTCACCGGACACGTCCCGGGTGATGGACGGGTTTTCGCTCTTGCGGGCGATCTTGTCGATCTCGTCGATGTAGATGATGCCGGTCTCGGCCTTCTTGACGTCGTACTCGGCGGCCTGGATCAGCTTGAGCAGGATGTTCTCGACGTCCTCGCCGACATAACCGGCCTCGGTCAGGGCGGTGGCGTCGGCGATCGCGAACGGCACGTTGAGCAGACGGGCCAGCGTCTGGGCGAGCAGCGTCTTGCCGGACCCGGTGGGACCGAGCAGCAGGATGTTCGACTTCGCGAGCTCGACCCCGTCCTCGCCGGGCCGGATGTCGCCGCCCGACTGGACCCGCTTGTAGTGGTTGTAGACCGCGACCGACAGCGCCTTCTTGGCCTTTTCCTGGCCGATCACATAGGCGTCGAGGAACTCGTAGATCTCGCGCGGCTTGGGCAGACTGTCCCATTTGAGCTCGGAAGGCTCGGCCAGCTCCTCCTCGATGATCTCGTTGCAGAGATCGATGCATTCGTCACAGATGTACACACCGGGGCCAGCGATGAGCTTCTTGACCTGCTTCTGGCTCTTTCCGCAGAACGAGCACTTCAGGAGGTCACCACCCTCCCCGATTCGTGCCACCCGATGACTCCTTACCCGGCCGCCGCGACGGCCCGACGACTGTTAGCGGTCCTGCCATCATGGGCCAGCGAGGCCCCGCCGGTCTACCCTGTGCCGATACTCGACCGTACCGCTCGCGGCGTCCCGGCGCGAAGCCACCGGCCGCCGGCGCGGCGGCCTTCGGGCCCAAGCCGGCCGCTTCCGCTCTAGGACGACCCTACCTCGGCACGGCGCTTGAGGCTCGTCAGAACCTCGTCCACGATGCCGTAATCCTTCGCTTCCTCCGCCGAGAAGTACTTGTCCCGCTCGACGTCCCGGCGCACCTGCTCTTCGTTCCGGCCGCTGTGCAGGGCGATGATGCGCTCCATCGCGGTGCGCATCCGCAGGATCTCCCGGGCCTGGATCTCCAGGTCGCTCGACTGGCCGTAGCCGCCCTCGGTGGCGGGCTGGTGGAGCAGGATGCGCGCGTTCGGCAGCGCCATCCGCTTGTCCTTGGTGCCCGCGGCCAGCAGCACCGCCGCCGCCGAGGCGGCCTGGCCGATGCAGACGGTCGCGATCTCCGGCTGGACGAACTGCATCGTGTCGTAGATCGCCATCATCGAGGTGACCGACCCGCCCGGCGAGTTGATGTACATGGTGATGTCGCGGTCGGGGTCCATCGACTCCAGCGCGATGAGCTGCGCGATGACGTCGTTCGCCGAAGCGTCGTCGATCTGCACGCCGAGGAAGATGATCCGCTCCTCGAAGAGCTTGTTGTACGGGTTCATTTCCTTGATCCCGTACGACGTCCGCTCCACAAACGACGGAAGGACATAACGGGCCTGCGCCGGCTGCAGCTGGGTGGCCGCGAGGTCGTCGCGGTGGGCCTGGGCCAGTGGCCGGTTGGTTGTGCTCACGGTGCGTTCCTCCGCTTCCGCGTCAAGGGTTCAGGAGACTGGCCCGGCCGATGGGACCTGGGCGGCGTCGCGGACCACCTCGTCGACGAAGCCATAATCCCTGGCCTCGTCCGCGGTGAACCAGCGGTCGCGGTCGGAGTCGGTCTCGATCTGCTCGACGGTCTGCCCGGTGTGGTAGGCGATTCGCTCGGCCAGGGTCCGCTTGATGTAGAGCATCTGCTCCGCCTGGATCCTGATGTCGGTTGCCGTCCCGCCGATCCCGCCCGAGGGCTGGTGCATGAGGATCTGGGCGTGCGGAAGGGCGTACCGCTTGCCGTGGGTGCCGGCGCAGAGCAGGAACTGGCCCATGGATGCGGCCATGCCCATCGCGTAGGTGGCAATGTCGTTCGGCACGTACTGCATCACGTCATAGATCGCCAGCCCGGCGCTGACCGAGCCGCCGGGCGAGTTGATGTACAGGCTGATGTCTCGCTTGTCGTCCTCGGCGGCGAGCAGCACAATTTCGGCGCAGATCCGGTTGGCGAGGTCGTCGTCCACCTGCTGGCCGAGGAAAATGATCCGGTGCCGGAGCAGCCGCTGAAAGAGCGTGTCGCCCAGGGGCATCACCGGCGCCTCCGCGGTGCGCGCCACGACGCGCTGCACCTGGTGAAGTGGCGAAAGGCTCGCCACGCTGCTCTGCTGGTTCGCTTCTCGGCGCTGCGCCGCGTCGCTCACGGTGCTCTCCTCGCTCGCTTTCCCTGGGCCTGTGGCCCGCCCGGCCGAAGACCACGGGGCCGTTGACCCACAGGGGCCTTGACCACTCGCCCCTGACAGTGACCCTAACGCGGGGCCGCGCCCGCAGCGTCCGCCAGCGCGTCCTGTTCGCTGTCGGCGCAGGCCGATCCCCAGGGGCCCGGCAGTCCCGTGGCCCTGGCCCGTTAGCCTGCCGTGTTCTTGCGGGCGGCCGCCTTCTTGCGGGTGGCCGCCGCGGTGGCAGTGGCCTCCGCCTCGCCGGTTGCCTCCGCCGCGGCCGTGGCTTCGGGCTGGGCAGCGTCCTCTGCCGCGTCCGCATCGCCGGACCCGGCTTCGCCGTCGCCCGTGGCCTCCGCGACGATCGCCTTGACGTCGACGCCATGTCCCGCCTCGTCGGTGACCGCCGCCCGCTCGGCAAGCAGGTCGAGTGCCTTGGAGCGCCTCACCTCGCTGATCGCGACGCCAAGCTGACCCCGGTCGACGACCTCCTTGGCCAGGCGGTCGGGGGGCACACCCAGGCGGTACGCCTGATTCACGATGTAGGCGTTCAGCTCCTCTTGCTCGACCCCCAGCTCCTCGCTGCGGGCGATCTGGTCGAGGACGAACCCGGTCTTGACGGACCGGCGGGCGTCCGCGGCGATCTCCGCGTCGAGGTCCTTGGGGGTCAGGTCACGCGAGGCGAGATAGGAATCCCTGGTGGCGCCGACCCGCTCCAGCTGTTCGTCCAGCGAGTGCTCGCGCCGCTCGATCTCGGAGGCGACAAGCCGTTCCGGGAGCGGGATGTCGATCCTGGCCAGCAGCGCGTCGAGTGCCCGCTCCCGGGCCTGGCCCGCCTGCTGCATCCGCTTGACGGATTCCAGCCGGGCGCGGGTCCCGGCCCGGAACTCGCCCAGGGTGTCATACTCGCTCGCCGACTGCGCGAACTCGTCGTCAAGCTCGGGCAGTTCCTTGACCTTGACGCTGTGCACTGTCACCGAGACCTCGGCCTGCTGCCCGGCCCGTTCCCCGCCCGCGAGCTCGGCGGTGAACGTGCTGGCATCGCCGGCCGACATCCCGGTCAGCGCCTCGTCTAGGCCGTCCAGCAGCGAGCCGCTGCCGACCTCGTAGGAGATCCCGCTCGCCTGCGCGTCCTCCACCGGCTTGCCGTCCACCGTGGCGTACAGGTCGATGGACACATAGTCGCCCGCCTGGACCGGGCGCTCGACCCCCTTCAGCGACGCGAAGCGTTCCCGCAGCCCGGCGATGTACTCCTCCACCTCGTCCGGGGTGACGTCGGCGTTGTCCACCGGCACCGGCATGCCCGTGATGTCGGGCAGGGCGAATTTCGGCTGGACGTCGACCTCGGCGGTAAAGGCGAGCTGCTGCCCGTCGTCGAGCTGGGTGATCTCAAGTTCCGGCTGGCCGAGCGCGAGGACGTCGTTGTCCTCCAGCGCCTTGCCGTACAGCTGCGGGACGGCGTCGTTCACCGCCTGCTCCAGCACGACACCCCGGCCGAGCCGCTGGTCGATGACCCGCGGCGGAACGTGCCCCGGCCGGAAGCCAGGGATCCGGACCTGCTTGGCGACCTCCCGGTAGGCCTTGTCGACGCTGGATTTGAGCTCGGAGAACGGAACCTCGATGGTCAGCTTGACCCGGGTCGGGCTGAGCTCCTCGACATCGGTCTTCACGGCGGCGTCACTCCCTGGTCGCCTGCGTTCTGCCCGCCGCGGTCGCGCCAGCGGGAACCCCGGTGGGCCGGCGCGGTCTCGGGCGGCTACGGCGGCCAAGTCTATGGCAGCAGGGCGCCTTGGTCTGTCACCCTCGGCAGGGCCGACGCGCGGCCCGTGTCAGCCGCTCCGGCCGGCCCGCAGCGGCAGGGCGTCGCCCTCGGCGGCGGCGCGCTCCTCCTTGTTGGGCAGTCCCCGTACGGCGCCGATGATGATGACGGCGATGGCGGCGCCGATCAGCGGGCCGACGATATACACCCACCAGCCGGTGAAGTCGGTGCTCACGATGTCCGGGCCCAGCGAGCGGGCGGGGTTCATCGAGGCGCCGCTGATTGGGCTCGCGAACAGGCCGAGCAGCGCGACGGTCGAGCCGACCGCGATCGCGGCGTTGTGGCCGATGCTCCGGTGCCCGGTCGCGGTGTTGAGGATGATGCTGGCCAGGATCGCGGTCAGCGCGGCCTCCATCACCAGCGAGCGCCACTCCCCGCCGTGCTTGGCGATCGGGTAGTTCCCGCCCGCGGCCACGTCGCCGAACATCCACTGCAGGAACAGCGCGGCACAGATGGCCCCGCCGAGCTGCACCACCCAGTACGGCACGACCCATTTGGTCGGGAACACGCCGCGGGCGGTGAAGGCGAAGGTCACCGCGGGGTTGATGTGCAGCCCGGACAGCGGGCCCCAAGCGTAGATCATGGCCATCACCACCGCCCCGGGCGCGATCACCGCGGCGGTCCGGCTGACGGGGTTGCCGCCCGCGTAATGGTTGATCACCCCGGCCCCGGCCGCCACCGTCACGAGGACAAACGTGCCCAGGAACTCAATGATCAGCCGGATCCACAACGGACGCGACCGGATCGTGTCTGCCTCGAAGCGCAGCAGGTAATGGCGCGCTACCGCGCGGTCAGCGTCGGTGGGCATGGCGGTCTCAGCCATGTTGTCCTCCCTGCCCTCGGGCCGCGGGCTGGCGGCCATGGCGTGATTATCGTCCTCCGCAGAGGAAGTAGGAACGAGGAAGTGGGAACACGGGCGGATGGGCCCGCCACATCAGCAGGCAAACGTGTCAGTGGCGGTACTCCGGCCCCGTCACTTACGGCGGGCTCTGGCGAGCAGGGGCCCGACGTCACCGGCCCCATGGTCGAGCTGGTAGTCGAGGTTGATCGCGGCGTTGATCAGGGACAGGTGGCTGAACGCCTGCGGGAAGTTGCCCAGCTGGTCCCCGGTCAGGCCGATCTCCTCCGAGAACAGGCCCAGGTGGTTGGCGTAGGTCTGCATCTTCTGGAACACCAGCTCGGCCTCTTCCAGCCGGCCCGCCCGGGCCAGTGCGTCCACGTACCAGAAGGTGCACAGGGAGAAGGTGCCCTCGCTGCCCTGCAGCCCGTCCGGTGAGGCGCTGGGGTTGTACCGGTAGACCAGGCTGTCGGAAACAAGTTCCTTGTTCATGGCGTCCAGGGTGTCCAGCCACTGCGGGTCCTGCGGGGCCACGAACCCCATCAGCGGCATCAGCAGCAGCGACGAGTCGAGCACGTCGGTTCCGTAGTGCTGGACGAAGGCGCGGCGCTTGGGGCTCCACCCGCGCTCGTAGATCTGCTCGTAGATACGGTTCCGCTCGTCCCGCCACCGCACGATGTCGGCCGGGCGGCCGCGCTCCTGGGCGATCCGGATCGCGCGGTCCAGCGCGACCCAGCACTGGAACCGTCCGTAAGTGAAGTCCTGCCGCCCGCCACGGGTCTCCCAGATCCCCTCGTCCGGCTGGTCCCAGTGCTCGCAGACCCATTCGATGACGTCGGTGATCGCACCCCAGCCGATCTGGCCGG
>DASYQM010000344.1:0-7085 GCA_036005525.1 Streptosporangiaceae bacterium
TCCTGATCCCGCGGGATCAGCCGTGCCGCCGCCGCCGGCGCCGGCGCTCGGCCGCAGTGGCTGGTCGCCGTCACATCGGCCATGACCGAAGGTCGTCGCTTGACTCTCCGGTAACGGGAGACCCGAGAGTCAGTGCATGACCAACGCTGACTCTCCCCGGCGATCACTGACCGTGCTCACGGGCGCGACGTTTTTGCTCGCTTCGGAGTTCCTCGCCGCGACGGCCGCGGCCGCGTGCATGCATCCCCATATCAGCAGCCTCAACAGCCGTGAACGGCAGCGCGACATGCTGGCACAGGCGGACCGGCAGCGTCGTGCGCGCCAGGCGAGCGAGCTGGCCAGGGCATCGCGGCGCGCCGAGGGAATTGGGCGCCGCCAGCGCCACGCCGAGGGAATCGGGCGCCGCCAGTGCCGCGCCTGGCGCACCGTTGCTGCGCTCATCGGGCTGCTGCCCCGGTACCGGACGGTGCGGTGATGGCGGCGCACCAGCGCGTGCCGGGCGCCGAGTTTGACTCAGCTGGCGGCGCAGGGCCGAGAATCTGTGCCATGAAGGTGCGGCTGGCGATTGGTGATTTCTCCCGAATGACTCACTTGAGCGTGAAACCGCTGCGGCACTACCACGACGTGGGGCTGCTGGTGCCGGCCGAGATCGACTCCGCATCCGGCTACCGCTTCTATGAGCCGGGTCAGGTGCCGATCGCGCAGGTGATCCGCAGGTTCCGGGACCTCGGCATGTCGCTCGACGAGATCAGGGAGGTGCTGCAGGCTCCCGACGTCGGGGCCCGTAACCGGGTGCTGGTCGCGCACATGCAGCGGATGGAGTCACAGCTTGCCGTGACGCAGTCGGTCGTGGCTTCGCTGCGATCGCTGCTGGAACGGCCGCGCGCACCGATCGCCGTCGAGCACCGGTCGGTGGGTCCGGTGCGAGCCCTCGCGATCTCCGAGCAAGTGTCCGCACCTGACCTGGACACGTGGTTGGACGCGGCATTCCGCGAGCTGGATGCGGCGCTGTCAGCCGCGTCCGAGCGAGCGGCCGGGCCCCGTGGCGCGCTGTATTCCGCAGCGTTATTCCGCAGCGTTTTTTGAGCTTGATGACGGGGAGGTCGTGGTGTACATCCCGGTAACGGACGACGTCGGCTCCACCGGCCGGGCAAGGATGCTGGAGATCCCCGGGGCCGAGCTGGCGGTAGCGGCGCATAGGGGCTCCCTCGCCGACCTGGACCAGACCTATGGCGCGCTCGGCACCTACGTGGCAGAACGCGAGATCGGGGTGGACGGGCCGATTCGCGAGCACTACCTGGTTACGGAGTCCGACACCGATGACGAGTCGCGCCTTGTGACCGAGGTCTGCTGGCCGGTCTTCCAGACCACGCCGTCTTCCCGATCGGCCGCGCCGCAGGCGTAACTGAGTGCCGGTGGTTCAGTCCCACTCGGTCTTCATCGCGGGAGCCGCATGGATGCACACGAGCCGGGCCCGGCCCGGTCCGCTGTTGGTGAAACCGTGCGGGGTGCCGGCCGGCCCGATGACGATGTCGCCGGGGCCGCCTTCGAGGGTCTCGTCGCCGACATGGACTGCGACGTGGCCCTCCAAGATGACGAAGGTCTCGTCGTAGGCGTGGTGATGCATGCTGGGGCCCTCGCCGGGCCGGTTGTGCACGAGAAAGAACGACACCGAACACGGGCCGTGCCTGCCGCCCTCGAACGTGCGGGATATGTCATTGCCCGGCAGGTTACTGGCGTTCACGTGGTACATGGATCACGCTGCCTTCCGGTGAGTGGATGCACCAGCCAGTCTTGGAGAGCCTGATCCTTGCTGGCTAGGGTGTGCGGCTGGGTTTGCGCCATCTCGCGAGGACCCGGTCGATGTCGGGCCGCACCCGGTTGCGGGCGGCGTCGCGGGGCATGGCGGACATGAGCAGCGAGTCATAACCGGTGTCCTGGTGGCGCACCGAGGCGATCACCGCCAACGTGATGGCATCCTCGTCCAGTGTGCGGCCGGCCGCTGACCGGCCCACCCGGCGGCTGCCCCGCAGGCCGGTGTGCTGGGCGATCGCGGCGGCCCGCCCGGGCGGACACCCCGGGAACAGCCGCGTGATCTGTTCCGCCAGGCGTGACTGGAACTCCTCGTCTGCGATGGCCCGCCGCGCCCGGTCGCGTTCGCGGCGCCGCATCCGGGCATCCTCGTCGGACAGGCACTGCTGCTCGGCAAGGGCGAGCGCCGGATCCTCCACCAGGACGCCTTGCCGCTCGTATCGCCTGCGAGTGCGGCTCCAGCGCACCACCACCGCCGACAGGCTGCTCGCCTCGGCGGCGCGGCGGGTCAGCGCGGCGTCGCCGGCCGGCAGGAACGTCAGGTGGCCCAGGTCGGCGCACGCCAGGCAGAGTGGGCCCGCGTCGTTCATGCGCAGAAACTCGCCGGTGCCGCCGCACTCGGCGCATGCCCAGTCCCTGATGGGCTCGATGACCACCAGGCCAGGCGATCGTTCCTGCTCGGGCATCAGACGTCACTTCCCGGGCACGGGGCCCATAGCCCGCCTGCTTGGCCGCAGATATCGGTGCGGCTGCTCTCCGGTGGTTCTGACCGCGATGCTGCCACGGGAACCAGCAGGCATTCTCGCACCATGAAGCATCCGCAGCTTCCCACAGCAGGAGCTGGCGCAGTGGCCACCGGCGCCGGGGGCGCCACGCGAAATATCCTGGAACGGCGCCACCACCGGCAGCGGTACTGGTGGCCACGCCCGCGTCGGCGGCGGAGGAGGCCACGATGGAGGAACATTTCGTCTGGATGACGACACGCCGGATCAAGCCCGGCACGCTGACCGAATTCGAGCGGGCCTGGCGGCCGGACACGCATCCCGATGGCATGCTGCGCGCCTACGCGTACTGGTCCGAAGACGGGCAGCAGATCATCGGGGTGTCGTCCTGGGCCTCACAACAGTCGTGCGAAGCGTGGCGAACCTCCGAGGGGGAGGCGCGCCGGCGCGCGGCGATGGCTCCGTACATCCTCGATGAGCAGGAAGGGTTCTACCGGGGCCGCGAGCTTGTCGTGCCGGCTCACTAGCAGTGGCCTTCCGGTAAGACGGTCGCCAGCTCGGCCGCTTCCCGCGCGCAGCCCCACGACAGGCTCACGCCCTCTCCGCCGTGGCCGTAGTTGTGGACGTATCGCGTGGACGCGGAGGTCTCGGCCTCCACGCGCACGGCGTGGCGGACGGGCCGCAGGCCGGTCACGACCTCGATGATCTCAGCATCCCGCAGCCGGGGTTCGACGCTGCTGCAGCGGCGCAGAATCCGTTCCGACACGCTGGGGTCCACGGCGGTGTCCCAGCGGCCCGGCAGCCTGATTCCACCGCAGACCACCCGTCCAGGGTGCGGGAAGATGCTGGTCCATTCCATCGCCTGGCTGAGCTCCATGAACAGCGTCTCAAGCCCCGGATTGGCCAGCACCACATGCTGGCCGAAGACCGGCCGCAGGTCGCGGTCGCCGGCCAGCTCGCGGGCACCCAGCCCGGAGCAGTTCACCACGACCGGTGCCGCCTGGCCGGCCTCGCTCAGCGAGCGCACGGCGCGGATCTCGATCTCCCCGCCCGCCGTCGCCAGGCGTTCTACGAGATAGTCCAGGTAGCGCGGCATGTCCACCAGCGGCATCGTCGCGCGGAAACCCCGCCCGAAACCCTCCGGCACCTCCGAAGGCTCGGCCTGGCGCAGATCGGGGATCAGCCGGGCCTGCGGCGGCAGGTCGTCGAGCCCGGGCAGGTCACCGACGGTCAGCGCCGCGGCCATCCGTACCCCTGACCCAGGGTCTTGAGCAAGCACAACGAAATCGCGCAGCGACTGCTGGGTCCACGCCAGTGTCTTCGCGACCGGCTCCTGAAACGACGGCCCCCACAGTGCCCCGGCCACAATGGACGTGGTGCGGCGGGGCGGGTCGGCCGCCCACACCGTCACGTGATGACCCGCCTCAGCCAGGCAGATCGCCGTGGTCAGCCCGCTCACCCCGGCCCCGACCACGACCACCGACCACACCTGACGTGGCATTACGCCATGCTAGCGGGGTAACCAGTCCGGTAGGGGAGGGGAACTGGTGGGTGGCGATTCCAGCGCCCGCCGCCTGGGCGCCTTTCGCTCGCTGGCGGGCAACACGGCGCTGCTGCGTGTGCTGGGCGGGTACGCGCTGTTCATCCTCACCGAGTACTCGGTGTGGATTGCGCTGCTGGTCTACGCCTACAGCCGTGGCGGCGCCACGATCGCCGGGCTGGTGGCGCTGGCGCAGCTGGTGCCGGCGGCAGTGCTGGCGCCCGTGGCGGCGGCCGTCGCGGACCGGCGATCACCGGTGGTCCTGCTCGCCGGTGGTTACCTGGCGCAGGCCGCGGCGATGGCCGCCACCGCCGCGGCGGTGGTCGCAGGCGCGCCGCTGGCGGCCTACGGGGCCGCCGTGGTGGCCTCCACCGCGGTGACCACCACCCGCCCGGCGCAGTCGACGCTCATCCCGTCGGTTGCCGCCACCCCCGATCAGCTGACGGCGGCCAACGTGGCCGCGGGCTGGCTGGAGGCCACCGGGATCGCCATGGCCGGGTTGCTGACCGGGGTCCTGATCTCCCTCGGCGGCGTGGCGGCCGTGTTCGCGGTGTGCGCCGGCCTCGGCGTGGTCGCCGCGTTGCTCGTGGCATGGCTCCGGGTGCCGGCGCTCGCCTCGCCGAGGGAGCGTTGCCCGGGGCAGCAGCGTGCCCCGGGGGTACTGGCCGACGTCGGCGAGTGCCTGCTGCTGACGGTCCGCCGACCGCGGCTCCGGCTGATGCTGGCGCTGCTGACCGCGGAAGCGGCCGTGGTGGGTGCGCTGGACCTGCTGTTCGTCATCCTGGCCATCGAAGTCCTTGGCCGCCCGCAGGCGTGGGCCGGTTACCTCAACCTCGCCTACGGCGTGGGCGCGGTACTGGCCGCTACGGTGAGCGCGATGCTCGTGGGCCGCCGCCTAGGCGGGCCGATCCTGGGCGCGGCGCTCGTGCTCAGCGGCGCGCTGGCGGCGCTCGGGCTCGGTCTCGGCCTGGCCGGAACGGTGGCCCTGCTGACGGTCGTCGGGGCCAGCCGTGCGCTGCTGGACGTCGCCAGCCGCACGCTGCTGCAGCGCTCGGTTCCCGCCCGGCTGCTGGGCAGGGTCTTCGGCATCCTCGAAGGGCTCACGATGGCCGGGCTCGCGCTGGGCGCGCTGCTCGTGCCGCTGCTGGTGTACCTGGGGGGGAGTCGGCTCGCGCTGCTCGGGGTCGCGGCCGTGCTGCCGCTGGCCGCCGCGGCCGGGGGGCGCGCGCTGTTCGGCCTGGACGCGGGGGCACGCGTGCCCGTCGTGGAGATCGCGCTGCTGCGCTCGCTGCCGCTGTTCGCTGAGCTGCCGGCACCCGCGATCGAAGGCCTCGCGGCGGCCCTCACGCCGGTCCACGCGCGGGCCGGCACCGTGCTGATCCGGCAGTGCGACCCGGGGGATGCCTACTATGCGATCGCCGCGGGGCAGCTTGACGTCGTGCAGGACGGGCGCTTTCTGCGCCGGTGCGGACGCGGCGACGGAGTGGGGGAGATCGCGCTGCTGCGCACCATCCCCCGCACGGCGAGCGTGACCGCGTACACCGATGCAACCGTGTACGCCCTGCGCAGGGAGCCCTTCCTGACCGCGGTTTGTGGCCATGCCGCCACCCAGCGGCAGGCGGACCGCATCGCCGATACGCGGCTGGCGGCCGGCGCGGCGCCGGGCAGCGGCGAAACCCCGGAGCCGGACACGGCGGAGCCGGGCTGACCGGGGCCGACCCGGCCTGGCATTCAGGCCCGGCAAACGACGGGCCTGGTCAAAGTGAGGTGCGGAACTTCCCTTCCGCCTGCGGCATGTTGACGCCGATCCGCGTTGTCCTCTCTTCGGACTCCTTGTGGCCGGGCGGGCGTGCAGGCAACCGCGACCGTGCCGCATGAATAAAGGTTTGGTAACGACCTTGACGGCCCAGCGTGTCGCCGGGCAATTAGTGTCCGGCCGCGCCTCGCTTACGCGCGCGAATGCGAGGGCAGCCGGGTTGCGGTAATGGCCGTTAGCTTCATGACCCTCCCTTGGCCAGTGGAGCCTGTCCGGGCCGGGGAGAGTCGGCCTGCCGACTAAACGCCGTGTGCGGGATGGTGCGCCCGACGTGCCGGTCGGTCCTGGGAAGGCGGCCGTCACGTCGGGTGAATGGTGCCGTACAGGCCGGAGCAACGGCATCCGGCTGCGCGGTGCTCCCAGTTGCTCCAGCGCGCCGAATTCGAAAACAACCACCGCCAGGAGAGCAGAAAGATAGCCTGACCATGTCATCGGTGCTCTCCGCCAAAGCAGACGACCCCAACTGAGCCGCGCCGCCGGAAAAGCGAGGGTGTACATGCCCCAAGTGCAGGGTGCAGAATGCCGGATTGGGACGGGCTTGGGGAACGACCTTCGCTGTCCGGCACAGCCCGAGCCCCCTTGGGCTGTGGACCCAGTACTCGATCGACACGACGGACCTGGGCGGGAACGGCTGCCCCTGTTTCGGCGACCAGCCCAGGCCGGGAATCGACCAGACCAACCTGTACGTCACCGCCGACGAGTTCTCGATCCTCGGGCCGGAGTTCAACGGCGCTGAGATGTGGGTCATCGACAAGGCCGACCTGATCAATGGCGTCGCGAGCCCGCACTTCGCCCACTTCGCCAACCTGACGACGGATACGGTGGCGCCGCAGCCCGCGCTGGCCAGGGGGACGCCGAACGCCGAGTACATGCTCAGCTCGCTGGACCCCAGCGGCACCGGTGACAACCGCCTCGTTGTCTGGGCCGTGACCAACCGGGACCAGGTCGGCCTGGGCGGCACACCGACGCTGACCAGCGTCACCATCAACTCCGAGAAGTACGCCATCCCGCCGCCGGCCCCGCAGAAGGGTGCCACGGCCAAGCTGGACTCCGGCGACGACCGGATGCAGTCGACGCAGTTCGTCGGCGGCGCGATCTGGGGTGAGCTGACGACGGCGGTGATACCCAGCGGCGACGGTACGGTGCGCGCGGGCGGCGCCTGGTTCCAGGTGAAGCCGACGCTCGGCGCCTCAGG
>DASYQM010000345.1:0-4096 GCA_036005525.1 Streptosporangiaceae bacterium
CCACCAACCTGGGCACCCGCGACATCTCCAAGGGGGTCTCCCTTGGTTTCGGCCCGGCGCATGAGTCAACGGGCTCCTATGACCGGATGAAGACCAAGGTCCAGGAGGAGCTGAAGCATCACTTCCGGCCCGAGTTCCTGAACCGCGTCGACGACACCATCGTGTTTCACAAGCTCAGCCAGGAGGAGATCGTCACCATCGTGGACCTGATGATCGCCAAGGTGGACGAGCGGCTCAAGGACCGTGACATGGGCCTGGAACTGCTGCCCGCGGCCAAGAAGCTGCTCGCGGAGCGGGGCTACGACCCGGTGCTGGGTGCCAGGCCGCTGCGCCGGACGATCCAGCGGGAGATCGAAGACGCCCTGTCGGAGAAGATCCTGTTCGGCGAGCTGAAGGCCGGCCAGATCGTCACGGTCGATGTGGAGGGCACCGGGCCGGAGGCCCAGTTCACCTTCAAGGGCGTGGCCAAGCCCGATTCCGTGCCGGACGCGCCGCCCGCCGAGATCGCGAGCGACAGCAACCCGCCCGCCGGCGGGACCGGCGGGCGCCTGGCCGACGGCGAGTAGCACCACCCGGGCAGCGGTTAAGCAGCTGAAGGTGCCGAAAATCCCATCCGGGCAGCTCAGGCGGCGTGATGGTACTCGTGGAGCACGCCGCCGAGTCGATCACGCCGTCGGATGTCGAGGTGGCTGACTCGGTCCGGCTCGGTGACGGGTGGTGGTAGCGGGCGTTGTGGCGCTGCGGCGTGTAGTGCACGGTGGGGCGGGTGTTCGTTGTAGAACGACTCCTACTCGCGCAGGGCGTGCAGGAGGTGGGCCTGGTTCACGATGAGGGTGCGGTCGAGGAGTTCGGCTGCACGAGTGCACCCAGCGTTCCATGATCGCGTTCATGCGCGGTACGCGGATGCCGGTCTCGCGATAGTGATGCCGCTGTCGACCAGGACGGCGTCGAAGGCTGCTATGTATCTGCTGTCGCGATCGCGGATCAGGTATTTCATGGCGTCACCGGCGTCGTGGAGGTCCATGACGAGGTTTCTGGCCAGTTGTGTGGTCCACGCTGCTGTGGGGTGGGCGGTGGCGCCGAGGATGTGGATGCGGCGGGTGGCGTGCTCGATGACGGCGAAGACGGCGAGGCGGGCTCCGGTGAGCGTGCAGGTCTCAAAGAAGTCGCCGGCCAGCAGCGCGTTGGCCTGACTGTGCAGGAAGGTAGCCCAGGCCTGGCGGTTGCGTTCGGGCGCGGGATCAAGTCCGTTGTCCTGAAGGATCTCCCACACGGTGGAGGGTGCGACCGAGATCCCGAGGGTCGCCAGTTCGCCGTGGACTCTGCGGTAGCTTGTACCGCTTCAGAACTCGACACAAGGGCTGTTACCTGCGGCGGATGAGCAGGTTGGGGCAGGATCGCGGCTTGTGCCTCTTCGCCTCCTGTACCTGATCATGATCCGGGTCTTCGGCTGGCTGCTAATGCTGGGCCGCAGCCAGGCGTCCAAGGATGCCGAGATCATGGTGCTCCGCCATGAGGTCACGGTGCTCCGGCGTCAGGTCGCCCGGCGCAAGCCAGACTGGGCCGACCGGGCGGTCCTGGCGGCGCTGGCCCGGCTGCTGCCAGCCGTGCTGCGCGCCCACCGGCTCGTCACACCGGGCACGCTGCTGGCCTGGCACCGCCGCCTGATCACCCGCAAGTGGACGTATCCGAGCCGGCCCGGCCGCCCGCGGACCAGCCAGGAGATCCGCGACCTAGTGCTGCAGCTGGCGCGGGAGAATCCGGCCTGGGGATACCGCCGGGTGCACGGCGAACTGTCCCGGCTCGGTCACCCAGGTCAGCGAGGCGACCGTACGGCGGATCCTGCGGATCCGGCGCTACCGGCCGGCACCCCGCAATCTGGGCACCTGCTGGCGGGCGTTCCTGCGCACCCAGGCCGACGGTCTGCTGGCCTGCGGCTTCTTTCATGTAGACACGGTCTTCCTCAAGCGCCTGTACGTGCTGTTCGTCATGGAGGTGGCGACCCGGCACGTACACATCCCCGGGGTGACGGCCAGCCCGGACGGCGCATGGACCGCCCAGCAGGCCCGCAACCTGATCATGGACCTCGGCGACCGGATCGGCTCGTTCCGCTTCGTCATCCGGGACCGCGCCGCCAAGTTCACCCGCCGCATTTCGACGATGCCTTGGCCAGCGAGGGCGTGAAGATCGTGCAGACTCCGCCTCGGACACCCCGGGCCAATTGCTATTGCGAGCGGTGGATACGCACCGCACGGGCCGAGTGCACCGACCGGATCCTGATCTACACCGAAGAGCACCTGCAGACGGTGCTGCGAAAATACGCCGGCCACTACAACGGCCACCGGCCGCACCAATCCCGCCGTCAACGATCACCCGACCACGACGAGCCGGTCGTCGTGCCGCTCAGCGCACAGGTGCAGCGCCGGAAAGTACTCGGCGGCGTGATCAATGAGTACCACCGAGCCGCTTGAATAACACCATGAACCCGCAGGTCAGACGCCGCGACGAATTTTGGAGCGGTACACGCCCTGAAGCAGGCTGATGCCCGGTTCGGCGCCGCGGACGGGCGGGTGGACGCGGCCAAGGATGCCCTCGGCGCGGCCTGGGCAGAGCTGGACGCAGCGCGGCGGGAGCGGCACGCGGCCCGGCAGGCGCACGAGCGGGCCAGCGCCATGGTGGACCGGCTCCAGCGCAACGTGGCCGGACTCACCGGCCGGCTCAGCCGGACGCCGTAGGGCGTGAACGGCCACAACTGGGCCGGTCCTGATCATGATGTCGGCGTCTCATATCGAACGCAGTTTCGCATACTGGAGTCATGGCGGGGGAACAGCCACCATGGGCGCCGCCGCTGGCGGAGATGGCGGGCGGCATCACCGGGCAGCTGCTCGCGTGGGAACGGCACGAGCGCGATGGTTCCTGGTGGGCCTGGGTGTCCTGGGTCCAGCAGTCCGGCGGACGGCGTCTGCGCAAAGTGGTCCAGGTGCGCGCCCGCAGCCTGGCCCGCTGGAGCCACCTGAGGCATACAAGGATGTACCGCGGCGGGTACTCGGCCGCGACGGGCACAGCCGCCGCTCCTGGATTGCCGCCACGAGCACAGCGGTGTCCCGGGCGGGTGGAGGGGTCGGGGTCAGGCTGGGCTCGTTCCGGCGGCGGCATCGGGCGGCAGCCGGTCCGCGCGGGTGCGCATTCCCTGTGGGGGCTTGCGGCGCCCTGGGCGGGGCGCGGCGGCAGGTGCCGGTTCCAGGGCCTCCTCCAGATCGGTGAAGTTGGGGATGAGGCGGTCGATGCCGGTGAGCGCGAAGACGCGCAGGACCGCGGCGCTGGCCGGGATCACCAGCCGCAGCTCGCCGCCGTCGGCCAGGGCCCGCTTGTGCGCCCGCACCAGGACGCTCAGCCCGGCCGACGCGCAGAACTGTGTGCCGGTCATGTCCACCACGAACGTCGCGTGCCCGCGGGCGGCGGCTTGGAGGAGAACCGCCCGCAGGCAGCCGGCGTTGTGGGCATCAATTTCCTGGGGCGCTACCACCACGGGCACGCCGTTGACCATCTCGATGGGGTACCTGAGGCCAGACATCGGTGTCCACCTCCCGGGCCGGTACGCAAGCAGTACCGCGAACCGGGGGTCGGGTGGGGGGTGGGGCCCAGGCGGCCAGCCCGGCGCGCCGGACCGGCTGTTCGTCAACCGATGGCGCATGCTACTGCGCCTGCTGACCGTGGTCTAGCCCCGGTGAACAGATTGTGGCAAGCAGTTGCGGGGGGCGGTCAAGAAGCCATCAACTGCCCGATCGCGACGGTGCGGAGATCGGCTTTCGCCGCAGGTGGGCCTCAGCCGGGGCGCGGGCTGCGGCTGCGGGAGTGGCTGGGCGGCCCGCACCAGTTAGGGGGGAAACATGATGCGGGCCGCGTCCTGCCTGTAACCGGCGCTAGCGCCGTGCGGGCATGCCCGCGCCCGCTGCGCCTAGACCAACGATATCTGGCGGCGATCATGCCGGGCCTGCGGCAAACTACCCAGGAACGCTGCAAGCGGACTCTTCAGATGGGCTCCACATGATCCACATCCGGCCTCCACGGCGGCGTACTCGGGTGGGCTGGTCTG
>DASYQM010000346.1:0-24451 GCA_036005525.1 Streptosporangiaceae bacterium
GAGGGCCTGTCTCCCTCCACCGGGCACCTGACCTTCAACCCCACACGAAGCCGCGGGCTGGGCGCCGACGACATGCTGGTCACCCGGGCAGGCCTGTGGATCGCCAGCGACAACTTCCAGGGCTCCAGCAGCTGCGGCGGCTTCTCCGGCCACTCCGGAATCTGCCTCCTCCCCTACTCCTAACCGGTAGCGTCGACGGCGATGTGCCGCTTGCGGCCGGTGACCTTCTTGGCGTTGTCCCAGCTCTGGCTGGCCCGCGGCACGGTTCGCAGCGACCCGCACCGACTGTGAGTCGATCACCGCGGCGGTAGGCTCGGTGGCGCGCCCGGCGGCCCGGCGGGCCTGGCCGCGTAATGCGTCGTGCAGGGCGATGGTGGCCCCGTCGGCGTGCCGCCGCTGGCAGATGCCATAGACCGTGCGCCAGGGCGGGAAGTCAGCCGGCAGCGCCCGCCACACGCACCCGTTATGAACCACATGCCGGATCGCATCCACCACCGCACCGCGGCAGTTCGCCTCAGGCCGGCCGCCCGCTGTGGCCCGGCAGGCCGGGACCGGCAGCAGCGGCGCGAGCAGAGCCCACTCCGCATCGCTGGCATCGGAAGGGTAGCGCCGCCGGCGACGGCAACCCGGGCGAGCGCACACGCACACCGGCGCGGCAGTGCTAGGTCGACGGCGATCGCCGCCCTGTCTCGGAGCGGGTTGAACGCGCGTAACCGGAGATGCTGGCCGCGATCGAGCATCACATCGGCCGACCTGGGCCCAGTGCAACCTCCTGAGCACCCTGTGCCCAGCCTACGCTGGAGCCAGACCTCTCATGCACGGAGGACGCGATGGGATTGATGGACCGGGTGCGGGAGCAGGCCGCCCAGATTGCCCAGAGGACGCAGGAGGCCGCCCAGGAGGGCAGGGTCAAGCTCGATGAGGCGCAGGCACGGCGGCGGGCCGACGCCATGTTCCGCGACCTGGGCGCCGCGGTCTATGCCGAGCGCACCGGCCGCGCCGGGCCGGATGGTGCTGACAAGATCGACCGGCTGATCAAGGCGCTGTCCCGGCAGGAAGCCGAGCAGGGGTTCGGCGACGGCAAGGGCCCGTCCGCCCCGCCCGAGGGCTGAGCGGCCCGCGCCCCGTCCGTGGCCCGCCACCCGCCGGTGAGGTGACCGCGGCTACCGGCAGGCTGCCTGGGCGGCTGATCGCGACCCGGTGGCGGCGGGCGCGGGCGACGGTCCCGGGGAGTCACTGCTGACCGTGGAGCCCGTCGTGCCGAGCACGATCCTGATCCGGTGCAGCCCGCTCGCCTGGCTCATCGTCGCACCGGGCAGGGCCGCCCGCAGCAGGCGCGCCCCCGCCTGCTGGCCCGGCGGGAACTGGATGAGGCTGTGCGTGATGTCGTGGGCGGGCCAGTTGAGGCCGGAATGGACGCGGAAGCCGAGGCTGGCGAGCGCCGCCCCGGTGCTGGCGGACAGCCCGCCGATCATGGTTCCGTTGTAGACGTCGACCGCGACCTGGCTCCGGCGCAACCGCGTGCCACCGGCCCGTGCCGGGCCGGGGCTGGGCCCGCTGACCTGCTGGTCGTCCCCCAGCGCGGCGAACAGCTTGCCTGCCGCCGCGCTGTCCCACTGCACGGCCGACTCGCCGCCCGGGGTCAGGTAGTTCGTGTTGCCGAGTGGCACGGTCAGGAAGTGGACCCCGGCGGGCGTGATGCCGCGCAACTGGTCGGCCAGTGCGGTCAGGTTCAGGTTCTGGTCGAGCTTGACCACGCCGAGGGCGGCGGACAGGAACCGGCTCAGCCGGAGCGGGTTGGCCAGGGTGCCGGAGCTGATCGCCTCCTTCAGCAGCGAGGACAGCAGGCTTTGCTGGTCGGTGATCCTCGCCAGGTCGGAGGCGGCGAAGGAGTGCCGGTCACGCGCGTACTTGAGTGCCGTGATGCCGTTCACGTGGTGGACCCCAGCAGCCAGGTGCAGTCCGCTGTCGGGGTCGTCCACCGCCTGCGGCAGGCAGATGTTCACCCCGCCGAGCGCGTCGATGACCTTGACGAAGCCGAGGAAGTTGACCTCGATGAAGTCGTTGATGGTCAGCCCGGTGGCGTACTCGACGGTGGCCACCGTCAGCCGGGGGCCGCCGAGGCCGAACGCTGCGTTGATCTTGTCCATGCCGTGCCCGGGGATGAGCACCCACGAGTCACGGGGCAGGCTGACCACGGTCACGCTGGACCGGCTGGCGGAAATGTGGATCAGCATCAGCGTGTCGGAGTTGAAGCTGGCCGCGTGCCCCACGTGCAGCGCCCGCTGCTGGGCCGGAGTCAGGCCGGCGCGCAGGTCGACCCCGGCCAGCAGCACGTTGAGCGGGCCGGAGATGCCGCCGGCCGTGCCAGCGAAGATGCGCCCCACGGCGTTGTTGGCATAGGTCGCGAGGCCCCACGCGGTCCCGGCGAAGAGCAGGATCAGCAATGACATCAGGCTGCAGGCGAGCAGGAGCACCCGGCGGTGCCTGGCCCGCCAGGCCGCTGCGGTGTGCCCCCATGAGGCCTTGCCCTCGCGAGCCATAGCTGCTTGCCCTCCCGTGCCCGATAGTCGCACGGTGCGGCAGGCCCGCCTGGGATTTGCGCGGCGTGGTGCCCCTCTTGCGGCCGCTAGGTCCCCGGCGCCGGGTCGCGCGGCAGGCCGAGTATGCGCTCGCCGATGATGTTCAGCTGGATGTCGGTGGTGCCGCCGCCGATCGTGAGCGCGCGGGTGAACAGCACCGCCCGGGACCACCGGGTGCCGCCGAGGGCACCGTCCGCGCCGGCCAGGCTCCAGCATTCCTCGGCGACCCGCTGCGCGTAACGCATGCCGAGCAGCTTACGGACGCTTCCGGTGGCTCCCGGCTCGGTGCCGGACAGCTGCTTGAGCATGACCCGCGTCCCCAGCAGGTCGATGGCGTGCCCCTCGGCCACCAGCCGCCCGGCCCGCTCCAGCTCCGCCGGCCCGGCCGCATCCCCCATGGCCCGCACGGCCTCGACCAGTTCCGGGACGCCGCAGCCAAACGTCCACGACTGCGAGAGGGACACCCGCTCGTTGGCCAGGGTGGTGCGGGCGACCCGCCAGCCCCGGTTGACCCCGCCGACCACCAGGTCATCCGGCACGAACACGTCGTCGAGGAAGACCTCGTTGAAGAGCTCGTCGCCGGTCATCTCCCGCAGCGGCCGCACCTGCACGCCCGGTGAGGTCATGTCGACCAGGAAGTAGCTGATCCCGTCGTGCCGTGGCGCGTCCGGGTCGGTCCGGGCGACGCAGATGGCCCAGGCGGCCTGCTTCGCCAGTGAGGTCCAGATCTTCTGCCCGGTGAGCCGCCACCCTCCCCCGGCCCGTTCCGTCCGGGTGGACAGCCCGGCCAGGTCCGAGCCGGCTCCCGGCTCGCTGAACAGCTGGCACCAGACCAGCTCGCCCCGCAGGGTTGGGGGCAGGAAGCGTTCCTGCTGCTGCGGCGTGCCGTACTGGACGAGAGCGGGGATCACCCAGGCGCCGATCGCGAGGCCCGGCGCGCGCAGCCTGGCCGCCCGCATCTCCTCGGCGATGACGAGCTGCTCCAGCGGCCCGGCGTCCCGTCCCCAGGGGCGCGGCAGGTGTGGCACGACCCAGCCACCCTCGGCCAGCCGCCGGTTGCGGTCGGCGGTGTCGGCGGCCGCGATCGCCGTCAGGTCCGCCCGCACCCGCGCGCGCAGCGGCTCGGCCTCGGAGGGCAGGTCGATGCCGGCCGACCGGTGCACACCCGTGAGCGCCAGGCCGGCCACCCGCTGGGCCCACTCGCCGGGGGCGCCGAGGAGGGCCCGCAGCGAGAGCGCGCGGCGGTAGTAGAGGTGCGCGTCGTGCTCCCACGTGTAGCCGATGCCGCCGAGCACCTGGATGCAGTCGTGCGTGCAGCTGACGGCGGCGTCCACCGCTACCAGCGCGGCCACCGCGGCCGCGAACTCGCCCTCGTCCGCGCTGCCGTCAGTATCACCGTCGCCGCCGGCGCCGTCGAGGCGTGCCGCGTCCTGGAGCGCCCGCGCGGCGTCCCAGGCCGTGGCCGCGGCCTGCTCCGCCGCTGTGAGCATCCATGCGCAGCGGTGCTTGACCCCCTGGAACTGGCCGATGGGCCGGCCGAACTGGTGGCGGATCTTCGCGTACGCCGACGCGGTGGACACCGCCCAGTCGGCGATGCCGCAGGCCTCGGCCGCCAGCAGGGCCGCGGCCAGGGAAGTCACCACGCGCGGCCGCAGCCCGCCGAGCACCCGGCCGGAGGGCACGGTCAGGTGATCCGCGCGGACCCGCCCGGCCGGGCGGGCGAGGTCGAGGCCCTCCAGCGGCGTGATCTCGACATCGGCGGCATCCAGCACCACCCAGAATGGCTCGTCATCCAGGAGGGCAGGGACGATCACCAGGTCGGCCTCGCTCGCACCGGCGACCGGCCCGCAGTCGCCGTGGATCACCAGCGCGCCGGGCTCGCCACCACCGGGCTCGCCACCACCGGGCTCGCCACCACCGGGCGCCCGGGTGGCGACGATGCCCAGCGCGAACCCGACCGCCCCGGTCAGCGTGCCGCCCGCCATGTCCTTGACCAGCCCGTTCAGGGCATCGTCGTCGGCGCGGTGCAGAATCGCGCTGGCGAGCGCGGTGGGCAGGAAGGCTCCCGGCACCAGGGCCCGCCCCAGTTCTTCGGCCGCGATCGCCAGCTCGGGCAGGCCGTAACCCTGGCCGCCGAGCGATTCGGGCAGGTGGAGGCCGAGCAGGCCCTGCACGGCGAGGGCGGGCCGCAGCGTGTCGGCGTAGAGCGCCGCGCCGCCGTCGCCGGCCGCCACCGTCGCCTTGATCACCTCGGCGGGCGCCGCCCGCCCGGCCCAGCCCCGGACCGACTCCGCCAGCGCCAGGTGCTCCTCGGTCAGGGCCAGTGCCATCGCCCACCTCGCCAGCCGGCCGCCGGTCGCCGGCGCTCTGGAAGATCGTGCTCCGTCCCGGCTCACTGTAGAACGCCATCTGCCCAGGAGGAACCCCTGGTGCCAGGTTCGTTACCGGCGGGTAGCAAACTCTGTTACCAGCGGGTAGCATATGACTGGTTACCGCTGAGTAGGACAAGGGCGCCGGTGTCGGCCGGCGCCGGCGAAGGCGGGCCGGGAAGAAGCGGAGCCGCGATGGGCCACTACAAGAGCAACCTCCGTGACATCGAGTTCAACCTCTTCGAGCTGCTCCGCCGCCAGGATGTGCTCGGTGCGGAGCCCTTTCTAGAGTTCGACGAGGAGACGGCGCGGGGGATTCTCGACGAGGTGAACCGGCTCGCGACCGGCCCGCTGGCCGCCTCGTTCGCCGAGGCCGACCGCAATCCGCCGGAGTTCGACCCGGCAACGGGCTCGGTGCACATCCCGGAGGGACTCAAGAAGTCCTTCCGCGCGCTCGCGGACGCGGAGTGGTTCCGGCTGGACCTTCCCCCCGAGCTGGGCGGCAGCCGCGCTCCCCGCTCCCTGGCCTGGTCGGTGGCGGAACTGATCCTCGGCGCCAACCCGGCGGTCTGGATGTATTCCGGCGGTCCCACGTTCGCTCAGGTCCTGTGGCGGCTGGGCACCCCGGAGCAGAGGCGGTTCGCCGAGCAGGCGATCGAGCGCGGGTGGACCGCGACCATGGTGCTCACCGAGCCGGACGCGGGCTCCGACGTGGGCGCCGGCCGCACCTGGGCGTTCCGCCAGCCCGACGGCACCTGGCACATCGAGGGCGTCAAGCGGTTCATCACCAGCGCCGAGCACGACATGGCGGAGAACATCTTCCACCTCGTGCTGGCGCGCCCCGAAGGACACGCCCCCGGCACCAAGGGGCTGTCCATGTTCCTGGTGCCCAAATACCTGGTCGACGCCGACGGCAACCTGGGTGAGCGGAACGGGGTCGAGGTCACCGCCGTTGAGCACAAGATGGGCCTGAAGGCCTCGACCACCTGCGAGCTGACCTTCGGGGCCCGGCGGCCGGCGGTCGGCACGCTGGTGGGGGACGTCCACGATGGCATCCGGCAGATGTTCATGATCATCGAGCATGCCCGGATGATGGTCGGGACCAAGGCGATCGCGACCCTGTCCACCGGCTACCTGAACGCGCTCGACTTCGCCCGGTCCCGGGTGCAGGGGGCGGACCTGACCCAGATGGCGGACAAGACCGCGCCGCGGGTCACGATCATGCACCACCCCGACGTCCGCCGGATGCTGATGACGCAGAAGGCGTACGCCGAGGGGATGCGGGCGCTCATGCTGTACACGGCGTCGTTCCAGGATGCGCTGCAGATCGCGGCGGCCGCCGGCCAGCCCGACGCCACCGCCGCCGGCCTCAATGACCTGCTGCTCCCGGTCGTAAAGGGAGTCGGCTCCGAGCGCGCCTACGAACTGCTAAGCCTGTCCCTGCAGACGCTGGGGGGCTCCGGCTACCTGCAGGACTACCCGATCGAGCAGTACATCAGGGACGCCAGGATCGACAGCCTGTACGAGGGCACCACCGCGATCCAGGGGCTTGACCTGTTCTTCCGGAAGATCCTGCGCGATGAGGGCCACGCCCTGCGGGTGCTGCTGGGCCAGATCGCGGACTTCGCCGCCAGCGAGTCGGGCAACGGCCGGCTCAAGCCCGAACGGGCCGCCCTCGCCCAGGCGGCCGCGGACGTGGAGGCCATGGTGTCGGCCATGGCCGGCTACGCCGCCGCCTCGCTGGACCGCCCGGCCGAGATCTACCGGGCCGGCCTCAACACCACGCGGCTCCTGATGGCCCTCGGCGACCTGGTGATCGGCTGGCTGCTCGCCCGTCAGGCCGAGGTGGCCCTGGCGGCGCTGGATGACGCCGCTGGGCAGGCCCGCGCCGGCGGCCGGGACCCGGCGGACGTGGCGTTCTACCAGGGCAAGCTGGCCACCTCGCGGTTCTTCGCCCAGACCGTGCTGCCACGGCTTACGGTGGAGCGCCGCATCGTCGAGGAGACCACGACCGAGCTGATGGATCTGCCCGAAGAAGCGTTCTGACCGGCGCGCCGGCCTCCCGGTCAGATGTGGTACTGGATCGCGGAGCGGCTCGCCACGATCGGGCTGATCGTGTCGTCGATCATCTTCCGGTGCACCGGGTGGTCGCGGTAGACGAGATAGCTGTCCACGTCGTCGAACTCGGCCACCAACGCGAAGTCGCAGTTGCCGGGGTTGATCCCCGCGTCGGGACCGAAGCGGTACACGCGGATCGCGTCGATCACCCCGGGCAGCTTGCCCAGTTCGCTGGCTACCGCGCGCTTCTGCTCCTCGGTCGCGCCCGGCGTCCAGTTGAACAGCACCACGTGGCGGAGCATCGCCGTCCCTTCGGTTGTGCGCGGCCCGGTGCCGGCAGGTCATCTCGCCCGGTCAGCACCAGGCCAGCATCCGGACCGGGTCGGTCAGCATCTCACCGACGTCGCGCAGGACCGCCGACCCGAGGTCGCCGTCCACGATCCGGTGATCGAACGAGAGCGAGAGCGTGGTCACCCGGCGCACGGCGAGTTCCCCCTCGTGCACCCACGGCATCTCCCTGACCTGGCCAAACGCAAGGATCGCGGCCTCGCCCGGGGTCAGGATGGGAGTCCCGGCGTCCACCCCGAACACGCCGACGTTGGTGATCGTGATCGTCCCGCCGGCCAGGTCGGCGGGCCGGGACTTGCCTTCCCGGGCCGCCACCGCCAGTTCCGCGAGCGCCCGGGCGAGCCCGGCCAGGGACAGGGTGTGGGCGTCCTTGACGTTCGGCACGATCAGGCCCCGGTCGGTGGCGGCGGCGATGCCCAGGTTCACGTAGTGCTTGACCACGATCTCGTTCGCGGCCTCGTCCCAGGACGAGTTGATCATCGGGTGGCGCGCCACCGCCAGCAGCAGCGCCTTGGCCACCAGCAGCAGCGGGGAGGGCCGCAGCTCGGCGAACTCCGGCAGATCCCGCAGCCGCCGCACCGTCTCCATCGTCTCGGTGACATCCACCTGCAGGAACTCGGTCACATGGGGCGCGGTGAAGGCGCTGCCGGTCACCGCCGCCGCGGTGTGCTTGCGCACTCCCCTGACCGCGATCCGCTCCTCCCGGGCACCGGCTATCTGCACCACGGGCTCCGGCGCGGCACCCCCCGCCACCGCGGCCTGCACGTCCTCCCGCGTAATCGTCCCGTCCGGCCCGGTGCCCACCACCCCGGCAAGATCGACCCCCAGATCCTTCGCCATCTTCCGCACCGGCGGCTTAGCCACCGGCCGCGCGTCCCCATCCGCGTCGGCCGCCCGCTGGCCAGGTGCCGCGGAAGGCTCTGCTGTGGCGACCGGCGCCGGCGAAGGCTGAGCTGCGGCGGCGCCCGGCGCCGCCGCCCCCGCAGCAGCCCCAGCGTCGGAACGACCCCTCGCCCCAGCCCCCTTCCGCTGCCGCCGCTTCGTCGCGCCGAGCTTCACCCCGTACCCCACGAGCACGGCCTGCCGCTCCACCTTCGGCGCCGGGCTCCCCTCAACCCCCGGCTCCACCGCCCCCTCGGCCGGAGGCCGCGGCACCAGGTCATCCGCCAGCGCCTCGTCCCGGAGGCCGTCAGCGCCAGTCCCCCGCGCCGCCACGTCGGCAGCGTCGCCGCCGCCAGCACTCGCCCCGGCAGCGGCCCCTTCAGGCTCGGCCACTGCCGATGTCCCAGCAGGCGTTGAGCGCGCCGGGACATCGGTGGTGGCCGGGCCAGTACCCCCACCGTCCTCGCCGCCTACGTCGACCGCGATGATCGGCGTCCCCACATCAACCGTCTGCCCAACCTCCGCGAGCAGCCCCGTCACGACCCCCTCGTACGGTGATGGCAGCTCCACCACGGCCTTGGCGGTCTCGATCTCCACGATTATCTGGTTGACGCTGACCGAGTCGCCCGGCTTGACATGCCAGGCGACGATGTCGGCCTCGGTCAGGCCCTCGCCGACGTCCGGCAGCTTGAACTGCTTCACCTCAGGCATCGCATATCCTCTCAGTACGCGAACGTCCGGTCGACGGCGTCCAGCACCCGGTCCAGGTCCGGCAGATAGTGCTCCTCCAGCCGGGACGGCGGGTAGGGGACGGAGAACCCGCCCACCCGCAGCACCGGGGCCTCCAGCTGGTAGAAGCATGCCTCCGTGACCCGCGCGGCGACCTCGGCGCCGAGGCCCCCGGTAACCGGGGCCTCGTGCACGACCACGCACCGCCCGGTCCGGCGCACCGACGCGACGATCGTGGGCAGGTCGAGCGGGGACAGCGAGCGCAGGTCGATCACCTCCAGCGCCCGGCCGTCGTCGCGGGCCGCCACCGCGGCTTCCACGCAGGTCCGGACCAGCGGCCCGTACGTGAGTACGGTCACGTCGGTACCCTCGGCGACCGTGCTGGCGGCCTCCAGGGGCAGGGCCCCGGCCAGCCCGCCCGCGGTGTCCACCTCCGCCTTGTCCCAGTACCGGCGCTTGGGCTCGAAGAAGATCACCGGGTCGTCGCAGCGGATCGACTGCTGGATCATGGTGTAGGCGTTCGCCGGGCCGGAACAGGCCACGACCCGCAGCCCGGCTATGTGCGCGAACAGCGCTTCCGGCGACTCGCTGTGATGCTCCACCGCCCCGATCCCGCCGCCGAACGGGATCCTGACCACCACGGGCACCGCGACCCGGCCCTGCGACCGCAGCCGCATCTTCGCCAGCTGGTTGACGATCTGGTCGAACGCGGGGAACACGAAGCCGTCGAACTGGATCTCGCAGACCGGCCGGTAACCCCGCAGGGCCAGGCCGATCGCCGTGCCGACGATGCCCGACTCGGCGAGCGGGGTGTCCACCACCCGCGACTCGCCGAAGTCTTTCTGCAAACCGTCGGTGACCCGGAAGACGCCGCCCAGCTTGCCCACGTCCTCGCCCATGACGAGCACCTTCGGGTCGTCCTCCAGCGCCTTGCGCAGCCCTGCGTTGAGGGCCTTCGACAATGTCAGCGTGGTCATCGCGCGGCCTCCTCGGTGACGAAGGAGTCCAGGTAAGCGGCGTATTGCTCGCGTTCCTCGCGCAGCAGCGCGGTCGGCTCGCTGTACACGTTCTCGAACATCGCCAGCGGTGCGGGGTCGGGCATCTCCAGGCATGCCCGCCGGACCTGCTTGCCGATCTGCGCGGCCTCCTCCTCGATCCCCTCGAAGAAGGCCGCGTCGGCCGACCCGGTGCGGACCAGGTAGGCCTTCACGCGCTGCACCGGGTCCTTCAGCTTCCACGCCTCGAGCTCGGTGGCGAGCCGGTACCGGGTGGGGTCGTCGGTGGTGGTGTGCGCGCCCATCCGGTAGGTGTAGGCCTCGATCAGCGTCGGCCCCTGGCCGTCGCGCGCCGCCTGCATCGCCTTCCTGGTGACCGCGAGGCACGCGAACACGTCGTTGCCGTCCACCCGGAGTCCCGGGAAGCCGAACCCGCTCGCCCGCTGGTAGAGCGGTATCCGGCTCTGCCGCTCAAGCGGCTCGGAAATGGCCCACTGGTTGTTCTGGCAGAAGAACACGACGGGGGCGTTGAAAACCGACGCCCAGATAAACGCCTCGTTCACGTCCCCCTGGCTGGTTGCGCCGTCGCCGAAGTAGACAATGGCTGCCTCGCCGTTCTCGCCGACCAGTCCGTCCCGCTGGATTCCCATCGCGTAGCCGGTCGCGTGCAGCGTCTGGGCGCCGATGACGATGGTGTACAGGTGAAAATTGTGGTCTGCGGGGTCCCAGCCGCCGTGGCTGACGCCGCGGTAGAGCTCCAGCAGCTTGGTGGGGTCCACGCCGCGGCACCAGGCCACGCCGTGCTCGCGGTACGTCGGGAAGGCCATGTCGCGGGGGGTCAGCGCCCGGCCCGAGCCGACCTGCGCCGCCTCCTGGCCGAGCAGGGAGGCCCAGATGCCGAGCTCACCCTGCCGCTGCAGCGCGATGGCCTCCGTGTCGATCCTGCGGACGATGACCAGATCGCGGTAGAGGGCCTTGACCTCGTCGGTGGTCAGCTCGAGGGGGTAGTCGGGGTGATCTGCCCGTTCGCCCTCGGGGGTGAGGAGCTGGATGAGTTGTGCTCGCGGATCGGGCTGCCCGTTCCGGCTCCCCGGTCCCGGTGCGGTGACCGCACCGTCGGCGTCGACGGCCACGTGCCACTCCTTGCGCTAGGGGCCGGTCCCAGGATCACCGTGACCGGCCGGTCGGTCCTTCGTTCCGCCGCGGCGGCACCGCGGGGGTTCGCTGTCATGCGCCGTGTACCCCGCGGGGCTCACTCGATGCCCGTTCGGCGGCCTCCGATCGGGTGGCCCGGCGAACGCGCACTACCGACATCGTGACAGACCAGGGTCGCCTCGGCGAACCCTTGGTCACACCCGTCCCGGTGACGCACGAGCGGCATCGCGTCGCGTACGCTGCGTTGCCACGCAGGGTCGAGGAAGGCGGGACAGTGACCCGGATCGTCGTTGAGGTGATGCTCAAACCGGAGATTCACGACCCCCAGGGTGAAGCGATCTTGCGGGCCTGCCAGCGGCTCGGATTCGGTGAGGTGCTTGGCGTTCGCCAGGGGAAGCGGTTCGAGGTGGAACTGCGGGGAACGGCCGACGAGGCCCTCCTGGCGCGGGTGAGTGAACTGGCGGGTGAATTGCTCGCTAACCCCGTGATCGAGGAATTCACGTTTCGTGAAGCCTGATTCGGCTCGCGTTCGCATCACTGCGTGACCACAGAGTTACATGAGTTGACGATTATTGTGCTTCTGACGGGGAACGGACTTAAGTGGCCAGCGTGAAACGGTGGAGGCTGAACTGAGGAGCGGATGCGAACTCGGATGAACGGTGCCGAGGAGCCGACCGTGGACGTTAAGTTCTGCCTGGTGTTCCCTCGTGAGGCGCTCAGCGTGCCGGTTATGCGCCACGTGCTGGGCGATACGCTGCGGGACCTGGGCGCCGACGGGGACGGGGTGGACGACCTCCTGCTCGCGGTGACCGAGGCGTGCTCCAACGTGGTCCGGCATGGCGGCCCTGACCAGCGGTATGAGGTGCTGGCGAGCCTGGGCACGGGCGGCTGCGAGGTCCAGGTCATGAACCGCAGCCGGGGGCCCGACGCGGGGAACAGGCCAGGAACGCGGCCACGGCGGGTGCTGCCCTCGGTGCCGACGGCCAGGCGGATACGCCGCCGGGTGGCACGGCCGGCGACGCTGCGCCGTTCCTACCGGCAGGCCAGGGGAATGACCCCGGACGAGGCGATCACCGCGCTGCCGGAGTCGGGGCGCGGTTTGGCGATCATGAAGGCCTGCGTGGACGACGTGACGATGAGCAGCGGCCCGGAAAGCGGCACCGTCGTGTCCCTGCAGAAGCGGATCGCCTGGCGCGACGACGCACCGCTGGCCCACCTGGCCGACGACCAGCTCCGCTACGCCGGCTAGGCGTCCCAGGCGGATCCGCCCCGCATGGATCCACGAGACACGCCCCGATGCCGGCCGGAACCGGCCCGCCGGCCCGGTAGCCTGCCTGAGTAGCCCAAACTGCCCGCCGCCAGGTGCCGGTGCCCGGAACTCGACGGGGCGGCGAGTGGCGGACTGGGCAGCCCGGTGATGGTCGCCTGCCTGCGAGGATGCTCATGACAGCCCGCGTTGGGATCGTGACTTTCCCGGGTTCGCTCGACGACCGCGATGCGGCCCGGGCGGTCGCCCGGGCCGGCGGGGAGGCGGTCCCGCTCTGGCACGCCGACCGGGGGCTTCGCGGCGTGGACGCGGTGGTCCTGCCCGGGGGTTTCTCCTACGGGGATTACCTGCGGTGCGGCGCGATCGCCCGGTTCGCTGCGGTCATGGCGGACCTGGTGCCCGCGGCCCGGGCGGGCCTACCGGTGCTGGGGATCTGCAACGGCTTCCAGATCCTGTGCGAGGCCCACCTGCTGCCCGGGGCGCTCGTCCGCAACAGCGGGCTGCGTTTCATCGACCGCTGCTTGCGGGTCCGGGTCGAGGACACCGGCACGCCGTGGACCCGCGACTACGCCAACGGCCAGGAGATCACGCTGGTCCTCAAGAGCGGGGAGGGTGCCTACCTCGCCGGTGAGGCCGCTCTGGCCGCCATGGAGGACCGGGGCCAGGTCGTGGTCAGGTACTGCGACGGCAACCCGAACGGCTCCGCGCGCGACATCGCCGGGGTCAGGAACGCGGCGGGAAACGTGGTCGGGCTCATGCCACACCCCGAGCACGCGATCGACCCGCTGACCGGCCCGGGCAGCGACGGGCTGGGTTTCTTCACCTCAGCGGTGCGACAGCTGGTGGCCGGGTGAGCGCGGGCCGGGCCGGGCAGGCGAGCGCGGGCCGGGCCGGCCCGGTGGGCCGGGACGGCCCCGACACGGTGGCCAGGGCGGCCGCCACCGGCGACCGTCCGCAGCCCTACGCCGAACTGGGCCTGACCAGCGACGAGTACCAGCGGATCAGGCAGATGCTGGGCCGCCGGCCCTCCGACTGCGAGCTGGCCATCTACTCGGTCATGTGGAGCGAGCACTGCTCGTACAAGTCGTCCCGCCGGCACCTGCGCCAGTTCGCCGACAAGGCGCCACCCAGCGACGCGCTGCTGGCCGGCATCGGCCAGAACGCGGGCGTGGTCGACATCGGCCAGGGATACGCGGTCACCTTCAAGATCGAGTCCCACAACCACCCGTCCTATGTCGAGCCGTTTCAGGGGGCGGCCACCGGCGTGGGCGGGATCGTCCGCGACATCCTGGCCATGGGCGCCCGGCCGGTGGCGGTGATGGACGCGCTGCGGTTCGGTCCCGCCGACGCGCCCGACACCGCCCGGGTGCTGCCCGGGGTGGTCGGCGGCATCTCCTTCTATGGCAACTGCCTCGGTCTGCCCAACATCGGGGGCGAGCTGGCGTTCGATCCCTGCTATGCGGGGAATCCGCTGGTGAACGCCCTGTGCGTGGGGGTCATGCGGCACGGGGACCTCCAGCTCGCTGCCGCCAGCGGTGAGGGCAACAAGGTCATCCTGTTCGGCGCGCGAACCGGCCCGGACGGGATCGGCGGCGCTTCCGTGCTGGCGAGCGCCTCGTTCGGCGGCGGGGAGTCCGCGAAGCGGCCCAGCGTCCAAGTCGGCGACCCGTTCATGGAGAAATTGCTGGTGGAATGCTCCCTGGAGCTGGGCGCGGCCGGGCTGGTGAAAGGCATCCAGGACCTGGGCGCGGCCGGCATCTCCTGCGCGACGGCCGAACTGGCGGCGGGCGGTGGCTCGGGGATGGCGGTCCAGCTCGACGCCGTGCCGCTCCGCGACCCCTCGCTCGGCCCGGCCGAGATCCTCATGAGCGAGTCGCAGGAGCGGATGATGGCCATCGCCGCGCCCGCCGACGTGGAGCGCTTCCTGGCCATCTGCGCCCGCTGGGAGGTGCCGGCCACGGTGATCGGCGAGGTGACCGGCACCGGCCGCCTGGAGCTGACCTGGCACGGCGAGCTGGTCGTGGACATCGCGCCGGAGACCGCCGCCCATCGGGGCCCGGTGTACGACCGTCCCGCCGCCCGCCCGCCCGGCCAGGACGCGCTGGCCGCGGACGACCCGGCCGCGCTGCCGCGGCCATCGTCGGGCGGTGGGCTGCGCGCGGCGCTGCTCTCCCTGCTCGGCTCGCCGGGCCTGGCCGACAAGACCTGGGTGACCCAGCAGTACGACCGGCACGTGCGGGGCGACACGGTGCTCGCGATGCCGGAGGACGCGGGCGTGCTCCGGGTCGACGAGTTGACACGGCTCGGCGTGGCGCTCGCCACCGACGGCAACGGGCGGTACTGCCTGCTCGACCCGTACGCGGGCGCGCAGCTCGCCCTGGCCGAGGCGTACCGGAACGTGGCGGCCACCGGCGCCCGCCCGGTCGCCGTCACCAACTGCCTGAACTTCGGGTCGCCGGAGGATCCCGCCGTCATGTGGCAGTTCACCGAGTCGGTGCGGGGCCTCGCGGATGGCTGTGCCGCCCTGGGCACCCCGGTGACCGGCGGCAACGTGAGCTTCTACAACCAGACCGGGCAGACCGCGATCCACCCCACTCCGGTGGTGGGGGTGCTCGGCGTGCTGGACGACGTGCGGCGCCGGGTGGCGATGGGGTTCGGCCAGCCGGGCGCGCAGGTGGTGCTGCTCGGCACGACCCGTGATGAGTTCGGCGGGTCGGCGTGGGCGCAGGTGACCCATGGTCACCTCGGCGGGCGGCCGCCCGCCGTCGTTTTGGATGCAGAACGGGCTGCCGCGTCGCTGCTCGCCGCGGCCGCGCGGGCCGGGCTGCTGGCGGCGGCGCACGACGTCTCGGACGGCGGTCTCGCCGTCGCGCTCGCCGAGTCCTGCCTGGCCGGCGGGCACGGCTGCCGGGTGAGCGTGCCGGGCGACGAGTTCACCTTCCTGTTCAGCGAGTCGGCGGCGCGGGTGGTGGTCGCGGTGGTTCCCGGGTCGGAGGAGCAGTTCGCCGGCCTGTGCGCGGCGCACGGCGTCCCCGCGACGGTGCTGGGCACGGTCGGGGGCACCAGCCTGGAGGTGGCGGGCAGCTTCGCGGTGCCCCTGGATGAGCTCGCCACCGCGCACCGGGGCGTGCTGCCGGCCCTGTTCGGGTGAGGCCCGCCGTGCCGGCCAGACGGGCGTCAGCCAGGGCAGCGGCCACCGAGCGGCTGCGTGCCGCCGCCGACGAGCAGCGCGCCGCGCTGGGGGAGTCCGGCTGGACCGGGCCCGCCGATGCGGCCTCGCTCGGCCGCGAGTGCGTGCGCGCCGTGCTGGCGGCGGTGGACGGCGGGCTCGCGCCGCGCCCGGCGGCGCTGCGGGCGGCCGTGACCTTCCTGCTCGGCGTGCTCGCCGACCGCGCGCCGGGCCATGCGGTGGAGGTGCGGGTGCCGCCCTACGCCGCGGTGCAGTGCATCGAGGGGCCGCGGCACACCCGGGGGACCCCCTCGAACGTGGTCGAGACCGACCCGCTCACCTGGCTCGCGCTGGCGACCGGCCGGTCCGGGTGGGCGCAGGCGGTGGCCGCCGGGAAGGTCCGCGCCAGCGGGCCGCGCGCCGACCTGTCGGCCTGGCTGCCGCTGCTGGCGGGCTGACCGTTCCCGGCTCGCTCGCGCCTCGGCCCGGCCAAGGCCGCGTGGGCCACCGCGGCCCTTACACTGGCGCTGTGGTCAAGCCCGATGGCCGATTGACCGGCGACACTGATTGCCGGGACCGGCCGCCGCGGGACGCCTGCGGTGTTTTCGGCGTCTGGTCTCCCGGCGAGGAAGTCGCCAAGCTCGCCTACTTCGGCCTCTACGCACTGCAGCACCGGGGACAGGAGTCGGCCGGCATCGCGGTCAGCGACGGCGCCCGGATCGTGGTGTACAAGGACATGGGCCTCGTCGCCCAGGTGTTCGACGAGTCCGTGCTGTCCACGTTGCGCGGTCACATCGCCGTCGGCCACTGCCGGTATTCCACCAGCGGCGCCTCGGTGTGGGAGAACGCCCAGCCGACCTTCCGCTCGACCGCGTCGGGGAGCCTGGCGCTGGGCCACAACGGCAACCTCATCAACACGCTCGAACTGGCCGCGATGGTGGAGGGGGCGGCGGACCAGTGGCGCGGCCCGGTGGGCACCTCCGACACCGACGTGCTGACCGCGCTGTTCGCGGACCCGCGCAGCGCCAGCGTCGCCGACAGCGCGCTCGCCGCGCTGCCCCTGGTGCGGGGCGCGTTCTCGCTGGTCTTCATGGACGAGCACACCCTGTACGCGGCGCGCGACCCGCAGGGCTTCCGCCCGCTCGTGCTCGGGCAGCTGGAACGGGGCTGGGTGGTGGCGAGCGAGACCGCGGCGCTGGACATCATCGGCGCGGCCTTCGTGCGGGAGGTCGAGCCGGGCGAGCTGATCATGATCGACGAGCGGGGTGTCACCTCGGCCACCTTCGCCCCGGCGCGCCCCCGCGGCTGCCTGTTCGAGTACGTGTACCTGGCGCGCCCGGACACCACGATCGCCGGCCGGAGCGTGCAGGCCGCCCGGGTGGAGGTCGGCCGGCGCCTCGCGGCCGAGCATCCGGCAGCGGCCGACCTGGTGATCCCCGTCCCCGAGTCGGGCACCCCGGCCGCCATCGGCTACGCCCAGGCCAGCGGCATCCCCTACGGCCAGGGCCTGGTCAAGAACTCGTACGTGGGCCGGACGTTCATCGAGCCCAGCCAGACGATCCGCCAGCGGGGCATCCGGCTGAAGCTGAACCCGCTCCGCGGCGTGATCGCCGGGCAGCGGGTGGTCGTGGTAGACGATTCGATCGTGCGCGGCAACACCCAGCGGGCGATCGTCGCGATGCTGCGCGAGGCGGGCGCCGCCGAGGTCCACGTGCGCATCTCCAGCCCGCCGGTGAGCTGGCCCTGCTTCTACGGGATCGACTTCGCCACCCGGGCCGAGCTGATCGCGGGCAACCTGTCGGTGGAGGAGATCCGGGCGTCGATCGGCGCCGACTCGCTGGGCTTCATCTCGCTGGCCGGGCTGACCGAGGCGACCACGCTGCCCGCGGCCAGCCTGTGCCGTGCCTGTTTCGACGGTGACTACCCGATCCCGGTCGCCGACGCGGAGCGGGGCAAGCACCTGCTCGAGGGCGTGGCCGCCGGCAGGACGCCGCCGTGAACCCGCCGGGGGCGGGCTCGTCGTGCCGCGGCGCGGGCGTGGGCAGGCCCCCGCCGTGAACCAGGCCGGAGCCGGCTCGTCCTCCTACGCCGACGCGGGCGTGAGCATCGACTCGGGCGAGCGTGCCGTCGCGCTCATGAGAGCAGCGGTCGGCCGGGCCGGCCGGCCGGAGGTCGTCGGCGGCATCGGCGGGTTCGCCGGCCTCTTCGACGCCAGCAAGCTCGCCTCTTATCGCCGCCCGCTGCTCGCCACCTCCACCGACGGCGTGGGCACGAAGGTGGTGATCGCCCAGCGGCTCGGCCGCTACGACACCGTCGGCATCGACCTGGTCGGGATGGTCGTGGATGACCTGGTCAGCTGCGGTGCGGAGCCGTTGTTCCTGACCGACTACATCGTGTTCGGCAGGCTCCGCCCAGAGCGGGCCGCCGCGGTCGTGGCAGGCGTCGCGGAGGGGTGCATCCGCGCGGGATGCGCGCTGATTGGCGGGGAGACCGCCGAGCATCCCGGGCACCTGGGTCCCGACGACTTCGACCTGGCCGGGGCCGCCACCGGGGTCGTGGAGGCGGACCGGCTGCTCGGCCCGCACCGGGTCCGGGCCGGGGACGCGGTGATCGGGCTCGCCTCGTCCGGCCTGCACTCCAACGGGTATTCGCTGGCCAGGAGGGTGCTCGACCGTGCCGGGCTGGCGCTGGACGCCGAGCCGCCGGAACTGGGCGCCCCGGTGGGGGAGGAGCTGCTCACCCCGACCGTCATCTACGCCCGGGACTGCCTCGCCCTGGCATCCGGGTGCAATGTGCACGCGCTCGCGCACATCACCGGCGGCGGGCTGGCGGCGAACCTCGCCCGCGTCCTGCCGCCCGGCACCGGTGCCGTGCTCGACCGCGGCACCTGGCGCCCCCCACCCGTGTTCGGCCTGCTCGCGGAGCGCGGCGGGGTCGACGCCGCCGAGATGGAGCGCGTGTTCAACATGGGCGTCGGCATGGCGGCCGTGGTCGCGGCCGATGACACGGGCCGGGCCCTGCGCCTGCTGGCAGCCCGCGGCGTGACCGGATGGGCGCTCGGGGAGGTCACCGGCCAGGACGGCGGCGTCCGCCTCGCCGGGGCCCACCCCGGCTGAGAGACACGGCGGTCAGACCGAGGCGCCTAGGGGACTGGCCGTCATGAGCTGGCGCTACCGGTCGTTCTCGCCGTGCTCCTCGCCGTCGGCGCCGGCGTAATCGCGATAGCGGTCCACGAGGTCTGCGTCGGCGGGCTCTCCATCCGGGTGGTCTGCCCTGCCTACGCCCAATTCGGTCCGCAGCCGGTCAAGGTCGGTCCCGCCACTGTTGTACTTGAGCTGGCGGGCCACCTTCACCTGCTTAGCCTTGGCTCGGCCGCGCCCCATTGGCTCGACCCCCTCGAACATGCGGAGCCCCGGGTCAGGCTCCTGCTCCCTGCACTGAATCGTTGCGGGCTTCCTGCACAGCGTAATAGGCCGCCGTGGCCTCCATCGCCTGGGGTACGACGTGCATTCCGGCCTGCATCTTCCTATAACCGTACCTGCTTTGCGCCGCGAGCGCTTCCCTGGTGCGTGGGCGCGCTCGGCCGGGGGTTTCGCGAGCGGCCATGGGATCTGCCGCGCGCCGTCAGGGGCCCAGCCAGATGCCGCGCAGCCTGCCCACCTCGGCCATCCTCAGCTCGGCCAGCCGGTCGGCAGCCACCGCGGGCGGCACGCCCTCCTCGTCGGCCAGCGCGAAGATCTTCCGGGTAGTGGTGAAGATCTCGGACGCCCGCGCCTGCGCCCGCTCGAAGCTGAACCCGGCGAGCTCGTCCGCCACCTGGACCACGCCGCCCGCGTTGACCACATAGTCCGGCGCGTACAGGATGCCCCGGTCGGCCAGCATCTTCTCGATTCCCGGGTGCGCGAGCTGGTTGTTGGCGCCGCCGCAGACGATCCGCGCGGTCAGCGTCGCGACGGTGTCGTCGTCCAGGGTCCCGCCCATGGCGCACGGCGAGAGGATGTCCAGCGGCCGGGCAAGCAGGGCCGCCCTGCTTTCGGCCACCTCGATCCCGGGATGCTGGCCGAGGACCCGCGCCGCCGTCTCGGCGTTCACGTCGCAGATCACCACCCGGGCGCCGGCTTCGAGCAGGTGCTCCACCATCCGGTAGCCGACCTTGCCCACGCCTTCCACCCCGACCAGGCGGCCCTCCAGGCTGGCGTCGCCCCAGAGGTGCTCGGCGGCGGCGCGCATTCCCTGGAACACCCCGACCGCGGTGAGGATCGAGGAGTCCCCGGACCCTCCGTTGCGCACCGTCCGGCCGGTGACGTACCGGCACTCGCGGGCCACGATGTCCATGTCCTCGCTGTAGGTGCCGATGTCGCACGCGGTGATGTAGCGGCCGCCCAGCGACTGGACAAAACGGCCGTATGCCCGCAGCAGCGCCTCCGACTTGTCCTGCCGCGGGTCGCCGATGATCACCGCCTTGCCACCGCCCAGATCGAGCCCGGCCAGGGCGTTCTTGTACGCCATCGCGCGGGAGAGGTTGAGGACATCGAGCAGCGCCGCGTCCTCGCTCGGGTAGGGATAGAACCGGGTCCCGCCGAGCGACGGGCCCAGGGCGGTCGAGTAGATGGCGATGATGGCCCGAAGGCCGGACTGGACGTCCTGGCAGAACACGACTTGCTCGTGCCCGGCCTGGCTGGCGGTGCTCAGTGCTGAGGCGGCCGCCTCCCGGGGGTGCCCGGGATCGCCGGCCACCCGCGCGTCTCCGGAGGGCCCGCTGCGCTGCGGGAAGTGCGCGAACACGTTGGTCACGGTGGTTATCCGTTCTAGTTAGGCATCTGAACTGGGCAAATACCCTTGTGGGGCGGGATGCTCAATCCCAGCAGAGACTATCGCTTATCGTCGCACATTCGCCGGGCAGCGGCCGCCCGAGCACGGGAGGTGCGGACAAGCTCGGGCCGCGGTGACCGTCTCGTTATGTGTCGGATGTGTACCTGGCCGTGACGCCATGCCACGATGCGTTGGTGCTCCCTTACGCGGCATATCTGCGTATCTATGAGCCGCTGTCTGCTTTCTCCGGGCCGGACGCCCGGCGCTGGACGGCCTACGCGGCCTCGGCCGGCCGGCCGCGCTGGACAGGCGCGCTCGCCGCGGAGCACGCGGACGCGCTGCGGCGGCTCATCTCGGTGCCGCCGGTCATCGCTCCCGAGGGGGAAAGCTGCGACGCCTATGTGCGCCGGGTCGACGGCGGCACCTACATCTGCCCGTGGCAGACCCGGCTGCGCTCGTGGCTCGGCCTGGCCCGGCTCAGGACGACGGCTCCCCAACTGTGGTCGGCCGCGTCCACGGCGGCCGAGATGGACGCGGCCATCGGCGCCTTCGCCCGCTCCCGGGGGGCGGCCACCTCGCTGCGCGTCCACATCCAGGCCCGGACCTGGTCGGTGCCTCCGGCGTGGTTCGTCCCGTTCGCGGCCGACGAGCGCTGGCTGGTGCTGGGCGCCGCCAGCGATCCGGGGGAGGGAGGCCGGGCGACGGTCACACCGGCCCGCACCCTGGTCTACGCCACCGCGATGGCGCGGGCCCGCAGGCGGGTGGGGCTCGCGCTGGATGCCTTCCGGCGGGCCCGGCCTTCGCCGGCCGTCGCTCTCGCCGGTGACGCCGCGCCGCGGGTGGTGACCGAGCTAGAGCAGATTGGCTGCTGGCTGGAAGAGTTCCACCCGGAGGCGCTAGTGGAACTCGACTACGGCGGCCTGGTCCACCTGCTCGACGACGGAGCGCTCCGCGCCGACCAGTCGGTGGCCGAGCTGTCCGCCGCGATTAGGGCGCTCACCAGCGGGGAGCTGGAGATGGCGGCCGCGATGCTCGGCAGGGTGACGGGGCGTTGGCAGGTGCTGGCCGCGCTGGAACATGCCAGCTGAGCGGCGAACGGCGGGTCTCCGCGGCGCCCGCGGGTCACGACAATTCGTATCGTTGTTATTACATAACGTCAGATCATCACCGGAATAAATCAGGGCAATGTGTCACAGAATCTTTGCTCCTGGTGGTCGACTTGTTACCGCTGGTGATGGCAATATGGTCTGAGTGGGCCATATAGGACATCCACGGCGGGCTCCGCGTGGAGCCAGGGAGAGAACGACGCAGGATCGCAGTGCCTACCGGTCCAGGAGGAGAGGCCGTACACATGTCTGCACGCACGCCCGAGGCTGAGCCGTTGCTGACGCCAGCTGAGGTCGCGACGATGTTCCGCGTGGACCCCAAGACGGTCACGCGCTGGGCAAAGGCCGGGAAGCTGACGTCAATCCGGACTCTCGGCGGCCACCGCCGCTACCGGGAGACCGAGGTCCGTGCCCTGCTCGCGGGGATCCCGCAGCCGCGCACGGAATGAGCGCTGGCCACGCGCGGCGGTGCCGTGGGTGGCCGAGGCGATGCCGAGGGCGGGGTCCAGGGGGGTTCCGGGGGGCCGGGGGTCACCAGGCAGGACCAATGAGCACGGTGGCAAGTGCGGCCCGGCCGTGGTGGTCACCTGGCTCTGGTTGAGCCGATCGCGATCGTGGTTTGGTGTGGGGCCGAAGCCTGGCATCGTGCCGGAGTGCGGCCTTTGTGAGCTGGGTACTGGGGCGTGTCTGGATGATCTGTGGCGTGCACGGGCGCCGTGGCACACGCGCGGCAGCGGCCTTCGCCGCCGCTGGCGCCCTGGTGAGCCTGCTCGCCGCGTGTTCGGTCGCGTCGGTGCCGGCATCGGGCGGCGCATCGCCGGCGAGTCACGGCGTCGTCACCCCGCGGGGTGACTCCACGAACTCTCCCGCCGGCGCTCCCTCGGCAAGCGCCACCGCGCCCAGCCGCCGGCCGCTGGCCGGCAAGGTGATCGTGCTCGACCCCGGGCACAACGGGGAGAACTTCTCGCACCCGGCCACCATCAACCGGCTCGTCAACGTCATCACCGAAATGAAGCCGTGCGACACGACCGGCACCGAGACCGATGCCGGCTACAGCGAGCACGCCTTCACGTTCAACGTCGCGATGAGGCTCGCCCGGCTGCTGCGGGCCGAGGGCGCGACCGTGATCCTCACCCGCCCCAACGATCACGGCGTCGGCCCCTGTATCACCCAGCGGGCGGCGATCGGCAACCGGGCGCACGCGGACGCGGCGATCTCGATCCACGCCGACGGCGGGCCCCCGGGCGGCGCGGGTTTCGACGTGATCGAGCCGGGCCTGCTGGCCGGGCATAACGACGGCATCATCGGCCCATCGCGCCGGCTCGCGCTCGCCATCCGCGGCGCCTACCACCGGATCACCCACGAGCCTTACGCGAACTACGTCGGCAACCATGGCCTCGACGTCCGCACCGACCTCGGCGGGCTCAACCTGTCCACCGTGCCCAAGGTCTTCATCGAGTGCGGCAACATGCGCAACGCGGGCGACGCCGCGAAACTGTCCAGCGTGGCGTTCCGCCAGCGCATCGCGGCGGCGCTGGCGGCGGGCTTCACCGCCTTTCTGGCGCCCGCCGGCGGTGCGAACATTCCTGGTGTGCCGGGGTAGACGTTCCTGGCGCCGCGGGCCACCGGCGTTCTGGCCATTTTCTCAGCGCTTTTTCAGCAAGGGCCCAACTCGGCCGGTGAACAATGGCCTGGACCCATCGACCCGATGGCCGCGCCGGCCCGGAAGGAAGTCACACGCTCATGCTTGGGACGCGCAGACTGCCTGGCAAGCCGCTGATTCTCGCGGGAGTCGCCGTCGCAGCCCTGATCACCGGGGCTGGCGTGGCCATGGCCGCGACATCGGGCTCGCCGACGTCAGGGGCGGCCGCGGCGTCCCCGGGCGGTCTCGCCGCCGCACCGTCGCCGTCCGCCCGGCCGGCCTTCCCCCACCAGGGCCGGCCGGGCGGAGGATTCTTCGGCCTCGGCGGCCCGTTCGGCGCGGTGCACGGCCAGTTCGTCGTCCCCAAATCCGGCGGTGGCTACCAGACGATCGACACCCAGCGTGGTTCGGTTACGGCCGTGAGCACCAACTCCATCACGGTCAAGAGCGCCGACGGCTTCACCAAGACGTACCAGGTTTCCAGCTCCACGAAAGTGGACGCGCAACGGGACGGCATCGGCTCGGTCAAGACCGGGCACCAGGTGGCGGTGACGGCCACCGACGGCGGCGGCACGGCCACCGCGGTCAGCATCCTGGACTTCTCCCTCCTGCCCTCCCAGCACGGCGGGCCCGGCTGGAGCCACCCGGCCCCGCCGACCCCGCCGGCCGCCGGAATGGGCTGAGGGGCAAGCGTCTGGGCCCGGTCCGGCCTGGGTCAGGGACCGGACCGTGGCCCAGACACCAACGTCGGCGCGCAGAGGCGCGCGGCTCACCGGGCGGCCACGGTGCCACATGCGCGGGGTTGTCGGCCCCGCAGGCGAGAATCTGATCCGTGCGGGTCGCTGTCGTCGCCGGGCCGGGAGACGGTTGCTGGCTGTCGGAGCTTGCCGAGGACGGCACCGGCCACGGGCCTGTCGTTAGGCATGATGATCTTCCTGCGGCCGTCGCCGGGCATGAGCGATCCGGCGGCGTGCGGTGGGTATGGGCGGCGACCGCGGATATCTACCCCGCGCTGCTGCGGGCCGGGGTGCGGGTGGAGCGCTGCCACGACATCGCCCTGGCCGAGGGGCTGCTGCTCGCGCGCGAGGGCCGGGCGGGTGAGCCCGCGTCCCTGGCCGGGGCCTGGGCCCGGCTGCACGGGGCGGCGGCACCGGTGGTCACCGGCGGGCGGCCCGCGGCGGCCCTGAGTCCCGGGCAGGACGCCCTGTTCGACCCGGCCGACCCGGTCTTCCCCGACCCCCGCGCGGCCCTGGGCGCCGTCATCGAGGTGCACGCCGGCCAGCAGCGGCGGATCGCGGCGGACGAGCACCCGGCGCGGTTCGCGCTGCTGGTGGCGG
>DASYQM010000347.1:0-3046 GCA_036005525.1 Streptosporangiaceae bacterium
GAGCAACTAGTTGCCGTGCGCAGGCACCGGATCGTCGGTGCGCGGTTCCCAGATCCGCTCCCCCTCTCGCATGATCGCCGGGTACACGAGCAGGTGCCGCACCGGCCTGATCGCGGCCATGTAGGCGGTCCCGAACAGACCGTTTGGCTTCACCAAGACGGCCATCTGGCCTCGGAAGCCGCCGGTCTGGTCCGGGACCCGGGCGATGTGCATGACCCCGTGCATGGTTCGGTTCGCGACCTCCGCCGCCCACTCGTCCTCGAGCAGGTACAGCGAGGTGGCCGGCAGCGCGTCGAAGTCCGGGCCGGATGGGGCGTCGCGCAGATCGGCCGGCAGCCGGTCACGGAGCGTCGGCACCCTCGAGCCGAGGCTGGCGTCGGGTGCGTCCCAACCGAGCAGCTCCCCGATCTTCACCCGGATCGCGAACAGCGTGCGGATGGCGCCGGAGGAACTTTGCGACAGGTCGGCCGAGGCAAACCCCTGCACCAGCCGAGGGAAGTCGTCCGGGCCGCCCGGCGTCGGCAGCGCCCACACATCCTCAAGCCGGAAGTCCCTGGTGAGCTGGTGGATACGCCAGGGCCGGGAGGTGTGCGCGGCGTTCGGGAGCCTCATGCGTGAATCCCATCTATACGGTACCGTATACATGGAATCTAGCACCGCCTGCGGTGCTGTCAACTCCCAGACGTAATAGTGAGAGGCCATGGCCGCCATCACCCGGACGCCCCGCAGCGGGTGGATCGAGGAGGGCTTGCGGGCCCTTGCCGCGGGTGGCCCGGACGGCGTCCGGGTCGAGGCCCTGGCGCAGGCGCTCGGCGTGACCAAGGGCGGCTTCTACGGGCAGTTCGCGGACCGGAACGCACTGCTCGAGGAGATGCTCGACTCCTGGGAGCGGATGAGTACCGATGAGGTGCTCGAGCGGGTCGAGCGCCATGGCGGCGACGTCAGGGCCAAGCTAAGGCTGGCGGGCGCGCTCACCTTCTCCGGCGAGCTGCTGCCGATCGACCTGGCCATCCGCGACTGGTCCCGGCGTGACCAGGCGGTCGCCGAGCGCCTCCGGCGCGTCGACAACCGGCGCATGGACTACCTGCGCCTGCTGTTCGGCGCGATCTGCCGCGACGAGGAGGAGATCGAGGCCCGCAGCACGCTTGCCTTCTCACTAGTGATCGGCCACCACTTCATGGCCGCTGATCACGGCGCGCGCAGCCACGCAGACGTGCTGGAGCTTGCCGCGAGGTGGCTCTTGGCGTAATAGCGCCTGAGCACTGCGAGCGTGATCGGGCGTTGTTCCTCATCTTTGCGGTGGTCGGCAGCCCTCCGGCTCCAACCCGGCGGCTCCCTCCGTCTCACATAGCGAACCCCTCCGGGATACAGCTGGCAGGCCAGTGCCCGCGATAAGCAGCATCTCGGGCGCGACTGCACCCGTCCGGCTCCCGACGGATGCCGACTCCACCCGCAGCAGCCCGGCACAGAACCCGGTTCGGTGCGGCCCGGGCAGCAATGTCGATCGGTGGCGGCCCGCAATAAGGCGGTTATCTCTAGCCCGCCTGCGGAAAGCGCTGCTGAGCAGGAGCTCTGCGTCGTTGACATGTAGCTGAACAGCGTTCACACAGAAGACACAAAATCGAAAAACGGCAACGACAAGGGGGTTTGTCTCGGGCTACGTCGACGACATGCTACAGATAACGTGTCCACGACGGAGCAAATAGCCCTCGTCAGCCACGTCGTAGACACCCCAAAAGCGGGCTAAAGATAACGGCGGTTCCGGGCGCGGTGACCCCGCCTGCCGGATACTGGCGGTGCCGGAGGGTGGCGAGCGTGGCGGAGGTCGGCGATGGCAGGCTGGGTCATAATCGGGGTGCCGAGCAGTGCGGGCGCGCATCACGCCGGGCAGGAACGTGCCCCGGCAGCGCTGCGCGCCGCTGGCCTGTTGGACCGGCTGCGCGCGGCCGGGGTCGCCATCAGCGACGCCGGGGACCTGCCGGTCACGCCGTTTGCGGTGGACCGCGGCCATCCCAAGGCCCGCAACCTGGGGGCCGTGGTCACGGTGGCCAGCGAAGCCGCCGCCGCGGTCGCCAGCCAGCTGGAAGCCGGGCGGCTGCCGCTGGTGGTGGGCGGCGACTGCACGATCACGCTGGGCGTGATCGCCGGGTTCCGCCGCCACCATCCCGATGTGGGCCTGGTCTACGCCGACGGTGACGCCGACCTGAGCACACCGGACTCGAGCGGGTCGGGAATCTTCGACTCCATGGGCGTCGCGCACTTGCTGGGCCACGGGGCGGCGGAGCTGGCCGGGCTGGACGGCCCGCCGCCGCTGCTCCAGCCATCCCGGCTGGCCATCGTGGGGAGCGACCCGCGGGAGACCGGCGACGCCGGGCGGCGGTTCCTGGCCCAGGCCGGGGTCAGCTTCCAGGAGGCGCCCACGCTCATCGATGACCCGGTCGGCGCCGCCGAGCGGGCGCTGGCTGCTATCACCCCGGCGAGCGCGCCGGTCGTCGTCCACTTCGACGTGGACATGATCGACTCCGGCGACCTGCCGCTGGGCAACTTCCCCCACTACGGCTCGGGCGTCCGGCTGGAACATGCGGTCACCTTGCTGCGTGCGCTGACAGCGCACCCCTCCTTCGCCGGGCTCGTGCTCACCGAGGTGAACCCGACTCACGACGCCGACGGCAGCCAGATCAACCGGTACGTCAACGCCATCATCGAAGTCCTGGCCGACTGACCTGGCGTCGGACCCGGCCACGCGCCGATCAGCCATTCCGGCGTTGCTGGCAGCCGACTCAAGAACCGGAACCACCCGCCCGTAACGGCGGATACTTGCGCGCCAGGAGCAGACCGGCGCCAATTACGATACGTAACGTCATCTTGGACGCAGCGTGACGCCAGATCGCCGAGTATGCGTTGCCTGTAAATGGCGAGTTCGCCGCGGCCGAGCGGCACAGATCGGCCGGCGTCTTCACCCCCCTATGTGATCGACCGCTTGTGGGTCCTCTCGGCGGTCTCTCCTACTCGCCTTGCCCACTACGGCAAGCACCTCGGCAACCAA
>DASYQM010000348.1:0-6541 GCA_036005525.1 Streptosporangiaceae bacterium
GAAGCTCTGCCAGGACGCCTCGTTGATGCAGCCGGTCTTCTGCCCGGCCGGTGGTGCCAGCAGCGTGAGTGTGTAGGGCACGCTGCGCTGCAGGAACGCGACCTTGTACTGGGACACCTGCTCCATGATCTGGGTGGCACCGGAGGGGTCCTTGCGGGCGGCGTTGGTCCCCGCCACGAGCGACTTCACGAACCGGCGCACCGCGTCCGCGTACGCTTTGTCGGAGGCGAGCCGGTGCCGGTTCGCGACCAGGACCAGCTCGGCGTAGCTCGGGACACCGAGCGCCGACGCCGGGAACACGGTCGGCCTCTGCCCCGACTCCTGGGCGATCTGGATGGCCTCGACGTTGCGGTAGCCGCCGATGATCCCGTCCACCTTGCCGGACAGCAGCGAGGGGACGAGGTTGAAGCCCACGCTCACGTTGGACACCTGGGAGGGTTTCAGCCCGGCTGTCTTCACAAAGGTCGTGTAGATGGCACCGTCGCTCGGGATGCCGGTGATGCCGACCTTCTTTCCCGCCATCTGCGACAGGCTGGTGACGTGGTCCTTGGCCGTCACGATCAGCGAGTTGAGCGGCACCGGGACGATCGTGGCCACCGCCGTGACCGGCAGGTTCTCCTGCTGGCCGTAGTACATCTCCGACTCGTACGAGATGGCCAGGTCCACCTTGTTGAGGCCGACCAGCTTGATGGGGTCGGCGGCGTTCGATGGCGTCAGGAAGTTCACGGTCAGCTTGTTGCCGCTGAAGATCCCCTTGTTCTGCGCGTAGTACAGTGCCACGTGGTCGGGATTGGGCACCCAGTCCAGTTCCACCTTGAGGGTGGCGGGCGTGGCCGCCGGCGAGGAGCCACCCGCACCCGCGGGCGGGGTGGTGCTGCTGCCGCAGGCAGCCACCAGGGCCGCCACCAGCGCAAGCAGGGCGGCGGCATAGAGCCGTGGAGTCTTTACGTTCACTGCGCCCGTCCTTCCGGTCATTCTGAGGGGCTGTGCCCCGTTGCCAGCAGTAGTTCGCCGCCTGCGGACGCAGGAGCGATGGGTAAGTTCACGCCGGCTCCCTCCTCGGTGCCCATGGGACAAAGATCCGCTCCAGCAGCGAGACCAGGCCGAACAGGACGAGGGAGATCACCGTGAGGATGAGGATCGCCGCGAAGATCCGCGACGTGAGCAGGTTCGGGGTGGCCGCGAGCATGACGTAGCCGAGGCCGGCGTTGGAGCCCGACCACTCACCGAACACCGCCCCGATCGAGGCGAACGTCGCCGCGATGCGCATGCCGGAGAAGAAGGACGGAAGCGCACCGGGGAACTCGACGCGCCGGAAGATCCCCCAGCGCGTGGCGTCGAGCGTGTACATCATGCGGATGAAGTCGTCGTCGACCGCCCGCAGGCCGTCGAGGCCGTTGACCACGATCGGGAAGAAGCAGATCAGCGCCACGATCACGAGTTTCGGCAGGATCCCGTAGCCGAGCAGGATGACCAGGATCGGAGCCAGCACGATGATCGGGATCGTCTGGGAGCCGATGAGGATGGGATACAGGGCCCGGCGCAGCGGCCCGTACAGGTGCAGGAGCACCGCCAGCCCGACGCCCGCCACGGTGGCGATCACGAACCCGATCAGCACCTCCCGCAGGGTCACCCACATCGCCGGCCAGAGGATCACCCAGTCCGTCTTGAGATCGGCGAGGATCTCGGTGGGAGACGGCAGCAGGTACTCGGGGACGTGCGCGGCACGGACGATGACCTCCCAGGCCACCAGGATCGCGACGATGAGGGCGATCGCGCTCGCGTACTTCCGGCTCATCGAGCGCAGCCGCTTGCCGAGCTTCGGCCGGGCGGCCGGAACGAGCAGATCTTCCTCGCTCAGCTGCGGCGGGGCACCCGCGCTCACCCGATCGCCTCCAGTGCCTGTTCCTTGAGGGCCACGAACTCCGGGCTGGTCACGATCTCCCGCCGGGGGGACTCGGTCGGAAAGCCGGCCGTGAGAACCCGGACCACCCGGCCCGGCCGGGCCGAGAGCACCACGACGACCTTGCTCAGCAAGAGCGCCTCCTCCACGTCGTGCGTGACGAGCAGGACCGTCCGCGGCACGTCGCCGAGGGCCCGCAGCAGCCACTCCTGCATCTGGGCCCGGGTGATCGAGTCGAGCGCCCCGAATGGCTCGTCGAGCAGCAGCACGTCCTTGTCGGCCACGAGCGTCCGGAGGAAGCTCACCCGCTGCCGCATGCCCCCGGACAGCTGCGCCGGGCGGACCTCTTCGAACATGGCCAGGCCGAACCGCGTGAACAGCGGCCTGGTCCGGTTCCGGGCGTCGGACCGGGAGACGCCCCGGTTCTCCAGCGCGATGGTGGCGTTGTCGAGAGCGGTTCGCCATGGCAGCAGCAGGTCGCGCTGCGGCATGAGCGCGCACCTGGCCAGGCGGTCCTTGGCGGCCGTGGCACCCTCGACGTTGACCTCACCGGTGTCCGGCTCCATCAGCCCGGCCACGATATGCAGCAGCGTGGATTTGCCGCCGCCGCTTGGCCCCACGATCCCGATCCGGGAGTGCCGCGGTATCTCGAAGTCAATTCCGCGCAGGGCGACTATCTCGCCGAACCTCTTGCCGACGTCCCTGAGATGGATGCCGACGCCGTCACCGGGTATCGCGTCCGGGGGACCGTCGCCATTTCTGGACAGCTCGGCTGGCACCCTACCGATCCCTCCAGGTGCTGAGATCTGATATTTTAGACATCAGATACCGGAATCGTAGCAATGGGGATCTCCGCCAGTCAAGGTGCCGGTGGCGAGGCAGGCCCGGGCGGGCAGGGCGCGGGCTCGTCGCGCCGGCCGCCCGGGTGGCCACCGGCGAGGTCGGGCCACTGGTCGAGGGCGTAGGCCATCTCCCAGAACGCTCCCTCCAGCCGGGAACTGGTCATGAAGATCTCCCCCAGCCGCCACTTGACGTCTGGGCCCGGGTTGGCCTTCATGAACATCTGGTCAAAGCTGTCCCTCATCTGCTGGACCAGCCCGAGCACCTCCGCCGTCAGGTAGAAGCTGACCCAATCCGTGTACACGGGATGGTCGGCGATCTCACCCGCCAGACGGCTGGCGATCTCTGCGTAGCTCCAGGCGCAGGGCAAGATCGCGGCCATGATCTCGAGCGGGCCGCCCTGCCCGGCCACACCCAGCAGAAAGCTGGTGTAAGCGACGTTGGCCGGCGCCTTGCCGAGCGCGCCGCCGCGGTCGGCGGCTCCCAGCCGGCACACCCTGTCCAGGACCCGGTGCTGGTTGGGCAGTTCGAGGTTGATGGTGCCGTCGAGTTGCCGGGCGAAGAACCCGAGTTCGGCCTCGGTCCCGGACTTCGCTGCCCCCATGGCGATGCACCGCGCGAAGTCGGGCAGGTACAGGATGTCCTGCTCGATGAAGAACCGGAACTTCTCCAGCGGCAGCACGCCGTGAGCCAGCTCGCTGAGGAACGGGTGCGCATGCAGGCCCGCCCAGACCCGAGCGCCCTGATCGCGGAGTTCGGCGGATGGCGACCGCTCTCCGCCGGCAGCCGGCCGGCCGTCGGCGTCCTTGATCATGGTCGCTGAGCTCCCCTTCCGATGCCGCAGCCGGTGAGGCTCAAACGCCGAGTGCTCGCCGCTGATCATCCGTGACAGCCTGCCTGGTCGCGTCGCGCGAACACATTCCCCCGGGAATTACTGCCCGGGCAGGTAAGAGGCCCTGGCAGTGGGACCGCCGGGCTCGTGTGCCCCGCTCCCTGATCCAGTGCCCTTTTGCCGGGGCCTCTAAGCTCAGAGGGCCCCGACTGGACTAAATGTACGATATTTCGTATATCATCCTGCGGTCAACAGCCACCTCCACACAGCCATCACCGCGCCGGCACGGAGACTGCACAGGTGTTGGCTTGCCTGGTCCGGAGCAGCGGAAACCCGGCGACGGGCTGGGTGCGTCGTGGCCAGCGGCCAGGAGGGCCCGGGAGCTAGGATTGGCGGAACGGGACGGTGGGCGTGCACTGCCCACGGCAATCGCCGCGGCGATCGGCTGCGTTGCCCGGCGCAGGATGGCGGCGCCCACGGGGGGCGGTCGCGGTGACCGGCGGCGGCCCGTCGTTGCCACGGCTGTGGTCGGGCCGCCTGCGGCAGATGGCCGCCGGGGCAGCCTCCAGCGGCGGCCCCCGGGGCGTCTGGACGCTGTGTCGGCCGGACCTTGAAATACGGCAGGAGGTCCACGGCATGAAGAGGTTGCTGGCACTCGGGGTGGCTGCGCTCGCAGCGCTCTTGGTGTCCCCGCTCTTGCTGTCGTCCCAGGCCAGCGCCAGCGCGCTGTCGGATTGCCTGGCCCAGGAGCACGTCTGTGTCACCAGCAACGCACGCGGTCTGATCTCCGAGGACCAGCAGGCGCAGCTGGAGCAGCAGATCGGCGGCGACGACATCTACCTGGTGGTCGCCCCATCCGGTTCGGCTGGCTACAACAGCTCGATGAATCAGATCATCGGCAACCTGGGCGGGCACGCGCAGTTCACCGTCGGCTTTCTGGACAGCAAGCGACGGCACTTCGGCGCGTACAGCAAAGGAATGCTGCCTTCCGGCGGCGCAGGCGATATCGCGAGAAGCGTCGTAGCGCAGCATCAGGCGGACCAGAACATCTTCGCCGCGCTGACGGATTTCGTCAGCGATGTGAAGGGCGAAGCCGGCTCGGGCTCGGGCGCCGCGGCGAGCGCGCCTTCGAACGCACTGCGCAACGTGCTGATCGTCGTCGGTGTTGTTCTCGTGCTGGCCGTGCTTGGCTTCTTCCTGCTCGTGCGCCCCGCCCGCCAGCGCCGGCAGCGGGAGCTCAAGGAGGCCAAGTCGGCCGCACAGGACGACCTGATCGCGCTCAGCACCCGGCTCACCAACCAGGACGCCGACGTCTCCATCCGGGACAATCCGGAGGCGGCGGAAGAACAGGGTGCGGCACTGACCGCCTATGAGCGCGGCACCGCGGCCCTCGATACGGCCAGGCGGCCGGCGGACATGGGGGCCGTCAGCCGGGCCATCGCCGAGGGGCACTATCACCTGGCGTCCGCCGAAGCCCTCGCGGCCGGCCAGCCGAAGCCCGACCGGCGCCCGTCGTGCTTCTTCGATCCGCGGCACGGCATGTCGGTGCGCGACGTCCACTGGACGCCCGCGGACGGCGGGCCCGGCCGCGACGTTCCGGCCTGCTCCGCCTGCGCGCACAAGGTCGATCAGGGTATCGAGCCCGACATGCGCAAGGTGGAGGTCGACGGCGCCCCGGTCAACTACGTCAACGCCGGTTTCGCCCCGGCCTACTGGGGCGGCTTCGGCTTCGGCCCGGGCCTGTTCACCGGTTTCCTGCTCGGCCAGGCGCTCGCCCCCCACGCCTTCTTTGGCGACGGTTATTACTCCGGTGACGGCGACCCCGGCGGCGGGGACTCCGGCGGCGACTTCGGCGGAGGGGACTTCGGCGGCGGCGACTTCGGCGGCGGCGACTTCGGCGGGGGGGATTTCTAGCAGCTGCCGGGGCCCCTGCCCAGCGATGGCAATCTGCTGGCGAGCTCCGCACGATCATGAAGCCGTTGAGCGGGCGGAGGAAGGCGTGCGGCTGCCTGCGTAAACTGCCTGGGCATGGGGCTTGCCGGCCGCTCGGCCGAACTCGGTGAACTCGCCGCGCTCCTGGACCGGGCCGCCGCGGGCTTCGGCGGGGTCATCACGCTGGTGGGGGCCGCCGGTTCCGGCAAGAGTTCGCTGGCAGCGGCGGCGGCCGCGCTGGTCCGTGACCGTGGGTTCGAGGTGATCGGCGGGTCGCCCGTCCGCGGGCGGCCGGGGCGCCTTGTGTGAGCCGGGTTGCTCGACGACATCGGGGCCGGCCCGGAGGTGACCAAAGCCCTGCTTGACGACTCCGGGACACCTGACATCGGTGCGGCCGTGCGCCTGCTCGCCGCCGGAACACGCCGCCTGATCGTGGTAGACGACGTTGATCTGGGCGGCCAGGAGGCCGTCGACATGCTGGCGCTGGTCGCCGCGCGGCTGGTGACGGGCTCAACGGCGGTGCTGGCGACGGCCGCCACGCCGCTGGGGGTGGGCAGCGATATCAAGCTGGGCGGGCTTTCCGAGCGCGAGCTGGCCGCCATCATCGGTGACATGCCCGCCGAGCAGCGGCACGCCGTCTGGGTTGCCTCGCGGGGCATGCCGGGGATCGCGCGCACGCTGGCCGGCCAGCTTGCCGAGCTGCCGCCCGGCCGCGACGCCCTGGTCCAGCTCGCCCTGCACACCAACCAGTCCGGGGAGTTCCTCGGCGTCGACGATGGCGTCGTGCGGCTGCTCGAGGCGGCACTCGAGCGGGCCACCGACGACGCGAGCCGCGGCCGACTGCTCGCCCGGCTGTCCCGTGAACTGCTTGGTGATCCACTTAAGGGTTCACGGCGGCGCTCGCTGGCGGACGAGGCGCTGATGTTCGCTAACCGCGCGGGGGACGGTTCGGCCCTGGCCGAGGTGCTCGACGCGCGCCTGTACGCACTGTGGGACCCGGCGGGCGCAGGGGACCGGCTGGCCGCGGCCTCAGA
>DASYQM010000349.1:0-22383 GCA_036005525.1 Streptosporangiaceae bacterium
CTCGAACCCGACACCACCGCAGTGATGATCATGGAGCACATCTGAGCCGGGCTCCCGGACACCGCGGTCAAGCTCGTTTAGCGCACGGCATCAGGGACGGCACAGGCAGAACTCGTTGCCCTCGGGGTCGGCCAGGACGAACCAGCTCTGGGCACCCTGCCCGACGTCCACCTGCCGCGCGCCAAGGGCGAGCAGCCGGTCGAGCTCGGCCGCCTGATCGCGTTTGACCGGTTTGACGTCCAGGTGCAGCCGGTTCTTGGTGAGCTTCGGCCCGTCCGGCACGAACCGGAAGTCGATCTCGAACGGGCCACCGTCGACCCCGATCGACACGCCGTAGCTACCGCGCATCACAACCTGCCAGCCAAGTGCCCCGGCCCAAAATTGCGCGAGCTGCTCGGCGTCTGTCGCATCGACGACGAGAGAAGCGATCCGATTTGCCACGTGCACGTGGTAGCACATCGCGGTGCGCTATTGCCAGCACGCGATGCCCACTTCTGCCCGCGATGATGGGGGGCGTCGGGCCGGTGAGCGCCCGTATGCCAGGCGACGCGGTGGGCGGCCGGGCCCTTTGGGGTTTCCGGCGTGGTGCTGGGACACTGGCTTTCGGTTGCCGCGGCGGGCCGGTCACCTGTTGTGCAATGCCGTGATCGGACTCAGCGACCGGAAGGGGCGGGAACATGATGCAGGTCGTCGCGCTGCCCGGTGGGCGGGCCGCCAGTTACGAGGTCATCGGAGGCGGCACGCCGACGCTGATGTTCGCCGGTGGGCCCGGGTTCTCCGCCGCCTACATGAACGGCGATGCGGAACTGCTGTCGGATGTGCTGTGCTCTTACCTCATCGACCCGCACGGCTCTGGTTCGTCCACGCCCCCGGCCGACGCCGCCCACTACTCACCCGAGGGCCACGCCCGCTTCTATGAACAGGTACGCGAGGCGCTGGCGCTGCTGGAGGTAGTGGTGCTGGGCCATTCGTTCGGAGCCACCACCGCCCTCACCTACGCGGCGCTGTTTCCACAGAGCGCGGCGATGTGTGTGGCCGTGGCCGCCTTTGGCATTGGGCCCGACGCCGATGCCCAGCAGGGAGGTGAGGCCGAGGCCGAGGCGGAAGCCGTGCTGGCCCGCCATGCCGGGTCGCCCTGGTATGAGGCGGCACGGCCGGTCGTGGACTCCTGGACCGAACGCCTGCTGGCCGCCACCGACGCGGCCGAGATGGAGCAGATGATGGCGACGGTGCTGCCGTTCTATGTCGCCGAGCCGGACAAGCCCGAGGTGGCGGCCAGGCTGGCCAAGATGAACGCCGCCATGAAAGCGAACCTGGCGGCGGGCCACGCCTGGGAAGCCGGCCTGTACCAGTCCGTTGACTTGCGTCCACTGCTGGGCCGCATCACCTGCCCCACACTCATCGTGGCCGGCGAACTCGACTTCATCTGCGGCCCTGCGCAAGCTCAGCCGATCGCCGCCGCCATCACCGGAGCCCAGCTCGTCATGCTTCCCGCCTGCGGCCACATACCCAGCATCGAAACCCCCAGCACTACCGCCGCACGGTCACGGAATTCCTCCGCGGCTGAGCCGCGCGGCAATTCCCGCTCTCAGCCCACGCGGCAGCACGGCATGCTGGCGGCGTATCGCCAGCCCGGCAACCGGTCAGGAAACATCCAGCCATGCCGCGATGAGGTGATGGGTAGCGATCCAGTCGCTGGCTCCGGTCCAGCCAATCAGTTGCGATCCGACATCGGACTCGAATACCATCACCGGCGGCAGTTGATCCAAGATCTGCGCATACCTGGAGACCTTGTCCTCGCCGAGATGGCGGGGCACTCCGACAAGGGCGCTGCCTGTCAGCGCGGCGATCTTGACATCCATCCGGGCTAGTGTCGCGCCACCGGCGCCGAGTCACCGGGTGCGCTCATCGAGCCGCGGTGAGCTATGTACATTCCAACCGCCACGGATCGCCCACGGAGGTGGGCTGTGGCCGCCGCGGGGGCCCTGATCCCCAGGCGAAGTTGGGTTCCCGCCGCTGGCCGGTGGCTCGGCGTTTCAGGTGGGCGGGTGGTCCGGCTCGGCGCCGGTAACCGCCGTTGGCGGTACTGTCGGTCAGGTGGGGCGGCGCGCCTTTGGCAGCGAGGCAGCCACCAGGTCGTAGGAGTCGCCGAGCAGGTCGGTCACCATCTGATCTGGTAGCGAGCCATCGAGCGTGATGGTGTTCCAATGCCGCTTGTTCAGGTGGTAGCCGGGCCCTATCGCCGGGTAGGTCGCGCGCAGACGCACCGCAAGCTCTGGCTCACACTTGACGCTCAGTTGCAGCGGCTCGCCGTCGAGGCGGCACAGCGCGAACATCTTCCCGCCGACCTTGAAGACCGATACCTCATCCCCGAACGGGAAGTCCTCCACGGCACCCGGAAGTGCCAAGCACTGTGCCTTGAGCTCGTGCTGATCCATGACCTGCTCTTCCGCCAATCCAGGTCTTGCGGCGCTACCGCGGCTGGGTTCCAGGCCGACTCTGCCCATCTTGCACACCGGCCAGCGCGCCGTGTGGGCCAGCCCGGCGCCTGGTGATCGCGTCCGCCGGCGCGGCGGGCGCATGGCGCGTGATCCGCCCGGCCCGACCGCACACAGCACGGGGGCCCGGGAGGCGGGTCAGGCGCAGATAGTCAATCAGATTGACTATCTGCTGCGGATCGTGGCATCCTGTGGATGTTCAACTTAGTTGACTATCTGGGAGATGAGATGCCTGTCCTGCGCGCCCCTGCCGCCCCCACGCACGATCTGGGCGGCGCCCGCTTCACCTCGCTCGCAACACCGTCCCGGGGATCGACCGACACGTCGGTATGGATCGTGGAGATCGCTCCCGATACCCCGGCCACTCCGCACTCCCTGACCCGGGAAGAGGTGTTCGTGGTGATGGAGGGAACGGCGTCAGTGCGGATCGCGGGCCGCGCCGACGGGGCGCGGGCCGGGGATGCGATCGTGGTTCCGGCCGGGCTGGACTTCGAGCTGACCAACGCCGGCGCCGGGCCGCTGCGGCTGGTGTGCTGCCTGCCCGTCGGCGGCCAGGGTCGGCTCGCCGACGGCAGCACCTTCGTCCCGCCATGGGCGGAATAATGACGGTGCCCGCATCCGGCGGCCCGCCGCTGGCCAGGTTGTTCGCGATCGCGTACCGGCTACTGATCGACAGCATGCACGACCGGCTGCAGGCTCAGGGCTGGACCGATGTCCGGCCCGCGTTCGGGTTCGTGCTGCTGGCGGCCCGCGACCAGCCGGCCTCGGTGACCGGGCTGGCGTCGCTGATGGGCATCACCAAGCAGGCCGCCTCGAAGCTCGTGGAGGCGATGGTGGCCGGTGGGTACCTCACGCGCGGCGCGGACCCGCGTGATGGGCGCCAGCGCCCGGTCTACCTGACCGCACGAGGGCGGGAACTGCTGCGCAGCGTCGAGCGGATCTACACCGAACTCGAAGCCGAATGGGTCGGCGTGATCGGCGCCCCGCAGATCCAGCGCATGCGCCGCGACCTCGTGCGCGTCCTGGCCGGACCCAGCGGCGAGCTCCCACCGGTGCGCCCCACCTGGTGACGCCATCCGGCGGCTAGATGCCCGCCCACCTCCGCTCTCGGTGGCTTGGGGGGTAGGGTCCGATGAGTTCTCGGCACGGGAGACGTCGACACTGCCATGACGACGACGCACATCCTTGACACCGCCGGGGCCGATATCGCCTACGATGTCCACGGCCCGCTGCCCACAGCCGACGGACGCCCACCGCTGTTCATGATCGGCCAGCCCATGGACGCCAGCGGTTTCGGCACGCTGGCGTCCTACTTCCCCGACCGCACCGTGGTCACCTATGACCCGCGTGGCCTGGGCCGCAGCACCCGCAAGGACGGCCGGGTCGACCATGCGCCCACGGTCCAGGCGGACGACGTGCACGCCGTGATCGAGGCACTCGGCGCCGGCCCGGTCGAGATGTTTGCGAGCAGCGGCGGCGCGGTGACCGCGCTCGCGCTCGTGGCGGCATACCCCAGCGACGTGACCAGCCTGGTGGCACACGAGCCGCCCCTCATCCCGGTGCTCCCCGACGCCGAGGCCGCCGAGCGCGCCCGCGCCGCCGTCCGGGACGCGTATGAGGCCAAGGGGCGCAATGCAGGCATGGCGGCCTTCATCGCAATGACGTCGTGGCAAGGCGAGTTCACCGACTCCTACTTCACCCAGCCCGAGCCGGATCCCGCCGCGTTCGGGATGCCGGCCGATGACGACGGCTCTCGTGACGACCCGCTGCTGTCCGACCGGTCCTGGGCGGTCAGCAGCTATCGCCCCGGCGCCGGCGCGCTGGCCGCAGCGCCGACACGCGTCGTGATCGCCGTGGGGGAGGAGTCCCTGGGCACCTTCACCGGACGCACGTCGCTAGCCACCGCCGAGCTGCTCGGCCAGCATGCGACCGTATTCCCGAGCCACCACGGCGGCTTCCTCGGCGGCGATTTCGGATACGCCGGCCAACCCGAGGCCTTCGCGCGCAAACTGCGAGAGGTTCTCGGCGACGGCAACTGACGCAGTGCACTTAAACCGCCTGTCGCGTGCGGTTCCGCTTCGCGGAGCTCCAGCCTTATCGGTGCAGAGCAGGGACACGACATCCGCTCACGCCATCCGTTGTGCGGGTAATCGTGGCTGGTTTGCGGCGAACTTCGGATCGGTGCCGGGGAGCGGAAGTCGGGCCTGGGGAGCGCTTATTGAAGGTCCAGGACCAGGCCAGGGGCCGCGACGCCGACGTGGCCGGTGTAGTGGTTTGTGGCTGCGCCCTGCGCGGCCGCTGGGTCAGTCCCGGGCAGCAGATGGGTCAGCAGCAGGTGCCCGGCCCCGGCCTGCGCGGCCCGCCTGCCCGCCTGGGCCGCACTGGACAGATAGCGCTGCGAGTCCTCCGGGACCTGGTCGACGTAGCTGGCCTCAGCCAGCAGCAGGTCCGCCTGGGCCGCCAGCTCGGCCAGCAGCGGGCTTGGCCCGCAGTCACCGGTGTAGGCCAGGATCACCCCGCCCGCGGCCAGCCGCAGGCCAACGTTGGGCACCCAATGCGGCAGCAGCCAGGTCTCTGCCCGGAATGGCCCGATCTCCAGTCGCCCGCCCGGGCTCAGCTCCGTCAGTTCCAGGGCACCCGCCAGCGTCCCTGGACGATCCAGCGCCAGCACCGCATCCAGGGCGCCCGGCAGCGCGTACACCGGCAACGGCCGCGCCGGGGCGTCGCGCATCACCCGCGCCCGCAGCAGCGGATTCAGATCCGCGCAATGATCGGGGTGACCATGGCTGATGAACACAGCGTCAACTTGATCCGGCCCGGCCCGTCCCAGCAGCCGCGGCATAGTTGCATACCCAAGATCGACAACCAGGCGGAACCCGTCATGCTCCACCAGGAAGCCACTGCACGCCTGGCCCGCTTCCGGCCATGCACCGCATCCGCCCAGGACCGTGAGCCGCATCACTCGCACCCTAATCTGCACGGCACGCCAGCCGCCCAGTGATGATCTTGCCAGCCGTCCTTCGCGAAGCGGTCAGCCTGCTGGCCTGGGTGGCGTGAGCTGGGCTAGGCGGCCGGCACATTTTTCTGGGGGTCGAGGAAGGGGATGGCGGCTGTCTTGGCGGGAGTTCGTTCGCCGTTACCCCATTCGATTTCCAGGTCGTTGCCGGGGCCGGCGAGCTCGGCTGGCACCCAGACGTAGCCGATGTTGCGCTGCAGGCGGGGGGACCAGACCAGGTCGGTGACGCGGCCCACCCGGTGCCCATCGGCCAGGGCCGGCCGCGCCTCTGTGATCTCGAAGAACGAGGGGTCACCAGGTGTCTCGACGCCGACCAGCTTGCGGGTGACCCCCTGATCGCGGATCGTCTCCAGGGCGGCCTTGCCGACGTAGTCGTCCTCTTGCGCTTCCACGAGCCGTTCCAGCCCGGTGACCTCGAACGGGTTGTTCTCCAAGGTGAAGTCGGAGTTGTAGTTGAAGATGCCCGCCTCGATCCGGCGCGCCTCACACGGTGCGATCGGCCTTATGTTATGGGGCGCGCCCGCTTCCATGATCGTCTCCCAGAGCTCGCTGCCGCGGGTGGGATCGGTGAGGAAGACCTCATATCCGATCTCACCGGTCCAGCCGGTGCGGCTGATCACGACCGGGATGCCCGCGATGGCCGTATCCAGGGTCCAGTAGTACTTCACGCCGTCGATTGCCTCACCGGCCAGCTCGCGCATCAGGTTCCTGGCCTTGGGGCCCTGCACCTGCAGCGGGTAGGCCTCGGGCAGCGTCACGGTGGCGTTCAGGCCCCTGCCCTGGGCCAGCCCCATCGCGTACAAATGCGCATCGCTGTCGGCCAGGCACAGCCAGAAGGTGTTCTCATCACGGCGCAGCAGCACCGGGTCGTTGACGATGCCGCCATCGGGGGCGATGATCGGCGCGTACTTGCCCTGCCCGGCCGCGCATCTGCTCAGGTCGCGGCAGGTCAGCATGTTGGTCAGCGCGAAGCCGTCCGGGCCGCTGATCTGCACCACCCGTTCCACCCCCACGTCCCACAGCGTGACGTCGTTGACCAGCGCCCAGTACTCGGAGACCAGGTCGTCGAAGTACGCCGGCAGGTACATGTGGTTGTACACGTCGTACGCCGTGCAGCCCCACCGCAACGTCGCCTCGAAGAACGGCGACTTGCGGTACCACGGGCCGAAGTACAAGGTGCTGGATGTCACATCCGGGATCGTCTCGGCCTCACCGCTCACTGCCCCACCTTCCTTCCGCCGGGGGTGCGTGCGTCGGCGAGTCCGCCCGGACCCTTGGCGCCGACGCTGCCACGGCTTCAATCACTCGGACTGAATAGTTGTTCAATTAACTCAATTCCGCAACCCGGGCAAGCTGCGTGCGCACCAACGACCTGGCGGCCGGGGTGGCCCGGCTGGGAGGACTCGGCGTGCAGCGAGTGCTGCATGACCCCCCCGATCACCACGGTTGGACAGGCGGTGGCATCGTGTCGGTCAGGCTGATCGTCGCGCACCATCACGAACGGCGAGCTCGGCGACCCCCGTCGCTGTGCAATTGCCATCTCGTCGCAGTCGGCCGGGACTGCCCCCGCGGTCGTGGCGTAGTGCTGAGTGAACGGCGCCACCGTCGCGCTGCCTGAGCGCGCTGGTGCGCGCCGGGGAGATGGACCTTGCTCATCCGATGGGTTTGCTGGTCCAGTTCGCCGGGTTGGCGCCGAGCAGCCGCAGGTGGTCCTTGAACAGGCTGGCCAGGCTGATGGGAGGGTGCACGCCGAACTCGCTGATGTATAGCGCCAGGCCGTTGGCGTTGCCAGCGCACAGGTCCTGCCGTGGGAGGGTGCCGCGGACTTGGTGGGTCACGACCACCCGGTAACCGTTGATGGTCTCCGAGGTCGACCTTTCGCTGGAGTTCTTTCGGTTCGGGTAGGCGTAGCAGAACCTGTTGCGCGTGGTGGAGGGGTCGATGGTTGAAAAGTAGGGAAGGTTCGTCTGGTATTCCAGGCCGCCGTCGGCGCCAAGGTCGGGAGTGCCCGTGCCCAGCGCGAACCGGATGGCCCGCAGCACCCCGGCGTCCGGCAGGTAGTACACGCTGCTCACCCGCCACCGGTTAGGCAGGCGGGTCAGCTGGACTGGGAACACCAGCGGCGGCGTGGGCGCACCATACCGGACGTGGTTCGCTATTTTGACCGCCTCCCGTTTGACAGCGCCGCGGTTGATCGTGCCGGGTTTGACCGTCTTGGGCGGCCGCTGGAAGTAGTACGGGTATGGGAGGATCAACCCCGCCCAGCCGCCGCGGGCGTATTGCCAGACCAGATACGGCCCGGCCCAGAATGCGTGGTGGCCCCGCACGGCCGGCGCGCGGCCTGTGATCCGTGCGGTGAGGCCCCCCAGGGCCGGGGTGGAGCATTTCAGCTCCTTAGCCGGGCCGGTGAGGTGGCACTGGCCGCCCGCGTAGACGGTGAGGTCCCATGTCGACCGGGCATCTAGTTTGGGCCCCGCGGTCAGGTACGTCACCTCTGGGCGCGCACCGCCCGCCACCAGCTTGTTTCCTGCGGGCAGCCAGCCAATCGATAGGTACGGGATCAGCGGGTTGAACTGGCGCGGTGCCACGGGACCGGCGGTCGGCGGGCCAGCATTGGGCCGGGCCGGGCCCGCCGCCACGGCGAGGGCCGCGACCGCGGCCGCGGCCAGTACCGAGGTGCCGCCCACGCAGGCCCGGCGCCAGCGCAGGCGGCCCCGGCCCCGGCGGCGGGCGAGTTGGATGTCCACCCGCGAAGGGCCCGGCTCGGCCTCGGCGAGCTGGTTAAACAGCGCGCGAATCTGGGACTCAATCATTGCCGGGGCCTCCTGGGGAGATCTGGTGCTCCGCCGCGGCGGCGGGCTGGCCACCGGAACCGGCGGCAGGCGCCGGGCCGAGCGCCCGGCGCACCGCCTCCAGGGCCCGGGCCGTCTGGCTCTTGACCGTCCCCGGCGAGCAGCCCAAGATCTCGGCGCACTGGTCGACGTTCAGGTCGCAGTAAAAGCGCAGCACCAAGGTGGCGCGCTGCCGGGGCGGCAGCGCCGCCACCGCCGCCCGCAGGTCAAGCACCACATCCTGGTCGGCCGCGGCGGCCGGCGAGTCGCTCACCGTGCCGCCCAGGCTCACCCGCCGCACCCAGACCGAGCGCCGCTCATGGATGAACTCGCGCACCAGTACAGCCCGGGCATAGGCGTCAAGATGGGTGGCCGCCCGGACCCGGCCCCAGCGCACATATAACTTCACCAGCGTGGCCTGCACCAGGTCATCGCCGCGCTGCCAGTCACCGCACAACACCATAGCCAGCCGCCGCAGCCACGACAGCCTGGCGGCGACGTACTCGCTATATTCAACGTCCCGCGCGCGGCTCACCAACCGCCGCCACAGGTCATCACGCGCTCCACACTTGCTAAAGGCGCGCGGCGCCGCATCTGGTTGTCACCCGCGGCAAATTTATCCGGCCGCGCACCACGCCCGGCGAAGCCCCCGCGCCACGCCCGGGCCCGGGCCCGGGCCCGGCGAACACGCTTGCAGGCTAGCCCGCTCCGCGCAAGGCCCGACCCAATTCAGAAGGCAGAAGCCCGCGGCTCGGGCAGCCTGCGCGGCCGCACGGGTTGGTCACCGGAAGTGGCGGTTGATCTCGTTGGCGTACCGGCGGCCAAGCGTGTCCTTGTTCTCCGTGATCCACTTGGTAACGGCGATCTTGCCTGTCGCCGGGCCGTCGGTGTCGGCGAGCCCGTCGGCCATCGCGCGGTACTCGTCGCGGGTCAGCAGCGTGTCATGCAGGGCCAATCCGAGAATCCGGGCAGCCACGGGGATGAGCTCGGCTGGCACGCGGACGATCTGGGCATGGCTGCCGATGGCATGCCTGATCGCGCTGGCCAGGTCGTAGAAGGTTGGCCGCTCGGGCCCAACGGCGTCGATGACGGACGTGGAAGCCGACGACCCGGCCTCCGTGCATAGCCGCGCCAGGTCATCAATGTGGATTGGGCGGATGCGGTACTCACCGGTGCCGCCCACGGCGAACACCGGGAAACGGCGCAGAAGCCACGCGATGTTATTGATAAGGACACCGTCGCCGCCGAACAAGACCGCGGGCCGCAGAACGGCATAAGAGACGCCCGACTCGGCCAGGGCCCGCTCTACCTCTGCCTTACCCCGGAAATATGGGTAACGGGACGTGATGCTCGGATGCGTGATCGAGATGTGGACGATCCGCTGAACCCCTGCTTTCTCGGCCGCGTGGAAAAGTACCCGCGAGTTGGCGGTGGCAGCGGCATGGTCGATCTGCCCCCGCGGAAAACGGACCCAATAGGTGTTATAAAGCGTCTGTGCTCCTTGCAGCGATTCAGTCAGCCCCGCAGGATCACCGAAGTCCAGGCACCTGACCTCAGTTGGCGTGTCCCGTGGGGCGCGGCCGGGATGGCCGGTCAGCGTGCGGACCCGGCGGCCGGAGGCCCGAAGTTCCCGGGTGATCGCCGCTCCCGAGTAGCTGAACGCCCCGGTGACAACGTCGAACCCGGTCGGCCCGGCCTGGTTCGCCATGCGATCACTCCCGATCAGCTGCGCCGGTCACCGGCCCGCACTACCGCGGTGACCCCACATGACCACCGTAATCCCCGTCACTCCGGCCGGTCGTCTGCGCCAGCGCACAGGCCCGCCACTCCACTCGCCTAAACTGAGCCGGTGACAGTGACCTCTCGCGGGGGGATGGATATCTGACGCCGGTGGCCGCCTCTAATCCTGCGAGTCGATGTTGCTGACGGGTCGTCGGCAACTGATGCCCTGCAGTGCCCGGTGATGCGGCGGAAGACGCCGCCACCATGGTGGCGGCGGTCCGGCACGATCCGGCCCTGCGTCTGCGGCTCGCGGGCAGGTTTTACGACAGGCAGCCCGGTCGTGTGCCGATCCGGGCGTACCGGCGGGCCGAGCTGGCCTTCATGCGGTGGCAGCTCAGACGGGGCGTGCTCGCAGCGCCAGAGTCCGAGCGGCCCGGCAGCCAGTGGTGGCGGTCGGTCAACGAAGGCCTGCTGCGCGACGCGTGGGAAGCGGACCGGCTCGTCGCCGGCCGGCCCGGACCGGCGAGCACACCGGCTGTCGTGCGCTGGGCTGACTTCCTTCGCACGCCGTCGGCCCGAACCTGGTATCGGGCGCATAATTCCAGCGTCGTCGCGGGATACCTCGACCATCGTCACCTCACCGCGGCCGAGCTGCCGGTGGAACGTTTCTTCATGGACGTCGCCCTGGTCCGGCTGCTGTGCGTGCATGCCCTGGTTGTTAGGCCGCGGCTCGCGCTGGGCCGCCTGGCGCCCGTCGGCCGCCTGGTCGGTGATCCGCGCTGGCGGGGCGCCGACTTGTTCCTCTCACTGCACAGAATCCTGCCCGTCCAGTATCCGCTGACCGGCTTCAGCATCGACGAGATCCTTGCGGCGGAGAACTACGCCGGCCGCCTCATCGATTACGGCGTGATCTTGCCGCGGATGCAGGAGCTGTACGCCTTCGCCGCTGCCGACCTCAACGAGCCCCGGCTGCTTGATCTCGTTCGGGACGGCTTTCCTGTCTATGCCTGGACCTACGAGGACCGGCGCGCGTGGATGACCGCGCGGGCCCCCACAGCCAGGTCCCTCCTGTCCTGGCTGACCTCAGCGTGAGACCACGGACCGGGTACCCCGACCAGCTTCGCGGCTATCGCAGCGTGTCACTGTTGATCACAATTTGTGGCGACAGGCGACGAAAAGCAGCATGAACCAGGTGGACGCCGGGAAGTAATCAGTCAGAGCCTCACAGCCGCGGCCCGCGCCATGCCCCCAAGCCCCTGGAGCCTTCCCCCGTGGCTCCGTGCCTTGGCGCGGGCCGCCAGCCTGTTCTCAGCACGCTACTCGCATCCTCTCCACCTGCACAGACCGTGGGTAAAGGCTCATGTCCTGGTCAAAGGCTCATGCCGTGGCCGCTACCACATCGACGGGCACCCCGGTGTCTGGCTGCAGATGGCCCGGGTGTCTCATGGCAGCCCTGCCTCACCGGCGAGAGGGGCGGGGCATACGGTGAAGTACACCCAGCAAGCGAGCGTTGGCTGTCGATGCCCGATCGGCGCCGTAACAGCGCGGCATTTCAGCGTCGGCTGGGGGGACGGCAGGAAGGAATCGTCATGACCGATGCGAACACCGCCAGCGGATCCGTGACCGTCGTCCTCGTTCACGGCGCCTTCGCCGATGGCTCCAGCTGGAGCGGCGTGATCGAGCGGCTGCAAGCCGCCGGCATCCCGGTACACGCCGTCGTCAATCCGCTCCGTGGCATAGCCGCCGACTCCGCCTACGTCGCGAGCGTGTTCAGCCAGATCCCGGGACCGATCCTGGCTGTCGGACATTCCTATGGTGGCGCCATCATCAGTAATGCCGCTACGAACGCGGGTAACGTCGTGGGCCTGGTCTACGTGGCCGCGTTTGCCCCCGACGAGGGCGAGACGCTGGGGGGCATCGAAGGTGACTCCACGGACAGTGTCCTGAACGCTGCCATCCGCCCGTCGAACTACCCCATCGGAACAGGCCCCGAGACCGCGGTCGAGCTGTCCATCGACCCGGCGTCGTTCCATGACGCCTTCGCCAGCGATCTGCCGGAAAAGGACGCCGCCGTGTTGTGCGCCGCCCAGCGGCCCGTCGCGGCTGGCTCCTTCGACGAAGCCAACGGTACCCCGGCGTGGAAGAAGCTTCCCTCCTGGGCGGTGGTCGCGACCGGCGACAAGGCGGCCGGCTCCGATGTCGTGCGTTCCATGGCCCAGCGGGCTAAGGCCCAGATCGTCGAAGTCGAAGGATCGCACGTGATCATGATCTCTCAGCCGCAAGCGGTCACCGACACGATCATGAAAGCGCTGCAGGCGGTCGCCTGATCATCGCCGGGAGGCGGTGCGTGCGGAGGTACACCATGACCAGGTACGTGATCGGTCCGGACGTCGCCATTCGCCTGGCTCACGACGAGGCCGTGATCCGCGGCGACCATCAGCTCCTGGCTCCGACGCTTCTGCGCTCCCAGATGCTGTCGCTCCTCTACCAGGCAGTACGCCGCGGTGAGATGACCAGAAAGGATGCCGAGCGACAGCTTAACTACGTGCGCGGGCTGCGGATCCGGCTGCTGGGGGACCGCGTCCTTCAGAACGTCGCATGGAAGGCCGCCGGCCTGCTCGGGTGGCCAGACACCTTTGACGCTGAGTACGTCGCCCTGACCCAGCTCCAGGCCGACGCGTTGATCACGCTCGATCGGCACCTCGCCGATGCCGTGAAGGATCTGGTGAAGGTCGCACCTATCGAAGCCCTGTACTGACCCGATGCAGACCTTACGAACGGCACTGCCACGCGAACATACTCTGCTGCAGCCGCCTGCGGCTTGCCCACGGATGGTATCGAGATATATCGTCTTGCTAGCAGCACGGCAGGTTCAACAGGATGCGGAGGATCACGTGGCGACCCGACCCGGCCCGCGCATCGCAGATGCCGACCGCGATGCGGTGGCCGCTCGCCTGCGCGAGCACTACGCCCAGGGCAGGCTGACTCTGGAGGAGTTCCACCATCGCCTCGATGCCGTGTTCGAGGCAGCCACGCGGAGCCAGCTGGCTGCGCTCACCCGCGATCTTCCAGGCGCCGTATCCCCGGTACCGCCGCCAGTCACCGCTACGGGTAAAGGCCGGGAGCGAGCCGGGCGAGAGCACCAGCCGGGCTCTCGGGCGCGGCCGGGCTTGATCTCCGTGATCCTCGCGGCGCTGGCGGCCTGGCTGCTGGTATCCGACCTGCAGGTGTTCGCATGGCCGGGCAGGCTGGCTCTCTTCTTGCTGATCTTCGCTGCCATCCGCTGGCTGATGCGCTTCCTGTGGAACCTCGGCCGGGGTGGCGGCCCTGTGGGCGGCGGGCGGTAGCCGCACGGCCTGTTCACGGTAGCGAGCCCGAGCCATTGGGTTCTTGCCGTGGCTGATGCGGTCTTCGGGGACCACGGCTCGCGCAGATCCACGATCCGCTGGACGCTGACCGGTCACCTTGTCGTGCCAGTGAACGCCGGCGCGCATCGTGCCGCGTCTCCTTGGCGAGAACCCAGCGGCCGCGGACGGTGTATTCAAGGTGGTGTACCCGGTTGAGCGAGGAGAGCCATCGACGACGCGGAGGCGATAGCCCGGTCCCGTGGCGGCGACCTTGACGCCTATGCGGTGCTGGTCGCCAGGTACACGCTGCGCGCACACCGGGCTGCCTTCCTGCTGGGCGCCGGGGAGGAGTCTGACGACGTCGTGCAGGAGGCGTTTGTGAAAGCGTTCCGGCACCTGTCCCGGTTCCGGATTGGCGAGCCGTTCGGCCCGTGGCTGCTGCGTATCGTGACTAACGAGACCAAGAACCTCACCCGGCTGCGGCGACGGCGAACTGCGCTGACCCTGCGGTTGTCCGCCGCGGATTCGGCCGGCACGGTGGCGGATGGCCCGGTCGATGAGGTGCTGGCCGCCGAACGACGCGCCCGGTTGCTGGCGGCTGTGAACGTGCTCCCGGACCGGGAGCGGCAGGTGCTGGTGTGCCGCTATTTCCTGGACCTGTCCGAGGCGCAGACGGCGCAGGTACTGGACTGGCCGCTGGGGTCGGTGAAATCACGCACATCCCGTGCGCTGAACAGACTGCGCGGGCTCCTCGTGGCCGGGCAGCAGAACGGGGTCTCCCGTGGCTGACCGGGCCGAGTGGCAGAGCGCGGTGGAGGCCGAGGTGCGGGCCCTGGGCCGCGAGCTTGACGTGCCGCCCGCCGCCGACCTCACCACGGCCGTGCGTCGGCGGCTGGAAGGGCCTGCGGTCCGCCGCGGCCACCTGGGCATGCCCGGGATGGGGACCCTTCGCCGCTGGCGGCCGGCCTGGCGTGCCGCGCTGGTCGTGGTGGCCGCCCTGCTCGCTGTTCTGCTCGCGACCCCACAGGGCCGGGCGGTCATCATCCATGTGTTCCGGTTCGCCGGCATTGAGCTTCGCCAGGAGCCGGGCCCGGCACGCTCCGCGGGCGGCGGCGCCTCCCTGCCCGGCGAGCGGCGGATGTCGCTGGCGCAGGCCCGCCACCAAGTCTCCTTCCCCATCCTGGTACCGGCGGCGCTCGGCCAGCCCAGCGAAGTTGTCGTCAGCGATGGCGGGCGGATCGCGTCCCTGACCTACCGCCGGACGCCCTACGGCGAGGTGCGGATGGATGAGTTCGCCGGCCATCTCGACCCGCTCGTATTCCAGAAGTTCGTTCATTTCGGCCACGTGACCGAGGTCGAGGTGAACGGCTCCAAGGGCATGTGGATCAAGGGCCCGCATGAGCTGATCTACATCACTCGCGACGGCACACCGGCCACGGCATCGGCCCGGCTCACCACCGGCAACACCTTGATCTGGGGCACCCGGCAGGTCGCGCTCCGCCTGGAAGGCAACTTCGGCAAAACGGCTGCGCTTGCCATCGCCAGCTCGGCCCACTGACGCCGTGCCAGTCCCCGCGCGGGAACTTACCAGCGGGTGGCGGTGTAGCAGGAGTGAAGCGCAACGGAAGGAGCCACCGATGCTGCGCAGGCTGATCGTCGTCACCGTCCTTGCCACAGGCATGAGCATCGCCGCCGCCGTGGCACTGGCTACGCCGGCGCTGGCTAAGGGACCGTCGCAAGCGAGAATCACCGGGCCCCGGGCTGGTTCACGCGATCGTCGTCTCCGGCGGCGGCGAACCAGGAGAGCCGGGCAAGCTCGCCAGCCTTGCTGAGCAAACCAGCCTGTTCAACGTCATGTTCGGTGCCAACGGCGGCGTGCCAGCACCGGCCCGGCTGCGCACCCCGCCGAAGGCATCCCTCGGCCCGCAGTACACGGTGATCTACACAGTGCCCGGCGTCACCCCGCAGCCAGGCCAGCAGTTCGGGCGGATTCGCCAGAACGTCTACCCGCACGCGGTCGGCGGGCCGGTCATCTACACGCCACCAGGCCAGCGCGGTTTCGGACAGCCACTCCAGGCCGCCGGATGGCTTCGGGGCAGTCCCCAGCTGGCCCGCACCCTCGCCCAGCTTGGCGTTCCACCGGGCGTGCAGGCGGTGTTGCAGACCCACCTTCCCGTTGCCGCACATCCCGTAGCAGCGCATCAATCGGGCCCACCTACCCACGGCTGGCTCATCGGGTCAGCTGCGGCCGTCGCGGCCGCGGTGCTCGCCGGCACCGCGCTGTGGCTGCGTCACCGCAGGCCGGCCACCGTGCGTGACAGCGAATCCAGGACCGGCGGGCCGGCCTGACCGGAGCGGGGCACCGGTGTCGTCATCCCTGGCCGCTGACGAGCCGACTCACCAGTCGCACGGAATCAGCGATATGCACACCAAGTCGTCCGTAGCGCCGGTCAGTAGTCGATCAATTCACGCACCTCGACCAGACCGTAAGTGGGCAGCCGATTCGCCCACTCGACGGCTGCGTCGATGTTGTCGCACTCCATCAGGTAAAACGCTTGGATCTGGCGCGTGCCCGCCGCGAAGGGTCGTCGTTCGACCGCGCCAGGAAGGACATGGCCGTCGATCTCAGTGCGCACGAGACGAGCCGCGGCCGCGGCCGGTTGCAGAGCCCCGTTGGCCACGAATGCACCCGCCGCCTTGACTTGCTCGTCGAAGTCGGCCCAGGCCTGGAAGTCTTCCTGGCCGCCACTCGCGGCATCTGCGTCCGCCCACATGAGCATCAGATACTTCATCTCGGCAATGTAGCCCGGCTATCTCAGCCCGCTTCAGGCGGCGAGCGCAGCCAATGTCACGAGCAGCTGCCGCAAGCTGCCAGCCTCAGCCTGAGGAATCGCAGCCCGCGCAAGGCCGGATGCGCGGATCGTTCCCGGCGCCGGGGAGGCGTCTGCCGGGCTCTCGGTAGAGTGGCTTGCGGCGCGCCGGGAAGTCTGGTCGGCAAACGGCTCCTCGAAACCGGAGAGGCGGTGCCGGCGGCGTGCGCACTATTGAGATCGTCGTGCTGCTGGTCGCGCTGGCGACGGTGGTGGCGGCGTTCGCCAGACGGTTGCGGGTTCCCGCCCCTTCCCTGCTGGTGGCCGTCGGTCTGGCGGTGGGCCTGCTGCCCGGTGCACCGATTGTTCAGGTGCCGCCTGCAGTGGTCAGCCTGGTGGTGCTGCCGCCGTTGCTGTATGCGGCCAGCGAGGAACTGCCATGGCGCGACCTGCGCGCGGTATGGCGCCCAGTGGCGGTGCTAGCGCTAGGCCTGGTGCTGGCCTCAGCGGCCGCAGTAGCCGCCGTGGCCGGGGCTGTGGCATCGCTGTCGGCGAGCATGGCGTTCGTACTGGGCGCGGTCTTGGCCAGCACCGATCCGGTCGCGGTCAGCGCGCTGGCGCGGCGGCTTTTCCTGCCTGCCCGGGTGCAGGCGCTGGTGCAGGCCGAGAGCCTGTTCAATGACGGCACGAGCCTGGTGCTGTTCCAGATCGCGGTCTCCCTGGCGGTGGGCAGCACAGGTTCAATGACAGCGACGGGAGCCCTGTTGCACGGCGTGGGCCAGTTCGTCGTTCTGGCGGGCGGGGGAGCGCTGGCCGGTGCCGTGGTTGCGGCCGGGGTGATCATGGTGCGCCGGCGGATCACCGACCCGGTGCTAGAGACGGTAACGGCCCTGATCACCCCTTATGTCGCGTATCTGCTCGGCGAGGTGCTTCACGTCTCGGGTGTGACCGCGGTGATCGTGGCCGGGTTGGTGATCGGCGCCAGGCGTTCGGCGATCACCACCGCGCAGACCCGGCTGCAGCTGCACTCGGTATACCAGACCGTCATCTTCCTCCTGGAAAGCGTCGTCTTCGCCCTCATCGGGCTGGAGCTGCCGATGCTGGTCCGCGAGCTGGGCCGCACTGGGCGGTGGCCGCTGGCGGCGCTGGCCGTGACCGGGACCCTGATCGCCACCCGGGTGGCGTGGGTCTTCCCGGTCTTCACCTTCTCCCAGCGGCGCCGCGGCAAGCGCCGTCTGTCCTGGCCGGTGCCAGCTGTGGTCTCGTGGGCAGGCACCCGCGGGGTGGTGCCGCTGGCCGCCGCCCTGTCCATCCCCCTCAATACTGCGAGCGGGGCCGCGCTGCCGCAGCGGGATCTGGTGCTGGTGCTGGCCGCCGCGGCGATCGTGATCTCGCTCATCGTGCAGGGCTTCACCCTGGAACCGCTAGCCCGCCTCGCCGGATTCGGCCGGCCGCCGCCGCCGACCCTCGGCACGAGGAGACCATCGCCCGGCTCCACATGGCCGAAGCAGGCCTGGCCCGGCTGGACGAGCTGGCCGACAGCGGCGCCGCCCCCGACGAGGTGATCGACCGGCTCCGCACTACCCTGCAGGCCCGCATCGGCGACACTCGCGCCCGCATGGACCAAGGCCCAGAAACCGAGCCTGGAGCCCTAACTGAGCGGGAGCTAAGGAGCGAACTCATCGCCGCAGAGAACGCCGAGCTGTCCCGCCTCTTCGACGCCGGCACCATCAGTGCGGCCACCCGCCGGCGGCTGCAGCGCGGCCTGGACCTGGAAACCGCCCGGCTCACAGAAGGGCAGCATTAAGCGCAGAGGTACGGGTTCTGCGTTACCGCCGTTCGGCACGGCCGACATCATGCGCGGTCGAACCAACGAGACCATAACTGGGTGATATGCATGCGCTCACCAGCGCGATCGCCCTATCGGTTCGCCGCGCCGAGTCGGGCGATCTGGCGTCACGCTGCGGGGGGATCAGATCGCGAACCGTGACTGGCACTGGTCTGCACCTGACGCGCAAGTGCTCCGCTCCGTGTGGTAGCCGGCGAGCGACCGGTCAGGCGAGTACCCACAGCTCGGTGAATGGCGGGGTGATGTGCCAGATCGTCTCCAGGTCGGCCGGCAGGGAAGCCAGGTCGCCGGGCTTGAGCCTGAGCGCCGGGCCGCCGGCGATCTCGATGGTCACCTCGCCCTCCAGCACGTGGATCGTCTCGCGCTGGGACGGCGTCCACGGGCTTGGGCCCTCGACCGTGGTGAACCGGGTCAGGCCGGCTCACACCCCGTCGGCGTGGATGAGCTCGTGCATCTCGCTGCCGGGAACCTCCGGATCAGGCTCCCACTCCTCGGTCCCCACGTTCGAGCAGAACACACCAGGATGCGGCTCCATCACTACCCTCCTGCCTGCCAGTGCCGGGCGGGTTCGATTATCGCGCCGAGGCCTGTGGCCCGTCCGCGGCCACACCACGCCGAAGGCCGCCGGCCCAAACCCCGACCGGACCGAATCAGCCAGATCGGCGCACACCAGATCGGAGAACTGATCACGCCCAGTGACTGGCATCCGTCCGCGGCCGCTGCGCAAGTATCCGTCGTTAGGGACGGCTGAGGCCGGTCCTTTGTGCCCGTCAACTGACGCACAGAGCGGGACGATCTGCATGTGGCTGCTCTGCCCGCCGTGTCGGACCACGCCAGCGCAGCAAAGTCGGCTGCCATGTACTGGCCTTGCCGTGGGATGACATCATGCCTGTTCAGGTGGTCTTCGCCACTCGGGTCGTAGATCCCGGCGGCAGCCAGTGCCTGGTGCTGTGAGGGCGTCTAATACTGATGATGTTGCACGGTCCCGGCGGCCGTTCGGCCGGGCATTGCATGGCCACGGCCTCACCAGCCGGCATGGGTTAGGGAGGTGCCGAGGTGACACATCAGGCGCGGCGCGAGGGAAGAGCCCTCGCCGGCGGCGGTCCTGGCGGCCCGCTCACCGGGCGGGTCGCGGTCTTGACGGGGGCAGCCGGTGGCCTGGGCAGCACAACCGTGCAGGCGCTGCGCCGCGCCGGCGCCACGGTTGTGCCGGTGGACGTGCACGGCGATGACTGCCTGATCGCCGACGTGTCGACGGCCGAGGGCAACCGGGCGATGGTCGAGGCGGCGCTGGAGCGGCACGGCCGGCTCGACATTCTGGTCTTGAACGCCGGAGCGCAGGCGATGAACCCGATCGCCACCTACTCCGAAGCCGACTGGGACCGGCTGATGAACCTCATGGTCAAGGGCCCGTTCCTGGCGATGAAGTTCGCCTGGCCGCACCTGACCCGCCAGCCGGGCGGCCGGATCATCGTGACCGCATCCACGGTCAGCCTGCAGGGCGCGCCGTACAAGGCGGCATACGTCGCGGCCAAGCATGCCGTGCTGGGCCTGGTGAAGGTGGCCGCCCTCGAAGGCGCCGCAGCGGGCCTGACCGCCAATGCCGTCGCCCCCGGATGGATGCACACGCCGCTCGCCGACGGCCAGATCCGCGACCACATGCGCCTGCGCGGGATGAGCCGGGACGAAGTCATCGCCAGCATGGTGGCCGAACAGCCTGCCGTTCACCGAACTGTCCAACGGGTTCGCCTCCTGCGAGCAGCCTATGGGGGAATTGTCAAATGCTGAGTTGGGTCGGGCAGAGGCGTGCGTGATCGGCCTGGCGGCATCTGTGTCGCCGGGTTGTGGTCCATGGTGGGTGGTGCCTGGTGACTGGGAGGGGGTTGGCCCCAGGTGCCGCCCTGCGCTCGACCTAACGCTCAACCGGGTTTGTCCCAACAGCCCTCATCCGAGCTTGTGCAGGGCGGGCGGGGGCGCCCAGGCTCGCAGACGGGTTCTGCCCATGGAAAACGGCCGGGTTCCGCCCCGCGCCCGCGGTCACCAGGATGACATCAGGCGGCGGGCATCACCACCGTGATCTCGGCGGGGGCGGCGGCGCCGGAGGCGATCGCCGCGTCCCAGGGAACGCGGCGGGTGACCACCACGTGCAGCTGGCGTAGCAGCGCGGCGGCGAGGGCGGCGTGGGCCTGGCCGCTGGTGAGCCGGTTGGCATCACGGGTGGTCAGCTGGCCATGCCGGGCGGCGTAGACCTGGTTGCTGCGCAGCGCGCCCCAGATCGCCCGCCACGCTGCGGTGCGCAGCCCGGGGCGGCCGCGCCCGGACTGGCGGGTCTTCCCGCGGTACTTGCCGGACTCGTTGGCCTGCGGTGCCAGCCCGGCGTGCTTGACCCACGCCCGCGGGGTGTCGTAACGCGCCGGGTCGCCGGTCTGGGCGAGAATCACCGCCGCGCCCACCGCCGACAGCCCTGGGATGGTCGTCACCAGGCTGGTCAGGCCCAGTCCATCAAGCACGCCGAGCATCCGTGCCTCGATATCAGCCAGGGCAGCCAGCGTGCTCATCCAGTCCTGGTAAGCGAACGCGGCCCGCTCGGTGATGGCGTCCCGTTCAGCAGCGATCCCGCTGGGGTTAACCGCAGCGGCGTGGACCGCCACGGCGATCCGGCGCCAGACCTTCTTGCCGCCCAGCGCCACCAGCTGCTCCCGCAGCGCGGCCAGGAACTCCTGCTCGCTCATCGCCGCGATGACCACCGGGTCCACCGACACGGCCAGCGCCGCCCGCCAGGTCAGCGACTCCAGCGGATCGGCGGCAGCCTCCAGCACGGTCGGCCATCCGCACTCCAGCAGGTCGCGCACCTGCCCGCGGGCAGCGACACAGCGCTCCACCAGGCTTTCCCGCCGGGCGCCCAGGTGACGCAGCCGCGCCCACGGGCCCTCTGGCAGGTAGGGCACATAGCAGCGCAGCTCCGCCGCCAGCCGCGCGATGATCACCGCGTCACCGAAGTCGGACCGGCTGCGGGTAAAGTCCTCTCCTTCCCGGGCCCGGCGCACCAGCAGCGGCTGCACGCACACCGCCGGGATCCTCCCGGCGCGGGCGGTCACCACCAGCGGTTTCCACCGGTGCCCCGTCGGTTCACACGCCAGCACCAGCCCCGCGAACCCCGCCTTCCTCGCCACCGGCTCGGCCCAGGCCAAGATCTCGCTGACGCACCACGCCGACCCGGTGAACATCCGCCGGGCCAGCACCACCGAATCATGATCACAAACCACAGCGGCCTGCCGCTGCGAGGCCAGATCCACGGCCACAATCGCCCGGTCCTTACCTACCAGCTCACGCAGTGCCTTCAGCTTCGCGTTCCTGCGGGCTACCCCCCGGCTAGCTGGACGCTTACCCCGGCCCACGGCATCCTCCCCGGTCTCGGGTCGGGAAACGGCAACCCACACCCTGCCGAGGGGGATGTCGCTACCTCAACCGCTCTACCGGGAGTTATTAGGAGGACGGGTCAAAGCAGGATGTCATGCGTCAAGGAGTTGGCAGGGTTTGATCTTGATGCAGGTGGGCTCAGCTGGCCGAGCTCGAGCCGCCGTGCATGTACGTTTAGCCATCGGCTAGCGGGATTTTCAGCGTTCCGATGAGTTTCGGCCCCGGCAGTTGTCCATCTCTGAGAGCCAACCCCAGTCGCGTACGTTCGACGCGATGCATACGACCGGCGGACGCGTAGCTTGTGCGGCCGTCCCCGCGCCACCGGTCTACGACGCTGCCCTGGAGGTCACGATGTGTCCGATGGTCCACTCGTTCCGGACGTCCGGCGACGTCGCCGCGACGGGGGAGGCGTGATGACGACGGTCGAGGCGAACGGCGTCATGCTCGGGGTCGAGCACTTCGGCGCCGCGGCGGCGCCGCTCGTTCTGCTCACGGGCGGCACGACCATGCTCTCTTGGTCCGACACGCTCTGCGAGGCGCTCGCGCGCGGTGGGCGCCACGTCGTGCGGTACGACCTGCGCGATTCCGGCGCGTCGACCACCGTCGATCCCCAGGCTCCGGCGTACACCCTGCGCGATCTTGCAGCCGACGCCGCGGCGCTCGCCCGGGACCTCGACGACCGGCCGGCGCACCTGGCGGGCATCGGCGTCGGCGGGATGGTCGCCCAGATCGCCGCGCTCGACCACCCGGACGCGTTCTCGGCGGTCACCCTCGTCGGAACGCGGCCTGTGGCTCCGGGCCCGGTCGACGATGACCTGCCTGACCATGACACGGCGACGATGGACCGGCTGTTCTCGCGCTCGATGCCCGACTGGTCCGACCGCGCCGCG
>DASYQM010000350.1:0-2967 GCA_036005525.1 Streptosporangiaceae bacterium
CGTGGCCCAGATCGTCCACGTCGCCCTTGAGGCGTTCCGCATCGCTGCCCTGACCGCAGGTGCGGTCCTTGCGGTCGCGGTCGTCACGTGGCTGACGGTCACGACCGTGCGTTGGTGGCTCCGTCACCATGGCGCGGGACGGCACGCCATCCCCCATTCGGTCAATGCCACCGTCTGGCAGAACATGCCAGCAGGAGATCGGCCTGAATGCCTGGCCTGTGGCGGCAGCGGGAAGTACTGCAGCTCATCGACGGCAGTAGGTATCAGCCGGGCGCATGCCCGGTGTGTGAGCCCGCTCAGTGGGTGGGGTGATCATGATGCCGCAGCCGTCTGCCCGCAACCACCGCAATAACCCCTACGTGCTGGACCGGGCGTTCGTTCAGGTGCGCCACAGCGCCGCCGGGGTGATCTGGCGGTTCCGCACCGAACTGGCAGTCCTGATGACCGGCATCGCCGGGATGTGGGAACTGGCCAAGGCGATCACATCCGCCTGGCTGATGGTCATCTTGATCATGTCCGCTACCGCCGTCACGGTCCTGCCCTGGGCCCGGCGGTTCGTCATCCGGCGGGCCTGGTGTGTGCTGTCCCGGCACCGCATCCAGAAGGTGTGCTTTGAGACGAGGATGCACACCCGGTCTGGGCGGTTGCCGCTGGTGCTGCGCATTCACCCCACAAAGGTGGGGGAGCGTGCGCTGATCTGGTGCCGCGCCGGGATCTGCGCCGCTGATTTCGAGGCGCACACGCCCGAGATCGCCGCTGCCTGCTACGCCCGGCAGGCCCGGGTGGAAGGCAACAAGCGGTGGGCGCAGTTGGTCCAGCTCGACATTGCGCGCCGCGATACCCTCGCCGCGCGCAACGTCATCCCCTCCGGTCTGGCCGACACGCCTCCCAGGTGGAGGAAGGCGTCATGACCGGCGGTGACCCGCTGCTCGCTGCGCTGGCCGACGCGGCGCGGCGCAAACAGCGAGCCGATCACGATCTGCGGCTGCTGCTCGCCTACGCGCGCGAGCACACCCGGCCGCGCCCCTACCGGCTGGCCGACCTGGCCCAGGCCGCGGGCATGTCCATCTCCGGGATCCGCACCGCCTACAGCAAGGCCGACACCGAGCAAGCCGCCCGGCTGACCGGCGGCTCGCGTGGCCGGCACCTGCTGGCGGTGATCACCTCGTTGCTCGTCAACCGGCAGGACGCACCCGCCCGCGAGCGTCACCCGGCTGCCTGAAACAGGCACCCCGCATGAGCCAGGCCGCCGCGCCCGGCGCGGGCCACCGCCCTGGCAGCACGCCATCACCGAAATCTGATCAACCCCACGCAGGAAGGGAGTTGCTGGCATGCCAGCAAACGTCGAATCCATGTTCTCGGTCCGCCAGATGCCCTGGCACCGGGAAGGCGACATCCTCGATGACTACCCCGGCACCTGGGCCGAGGCCCGCGTCCTCGCGGGCCTGGACTGGGACCCCGTCCCCGCCGATATCTACCTGGCCCGGTGGCACACCGGCCTCAACCCGGTCTATGAGCCGGTCGAGGGCTGGCAGGCCATCTGCCGCTCCGACACCGGCACGGTGCTATCGGTCAACCGCGACAGCTACACCCTCATCGGCCACGGCGAGATGGGCGAGATCGTCGAAGCCGTCCTCGCCCAGCCCAACGTGAAATGGGAAAACCGCCGGGGTGCTCGACGAAGGCCGGGCGGTGTGGTGCCTGGCGCTGCTCGACGAACCGGTCGAGCTGCCCGGCGACGACAGCCCGACGCTGCCGTATCTGGCGATCACCAACCGGCACGACGGCACCGCCGCCTGCGCGCTGCGCGCGACCGCGGTGCGGATCGTGTGCGCCAACACCTTCCGCGCCGCCGAGCTGGAGGGCGAGCGGACCGGCGCCACCTTCTCCTTCATCCACAAAGCCAGCTGGCGGTCCCGGATCGACGAAGCCCGCCGCGCCGTCACCGGCGCAAGGGCCGAGATCCGCCGCTACACCGAACTCGCCCACGAGCTGCTGGCGATCCCGGTGTCGCCGAGGCAGCGGGAGCTGTTCGTCACCGAGTTCATCCCCCTGCCACCAGCCGGCCTGGTGACCGACCGGGTGGCCCGCAACGTCGAGGAAGCCCGCCAGGCTCTCCGGCTGATCTTCGAGTCGAAGACCACCGAGCAGGTCGCGGGCAGCGCCTACGGGCTGATGCAAGCCGCTGGTGAATACCTCGACCACGTCCGCACCGCCCGGTCGTGGGAGACCCGGCTCAACCGGACCCTGATCCGGCCCGAGCCGCTCAAGCACCGGGCGCTGTCGCTGATCCGCGAAGTCGTCTCAGTGGCATGAGCACGAGCGGGGTGCCCCAGGAAGCAAAAGCCGGGGGCACCCCGCCCACCACCCCGAGGGGAGAAACAGATATGAACCTGATCAGTACGTCTTGGTCTTGCCAGCGCTGCGGCGCCGCGTTCATTTCCACCCCGCCCGAGACCGGGCTGTGCGACCAGTGCCTCGCCGACCTGGAGATGCTCGCCCGGCTGGCACCGATTGCCAACCAGCCCTGCCCGCTGTGTGGTGGACCGGTGTGCGTCGACTGCGGCAAGGCCCTTGTCACTCTCGTCCCCGTCCCGCCCGGATTGGCTAAGCCCGCCGGGGAGGTGAGCGGCGATGGCGGCTGAGTCGATCCCGGTCGCGCCGCTGTCGATCTGGGACCCCGTCCACCTGGGCTCCGACGAGTTGGGCCGCCGGGTCGAGGTCACCTTGGCCGAGCGGAACATGCTCATCGGCGGCGAACCCGGCGGCGGCAAGTCCGTCGCGCTGCAGCTGATCGTGGCCCACGGCGCGCTGTCGCCGGATTGCCGCCTGATCCTGATCGATGGCAAGCGGGTCGAGCTCGGCCTGTGGCGCGACTGCGCCGAGCGGTTCATCGGCCCCTCGATCGACGAAGCGATCGACACCTTGCGCTGGCTGCAAGACCAGATCGACCAGCGCACCGGCTGG
>DASYQM010000351.1:0-4862 GCA_036005525.1 Streptosporangiaceae bacterium
AGCACCAGCCGCGCCTCTTCGCCCACTGGCAGCTCGTCGCCTTCACTTCCGGCCGGACTGTGGGGGCCGGATGACGGGAGACCGTCACGTCCGGTCCTGAGAGCGGCGGGGGGTGAGACTCCCCCCGCCGACTCACCCGGCTCTTAACTCTAGGAGATAAGCCCTCCAAGGATCCAGGTGGGGGTAATCTGCGCACGTGCGCATCACCTGGAGATGACGTTTGCTGGTCCGCACCCCCGGGCCGCTTGCTATGGCGCGCTGATCGGTTTCGGCCAGTCCATCCGGCTACCTATACGCTCACGATCGTGGCCATTGTCTGATCCCGGCGGTGCGCAGGTCCGCAACCTCGGTGGTGTGCCCCGTTCGCGATCTGGTCGGCGAGTCAAGGTCGCGAAAATCGAACCTAGCTAACTGCTAGCTTTGACTATCTCTTGACTGCTACTTGACGGTATGCTTGCCTGCAAGGGTCGGCTGTTCCAGGAAGAACGGCGCCTCTCTCGGGGGTTCTGATCCCGCACCCCTACCCAGGTCGGTGCCGGGCGCGGGTTCGCATTCGTTTCGCTATTGCAGCGAGTCAGGCGGGGGGAAATGCCTGGTGTGGTGCTAATGCCGGGCGATAGCCTGGACTTCCTGTGGCTGAATAAGCGACTACGTCGAGCGACGCCGGCGAGAAGGCAAGACCCGCCGTTGAGCCATCCGCTGCCTCAAGCGCTACATCGCCAGAGATGCACCCCCTCATCATCAGGCCCACCACACCGACGGCCGACCACCCCACAACTTGAAATCCGTAGGGCATCAAGCACGACGCGGCCGGGCGGAACCGGGAGAATGGAGGCGAACCATGGCCGAGCCAGCGACGACGAAGGCGCACCACGCTCCGCACCGTGAGCTGCTCGTGCAGATGCAGATCAATCGGAGCAACGCCACCGCGGGAGGCTCGGGGGCCAACGTCCCCGCCTCGGCGCTCATGAGTGTCCTCGTCACACTCCGCGGCGAGCCGGTCGCCGATCTGGGCGCCAGCGCAGGCAACCAGACCAGCGCCATCAACCTGCCGGCCGGCTGGACGCTGCGCGACGGTTTCAACGTGCGGCCTGGAGGCTGCGGCGTGTCCGTCACCGAGTTCACGAACCAGGGCGGAGGCCTTTACGACATCCGCATCGTGCCGTTCATCGACAACCCCGCCTGTGCCTGGCTGTCGGGGGAGTACGTATACGCGATCCAGCTCGAGTTCACGCGCACCATCGGTGGTGAGACCGTCGTGCTCCAGGGTGGGACACTGGGCAAGCTGGCGATCCCGTAGCTCGGACTGCCGCCGCGATCGAGAGCCCGGCTGCGCCCCTGAGCGGCTCGGTAGTTCGCCCGATGCAAGAACCGGGCACGAGCGTCGCGAACGGGAAGAGCCGCGAATGTGCCCGTAGTTCACCCGATTGCTGCCCCAGGCCGGGCGCTCCTAGCGTCAAGCCATGTCACAGGCCACGAAGCCGGCCCCTCCTCCGGGAGCCGCCGAGCACTCACCGCCAGCAAGGATGCCCAGGCTCATTATCCCGTCCCGCTTCCGCGGCCCCTCCCGCAGCGGCAACGGCGGCTACGTCTGCGGGCGCATCGCCGCGTACGCCGATGGCCCGGTAACAGTGACGCTGCGGCGACCGCCGCCACTTGCCACGCCGATGGCCGTCGAGCAGGGCGACGAGGGCTCACTGCGGATCCATCATGGCCGCACGCTGATAGCCGAGGCGACCTCCTCGCCGGGCCCGCCGGCACTAGAGATACCGGGCCCGGTCTCAATGGCGGAAGCTCGCACGGCGGCCGGCCGCGCGCGATATTTCCAGGACCCGGTCTTCCCCGACTGCTTTGTCTGCGGGATGAGCCGCCGGCCCGGCGACGGGCTGCGGATCTTCCCCGGGCCTGTGCCAGCCCGGAAGTTGTGGGCAGCGCCGTGGACACCGGACCCCTCAGTCGCGGGCGCAGACGGGAGGGTGCGGCCGGAAATGGCCTGGGCGGCGCTCGATTGTCCCAGCGGGATCGCCGCCGCCGAGGATGCCGGTCTGAGCCAGGACACCGCCATCTTGCTGGGCCGAATGACGGCCAGTCTGGCGGTGCTGCCTGCGCCCGGCGACCAGTGCCGGGTGATCGCCTGGCCGGACGGGGGTCATGGCCGCAAACTCACCGCCGGGTCGGCACTGCTTGGGCCCAGCGCTGAGGTACTCGCCGTGGCCAGAGCTGTGTGGATAACCGTGCCACGCCCGGTTCCGGCGCCCGGCACGGAAGGAGCGTCATGACCGCGGGTCGCCGTGGCGTGGCGCTTACGCCGACGGAGACCAGACGAGATGTCATCGTCCGGCCCGCCATGCTCGCCGACGAGCTGGGGTATGAGGTCTTCGCGACACCCGGGGGCTGGGCCGCAGCGCTGAGCATCGCGCCTGAGATCGGGCCCAAGGAACCCGCCGCCGCGCCCGGCCAAGCCGAACGGCCGTGGTCTGCTCATCGTCGGCAAGAGGGCAGGCACCGGGCGCGTCCTGAGCGGCGCCGGCCCTGGCGGCAGGTGTGAGATCTTCGGTCAGCTTGGCTGCGAGCGCGTGCGCCAGACCCGCGGGGAACCAGGGGTCACCCCGGCGGTGCGCCTCTAGGCTGCGATCAACCCGTACTCGATCGCGGTCGCGCACAGGACGGCCGATGGCGCCCCGTCGCCGGAGAAGGTGTGCGGATCCTCGCTCATCGCCGGCGTGAGCCGGGTGATGTGGAAGTCGTGCATGGGCACCTGGCCGGCGCCCCCGCCAGGTGCGGTGGCCAGCACGCTGGCGGGCGCGGCGGCCAAGCTGGCTGAGGCGGCGGCGGGTGCGGCGGCGCCAAGGCCGGTGGCAGCCGCGGCGGCCACGACGGCGAGGTAGCGCTTGATGTTCCGGGCTGGCATGGCCGGGCACTCCGTTCTCGACATGTGTCCTGCGTGTCTGCCCGGTGTTCGTCGCCCGGCGGCGGGCGGATGGGTGAGCGCGCGAACTTCCTCCGCCAATCCATGGATCTGTAAGGACAAGAGTCGCTCGGCGGGCAGGTCATGGCGCTGCCCGGGGACTTTCATGTATGCGGGGCGGCCGTCGACGGCGTCACGGGATGCCGGCCAGCCGGAGCAGGGCGGTGGTGGCGGCGGCCGCGGCGACCACGACCGGGAAGGGCGCGTGCCGGAGTGCCAGGGCCCCGGCGACCAGGACGCCGGCGGGCCTGGCCCAGCCTGCGAAGCCGTGGCCTTGGGTGAGGGCGGCGGTGGCCACCAGGGCGGTCAGCAGTACGGCCGTGGCGGCGGACAGCAGGTGCTGCAGGCGGCGCGGGATGCGCAGCCGGTTCCGGGACAGCGGCCCGGCCAGCCGGAACGCGTAGGTTCCCGCGGCCAGCGCGGCGATGGCGAGCAGCGGCATCAGCGGGCCTCCAGCGCGGGCTTGGTGTCCGCCGGGGTGACGGCGGGCCGGCCGGCCAGCACCAGGCCGGCCAGGGCCAGCAGCACCGGCATGCCGGCCGGCAGGAAGGGGGTGGCCACCACGGCAATGACGGCACCGGCCAGGGCCGCATGGCGGGTGCGGCGATCGGCCAGTGTTGGCAGCACCAGGGCCAGCAGCACGGCGGGAAAGACCGCGTCCAGCCCGAAGCCGCCGGTGCTGCGGATGGCCGTTCCCGCCGCTGCGCCGGCCGCCACGGCCGCGTTCCAGCACCCGAACAGGGCCAGGCCGCACGCCCAGAAGATGGCGCGGCGCCGCCGGGGCTCGTGCTGGCGCACGGTGAACGCCACCGATTCATCGGTGATCAGCTGCGCGCCGGCCAGCCGCGTCCACCACCGGCTCCCGGCCGCGTCCGCGACCGCGAAACCGTACGGCAGCAGGCGCGTGTTGAGGATCAGGCCGGCCAGCACGGCGGCGGCCGGGCTGCCGCCGGCGAGCACCACGCCCGCCGCGGCGAACTGGGCGCCGCCCGCGAAGACGAGCACGGACATGGTGACCGGCACCCACAGGGGCAGGCCGCCGGACACGGTGATGGCGCCGAAGGAGGCTCCCACGATCGCGTCGGCGAGGCAGACCAGGGCGACGTCGCGCAACACGCTGCGATCCAGTGTTCGCCACAACGAACGCATGTCCAATATGATGAACATAACGGCTGGCGTTCGTCAAGCCGAACGAATGGGAGTCTGGAGCGAACACGTGGGCGGCGGTTCACCGGCGGAAGGCGCGCCACCCCCGGCCCTGATCTCACTGATCGCGGCGTCGATCCGCCGCGAGCGCGACCGGGCCGGGCTGTCGCTGACCGAGCTGGCCAGGCGGGCGGGCATCGCCAAGTCCACCCTCTCCCAGCTGGAATCCGGGGTCGGCAACCCGAGCGTGGAGACCCTGTGGGCGCTGTCAGTCGCGCTCGGCGTGCCGTTCAGCCGGCTGGTCGACCAGCCGCGGACGGCGGTGCGGGTGATCCGCGCGGGGGAGGGGCCGGTCACCTACGCCGAGCGCGCCAGCTACGCCGCCACGCTGCTCGGCTCCTGCCCCCCGGGCGCCCGGCGTGACATCTACCGCATCCAGGTGCAGCCCGGCCAGCCCCGGCTCTCCGACCCGCACAACCCCGGTACCACCGAACACGTCGTGCTCAGCACCGGCCGGGCACTGGTCGGCCCGGCAGGTGAGCCGGCCGACCTCAAACCCGGCGACTACATCGCCTACCCCGGAGACGCGCCACACATCTTCAAGGCTCTCGAACCCGACACCACCGCAGTGATGATCATGGAGCACATCTGAGCCGGGCTCCCGGACACCGCGGTCAAGCTCGTTTAGCGCACGGCATCAGGGACGGCACAGGCAGAACTCGTTGCCCTCGGGGTCGGCCAGGACGAA
>DASYQM010000352.1:0-10189 GCA_036005525.1 Streptosporangiaceae bacterium
TATTCACGTCGCGCGTATACCGGCCAGCAAGGGACGCTGCCTGCCGTGGCCAGACTGGGTCCCGGCCGAGGTCAGCCAGGCATTCGTGCGCGCCGGGGTCTGCCTGCCGTGGGCTCACCAGGTGGCCATGGCCGAGCATGCTCACCAGGGCCAGAACGTGATCATCTCGACGCCGGCCGCCTCCGGGAAGTCTCTCGGATACCTGCTGCCCGCGCTCACCGCGGTGCTGGGCGGGCGCACCGTCCTCTACCTGGCGCCGACCAGGGCGCTCGCCGCCGACCAGGTACACGCGGTACGCGCGCTCGGCCTGCCCGGCGTGCGCGCCGCGGTGGTGGACGGCGACACGCCGGCCGCCGACCGCGAATGGGCACGCGCGCACGCGACCTACCTGATCACCACCCCGGACATGCTGCACCACATGCTGCTCCCCCGGCACGGCAGGTGGTGCGGATTTTTCAGCCGGCTCGCGTACGTGATCGTCGATGAATGCCACGGCTATCGCGGGGTGTTCGGCTCACACGTCGGTCACGTGCTGCGGCGCGTGCGCAGGATCGCCATCCACCACGGCCAGAGCGGGGACGGCGGAAGCCGCAGCCCGGATGGTCCGGTGTTCCTGCTCGCATCGGCCACCATCAGCGAGCCCGGCTCGTGTGCGCGCCTGCTCACTGGGGAGGCGGCGCGGGAGGTCACCGAGAGCACCGCGCCACGCGGCCAGCTCACGTTCGGGCTGTGGGAGCCGCCGTTCATGGCATCCCGCGGCGAGGCAGGGGCAGCGGTGCGCCGCAGCGCGACCATGGAGGCTGCTCGGCTGCTAGCCGATCTGGTCGCCCACGATGTCCGCACGCTCGCGTTCACGCGCTCCCGCCGCGGCGCCGAGGCGGTGGCCCTGGCGGCCCGGCGGTCCCTGGGCGATGCCGACGCCATCAACGGCGGGCAGGGAGGCATCCAGCGTGTGGCCGCCTACCGGTCCGGCTACCTGCCCGAGGACCGCAGGCAACTGGAGGAGGCGCTGCGGGCCGGGCCCATTGTCGGCCTCGCCACCACTACCGCGCTCGAACTGGGGGTCAACATCACCGGCCTGGATGCCGTGCTCATCGCCGGCTGGCCAGGAACCAGGGCCGCGGTCTGGCAGCAGGCAGGGCGCGCCGGGCGGGAGGGACAGGCGGCGGTGGCGGTGCTCATCGCCCGCGATGACCCGCTCGACACCTACCTGGTGCACCACCCGGAGGCGCTGCTGGAGCGGCCGGTCGAAGCGACGGTGCTCGATCCGGGCAATCCGTACGTGCTGGCGCCGCACCTCTGCGCAGCGGCGGCCGAACTCCCACTCGCGCATGGCGACCTGGCGATGTTCGGGCCGTCTGCCGCGACCGTCGCCGACAGCCTTGTCGGCCGGGGCATGCTCCGGCGGCGTGGGCAGCGCCTGTACTGGACCCGGCGCGGCCAGGCGCCCGAGGCCGGGCTCCGCGGCACCGGCGGCCGCCCTGTCAAGATCATTGAGGAGTCGACGGGCAGGCTGGTAGGGACGGTCGACGAGCCGTCCGCCCACATCATGGTGCATACCGGCGCCGTGTACCCGCATCAGGGCGAGCTCTACCTGGTGTCCGAGCTCGACCTGGCGCGGGGGGTCGCGCTCGTGGAACTCAAGGACCCTGGCTACGCCACGTCGGCGCGGAACATCACCGGCATCGATGTGATCACCGAGCAGCGCCGGGCTGCGTGGGGCTCCGCCGCGGTGCACTTTGGCGAGGTCGAGGTGATGAGGCAGGTCACCTCCTTCACCCGGCGCAACCCGGAGACGGGTCAGCCGCTTGGCGAGTTCCCGCTCGACCTCCCCCCGCGGGCGCTGCGCACCCGCGCCGTGTGGTGGACCATCTCACCGGGTCAGCGAGCGGCGCTGATGCGCCGCGGGGTGGACCTGCCCGGCGCAGCGCATGCCGCCGAGCACACCTCGATCGGGCTGCTGCCGCTGTTCGCCGCCTGTGATCGGTGGGATATCGGCGGGGTCTCCTCCGACCTGCATCCCGCCACCGGCCGGCTGACCGTCTTCGTCTACGACGGGCACGAGGGTGGAGCGGGTTTCGCCGAGCGCGGCTTCGCGGTAGCACGGGAGTGGCTGACCGCCACCCGGCAGGCGATCGCCGACTGCGAGTGCCAGACCGGATGCCCGTCCTGCATCCAGTCACCCAAGTGCGGCAGCGGCAACGAGCCGCTGAACAAGGATGGCGCCCTACTGCTGCTCGCGCGCCTGCTGGCACAGCGGAACGGAAGCGGCCACACATGAGGCGACCCCCGCCGGGGGGGAGAGCGGGGGTCGCCGTGCGGCCCCGGATCCCGGGGCCGTCACCCAGAAAAGCTTTGGCGCATACCCAAGTTACGAACCGGTACGCTTGCCAGAGAACTTAAGGCTATACCAAGTTACCAACCGGTCACGCGCAGATGTTAACGATTGCAGTTGTTTACCAATATGCTGCCGGATCGTGGCCAGTCCCGTCGAGAGGTCGGTCCCTCCTACCGCGGCGTTCTTCGATCTCGACAAGACCATCATCTCGCGGTCGAGCACGCTTGCCTTCGGGCCGCCGTTCTACCGGAACGGCCTGATCAGCCGCGGCGACGCCGTCCGCGGCACCCTGGCCCAGATGGCGTTCCGGTTCGGCGGCGCGAGCCACCAGCGGATGGAGAAGATCCGCGATCGGGTGAGCCAGGTGTGCCGGGGATGGCCGGCCGACAGGGTCGCCGAGGTCGTCACCCGGAACCTGCACGACCTGATCGTTCCCCTCGTCTACGCCGAGGCGCAGGCGCTGCTCACCCAGCACCGTCTGGCTGGCCAGGATGTGGTCATTGTCAGCACGTCCGGCCAGGAAGTGGTCGCCCCGATCGGGGTGCTGCTCGGGGTCTCCTCGGTCATCGCCACCCGGATGGAGGTGACGGACGGCCGTTACACCGGCCAGGTGGAGTTCTACGCCTACGGCGAGGCCAAGGCCGAGCAGGTGCGCGCGCTCGCGGCCGAGCGCGGATACTCGCTGCCCCACTGCTATGCCTACAGCGACTCGGTGACGGACCTGCCGATGCTGGAGGTCGTGGGCAACCCGCGGGCGGTGAACCCGGACCGCGCGCTGCGCAGGATCGCGCAGCAGCGCGGCTGGCCGGTACTCACTTTCGGCGCGTCCGGGACGGTACCGTCCGGGATGCTGCCGTCGGCAGCATGTGAACCGGGCGATCAATCGACATCACCAATTGGTAACGCCCGGCCCTATGCAGCCGGGCCGATCCGTCGTAGAAAGGTGTCACGGACTGATGCGTCCGGGCATGGCAACCGGGCACCCACGCGCGACCAGCCGCGGGAGGCGAGCCGAGGCACGGACTGCCCAGGCGGACGGTAGCAGTACGCCGCCGGGTGGACTGCCCGGCATGTGTAGGTGCACGCTTGGTAACCCGGCCTGACGTGCCAGGCGACGGCGCCCCCCTGGGGCGCCGTTCGCATGTACCGCCCAGGGCATCCATCATGACCGGCGCGCGTGGCTTCCGGCCGTTGCCCGGGCCGACCGGCACGGCCACTGGCCAAGTGCGGTGTCGGGTGCGGGCCGCGAAGATAGCATGCGCCACACTAGTTGTCTGTAAGAGGGCGATCTCTTGCACGCCATGGGAGATACAGACGCAGGAGGGAGGCAGCGTGATGGCTGGGCCTACAGTCTCACGGGCAACGGCAGACGGCGAGGCGTCAGTCGGCGATCTCGTTTCGCTGGCTGTGCGTGATGTCAGCCGGCTGTTCCAGTGCCAGCTGGAGCTGGCCAAGCTTGAGCTGCGGGCCGACGCCAAGCGGGTGGGGCTGGCCGCGGCGCTGACCGCCATCGCGGTGTTCGCCGGTTTCCTCGTGCTCGTCATGCTCTGCTTCGCCCTGGCCGAAGGCCTGATCACGCTGGGCATCTGGCCGTGGGCGGCCTTCCTGATCGTGGCCGGGGTGTGCATCCTGCTGGCCTCGGTGGCGCTCCTGGTGGTCTACCTGAAGGTGAGGCGGATCAGCGGGCTGCGCCAGACAAGGGAAACGGTTCAGGAGGATCTGGCGGTGCTCCGGCGCGAGGACAACGTATCCCTTCCGGCGGCGGCCGAGGCCGGGTGATCCGGTGGCGGGAAATGGCGGGTCGCCCGTCTACGTCGACGGCCCGTGGTCACACCGCCCGGTCACGGCCAACGGCACGCGATTCCACATCGCCGAGTCCGGCGAGGGGCCGCTGGTCCTGTTGCTGCACGGCTTCCCGCAGTTCTGGTGGACCTGGCGGGCGCAGCTCCCGTCGCTGTCGGCGGCCGGGTTCCGTGCCGTTGCGGCCGACCTGCGCGGGTACGGCGGCAGCGACAAGCCTCCGCGCGGTTATGACCTGATCACCGCGGCGTCCGACGCGGCCGGCATGATCCGGGCGCTGGGCGAGGCCAATGCCGTCGTCGTCGGACATGACTGGGGCGGGCTGGTGGCGTGGACCATGGCCGGCTACTTCCCGAAGGTGGTCAGGCGTCTCGCCATCGTGTCCGTTGCGCACCCATTGCGGATGCGGGGCATGCTGCTGACCGATGCCGTCCGGCGCCGGGCCGGCAGCGGGCAGACGCTCGGCTTCCAGCTGCCGGTCCTGCCCGAACGGCGGCTCGTCAGTCACGACGCCCGGCGGGTCGGCCAGATGCTGCACGCATGGTCGGGGCCGGGATGGCCGGACCCGGAGGCGGAGCGCCGCTACCGGGCCGCCATGTGCATCCCGTCGGTCGCACACTCAGCCCTGGAGTATCACCGCTGGTTCGTCCGGTCCCGGCTGCGGTCCGATGGGATGCGCTACGCCCACCGCATGCGGGCGCCGGTGCAGGCACCCACCCTGCAGCTGCACGGGGCGCTCGACAGTTGCGTGCCGCCAGCCACGGCGCGTGGCAGTGGCCGCTACGTCGACGCGCCATACCGGTGGCGGCTCATCGACGGTGTGGGCCATTTCCCCCAGGAGGAGCAGCCGGACCGCTTCACCGCCGAACTGCGCCACTGGCTGGCCGACCCCGAGCCGGAGCGATGACGAGCCGCCCCGGCAGCCGCTCCTCCCACGCTGACCGGCCGCACGACACCGCCGCGGCGCAGGCGTCCCGTCCCCCCGGCCAGGCCCGCGACCGTGATCCCTCCGGCCGGCCGCGGAACGCCAGGCCCCGCGACGCGCTTGGGCGCCCCCTCCCCCGCGGCGAGACCGGGGAACGGCGCATCCCCGACGACCTGGACGTGCTCCCGAAGGAAGCCTTGAGCCTGGCCCAGCGCTTGCTGGACGCGGACCGGCCCTTCCACGCCCACGAGGTCCTCGAGGCGTCGTGGAAGGCGGCCCCGCCGACCGAAAGGGAACTGTGGAAGGGGCTGGCCCAGATCGCGGTCGGCCTTACCCACGCCCGGCGTGGCAACGCGCGCGGTGCCGCCACGCTGCTGCGCCGGGGCGGGCAGCGCGTCAGCGGATACGCGGGCACCGCCCCGCACGGGATCGACGCCGCGGAAATCGCGCACCAGGCATCCGGCCTGGCCGACCGGATCGACCGGGACGGGCTGGCCGCGGCGGCGGGGGACGTCTCCGCGTTCCGCTTGACCTGAACCCGCGAGCGGCGCCCGCGGTCGGTAGCAGCCTCCGGTGGAGACCGCCAGTCGCAGCCTCTGGTGGCGACGGTCAGTCGCAGCCTCCGGTGGAGACCGGTACCGTGGCGGCCCGGCCGGCGCGGACGTCGGAAGCGACCTCCCCGGCCGTCAGCGCGTAGCCGGTGTCCCTGACGTCGACCGCGGCGGCGAACACCACGCCGTAGACCAAGCCGCTGGGCGCCAGCAGCGGCCCGCCCGAGTTGCCCGGCTGGACCACTGCGCGCACCGAGTAGATGTTACGGGTCACGGTATGGGTCTGATAGATGTCGGGGCTGGTCGCGTCCAGCTCGCCGCCGATGCGGGCAGGGACGGCAGTGAAACGCTGGTTGCGCGGGTAGCCGGCGACGATGGCGTTGTCCCCCCGGTTCGCCTGCGAGATGAAGGACAGGGAACGGGCGCGAAGGTCGGGCACGTAGAGCACCGCGACGTCTCGTTTGGCGTCAAAGAACACGACGTGTGCGCGGAGGGGGCCATCGCGGCTGGAGACGACCGTCAGCTTGTCCCGTACCCCCGCCACCACGTGGGCGTTCGTCAGTACGTGCTGGGGCGCAAACACGAAGCCCGAGCCTTCCAGGCTGCGCGAGCAGGCGGGGGCCATGCCCAGGATCTTGACCACGCTTGGCCTTGCCCGTCTCACGCCCGCCGAATGCACCACACCGGGCTTGGCTGGCTCCACGGTCAGCGCGCCCTCCCCCCCGAGCGCACCGAATACCTGTGTGTAGGGGCCATTGGCCAGCAGACGGCGGAAGTTGGAGAACATGACGTGGGCGCTCGGCGGCATGAGCCTGTCCACCCCGCGCAGCACCGCGGAGTTGCCAACCTGCCCGGCCACGGCGGGGAACGGGGCGTTGGCGACCGCCGAGCCGATCAGCCATGCGATCAGCAGGACGGAGATGACGCTGACGACCGCACCGCCGACGGCGTCGACGAACGTCGCCGGGCGCCACGTCACCCGCGAGCGCATCGCCGCGCCGGCCAGCGACGCAACGAACTGCCCGATCATGGCGGCCAGGAAGACCACGATGATGGCCACCAGCGCCTGCCTGGCCGCGCCGCTGACCACCGCCCGCGCAATGGCCGGTGAGAAAATGGCGCCGACCGCGGCGCCGCCGAGGAAGCCCACGAAACTCAGCACGCCGACGATGAAGCCCTGCCGGTAGCCGGCCACGGCGAACGCGGCGGCAAGCGCGATCAAAATCAGGTCCAGCAGGTCACCGCGCACGGCCCCACCGTATAGGGCCATTTCACCTGTGCGTACCGGCGGCGTGCCCGGGGGCGCTCCCAGGCGCGGGCGATCCTAGGCGCAGGCGTTCCTAGCCGCGGGCGGAGGACTCCAGCACGTCGGGCGGGAGGTCTTCGGTGTGCCCAGTGTCCCAGGGCCGCTCCCAGCCGCTGAGCGCCAGCAAACTGTCCACCAGGGCGGCGGTGAAGCCCCATACGAGCATGCCATGCAGGCGGAACGCCGGGCCGGCCGAGCCCGACGGGTGCCGGACCCTGAGCCGGTTCGCGGGATCCGCCAGGTCGGCGAGCCGGACCCGCACCGCCGCGGTCACCTCCCCGTCAACGGCGGCGGCCACCGGCACTGGCCGGCGCCACCATGCCAGCACTGGGGTGACGCTGAAGCCGCTGCGGGCGATGTACAGCTCCGGCAGCACCGCCAGCACCTCCACCCCCGCCGGGTCAACGCCCGCCTCCTCGGCGGCCTCACGCAACGCGGCGCCGACCGGGCCGTGGTCGGCCGCCTCGATCACGCCGCCGGGAAACGCCGGCTGGCCGGCATGGCGCCGCAGCCATGGGCTGCGCTGGACGATCAGCAGGTCTGGCTCGCCTGCCGTCTCGCCGACGAGCATCAGGACCGCCGACGGCCGGCCGGCTCCGGCGGCCGGCGGCCGCAGCGGCGGCGGGACCGTCATCCGCGCCGCGTTGCCTGCCAGTGCGCGAAGCCACTCCGGCGCCCCCGGTGGGGTGGCGGGCGTCAAGAGAACGGGCCCTCTTTCACCAGCGCCCGCGCCACCTCCGGGTCGGTCGGGCCTATGCCGAAGGACGGGCAGAGCCGGGCCACCTCGCAGGCGCCGCAGGCCGGGCGGCGGGCATGGCACACCCGGCGTCCGTGCCAGATCAGCCGGTGCGACAGCATCGTCCATTGCGACCGCGGGAACAGCGCGCCCACCTCGGATTCGATCTTGACGGGATCGGTCTGGGTGGTCCAGCCGAAGCGCCCGGCCAGCCGGGCGAAGTGGGTGTCCACGGTGATCCCGGGCACCCCGAACGCGTTCCCCAGCACCACGTTGGCCGTCTTGCGCCCCACGCCCGGCAGCGTGACCAGGTCGCGCAGCCGGGACGGCACCTCACCGCCGAAACGATCGCAGAGCGCCTGGCCGAGCCCGATAAGGGAGGTGGTCTTGGCGCGGAAAAACCCCGTCGACTGGATGATCTTCTCAATGTCCTCGCGGTTGGCGGCGGCGTAGTCGGCCGCCGTGCGGTACCGCGCGAACAGGACCGGCGTCACCATGTTGACCCGCCGGTCGGTGCTCTGCGCCGACAGGATGGTGGCGACGAGGAGCTCCAGCGGGGTGGTGAAGTTGAGCTCCGTGTGCGCGTCCGGGTAGACCAGCGCGAGTTCCCGGTTGATCCGGCGTGCCCGGCGGACCAGGGCGGTCCGTGAGGGGGATTTCAGGGTCACGGACCCAGCCTATTGATCCTGCGCCTGCGGGCACGACCGCTGGCCGGAGAGTGCGAAGCCGGGAAGCGGACGGCCGGGAAGCGGGCGGCCGGGAAGCGGCAGCGATTCCGCGGCCGGGACGTGCCGGCCGATGACCACCACCGCAACGGCCCGGGCTCCGGCCTGTTTCAGCGCCACCGCGGCGGACTGGGCGCTCGCCCCGGAGGCCCAGGTGTCGTCGAGCAGCAGGATCCCCGCTCCCGTCACCCGCCCGGCACGGAACCTGGCGCCATCCAGTAACCGGGCCCAGGGGTCGCCGCCGGGCCGGGGGTGCATGCTCACCCAGGGGAGCGCGAGGTAGGGGGCGGCCAGTGCCCGGAGCGGATGAGGGGCCGCCCGGCCCCGGCCGCTCGGCACCACGCAGGCGTGGCTGGGCCGGGCCATGCCCGCCTGCCGCCAGACCTGAGGCCCGTGGTCGTGCAGGAACACCAGGAGCAGACGGAGCAGCCGCGAGCCAGCGGCCCGGCTCGCCGGACGGCCGGCCTTGTAGAGCCACAGATCGCGGGCAAGCGGGCTTCCCTTGACTGCATACGCCACCGGCGCCACCGCGTCGGCGAGCAGCCCCGGTGCGCTCTGCGCGTGCAGCTCACACTGGTAGCAGCGCGCGCAGCCCCGGCGTGCCGGGCCCTTACAAACCTGGCACAGCCCGGGTGCCAGCGGGCCAGGCACCGACGGGGCTGCCCGGCACATGGCCCGCAGGCCGTCCCAGCTCCCCGCCGCAGACGGGGAGCGTGCCGCCGCGGATGCCTGCATGGCCGCGATGCTAAGCGGAGACACCGACAGGCCGCGGCCCGGGAGCCGGCCGACGGCTGACTGCCGCAACGCAGACCGCTGACTGCTGTAGCGCAGACCGCTGACTGCCGCAGCGCCGACGGCTGACTGCCGCAGCGCCGACGGCTGACTGCCGCAACGCCGACGGCTGACTGCCGCAGGGGCAACGGCGGATCCGGCGAGGTGAGCCAGGGCGGAACCGCGCCGTGAGAGCATGGGATCTTGCCGGTCACCATGCAATGTTCGGTATCCGCGGCGGGAGGCAGGTGACCGCCCGGACAAAGCGATCCGTCGGGCGGGATAGCCTTCATGCGAATGCCTACCACAGCCGCGGGACAGCCGGTGCCCGCCAGCGAGGGCTGGCTGGCCTGGGGCGCTGGCCTGCCGCAACGGCTGGCAGCGCTGCCGCGACGGCTGGCCGTGCTGCCGCAAAGGCTGAGACGACTCCCACAGCGGCTGGCGGCGCTGGCGCGGCGTTCGCCGGCGCTGGCACGGGAGCACTGGCTGCTGACGGCACTGCTGGCCGTGGGCCTGGTGCTGCGGGTGGCGACCCAGATCGCCTACCGCCCCGCGCTGTTCTACATCGACTCGATGAAGTACCTGTTCGGTGCGTACCCGGGCAACGACCCGCCGGGGTACCAGATACTGATCAGGCCGCTACTGGCCGTCGCCGACCCGTCATTCCTGGCCGCGCTCCAGCACGTGCTGGGGCTGGCGATGGCGGTGGTGCTGTACGTGGTGCTCCAGCGCCGCGGCGTGCCCCGCTGGCTGGCCGCCCTGGCCACCGCCCCCATCTTGCTCGACGGCTACCAGCTCCAGATCGAGCAGACCATCATGCCCGACGTCATGTTCGAGGCCTGCATCGTCGCCGGGCTGGCCGCGCTGCTCTGGCAGCCGCGCCCGCGCACTGCGCTGATCATCGCCGGCGGCCTCGCCCTGGGCGCCTCGGCCACCGCCCGCCAGGTCGGCGAGATCCTCATCTTGCCCGCGCTGGCCTACCTGCTGGTGGCCGTCCCCGGCTGGCGCCGCCGCCTCACCCAGGGCGCCATCTTGTG
>DASYQM010000353.1:0-2338 GCA_036005525.1 Streptosporangiaceae bacterium
TCTTCCGACAGCACGATCGGCACAGCAGAAGGACCCGCATGCGGCATAGCCGCAGACTAGCGGCTAGTAAACGTAAACCTAAGAATTTCCGGCGCGACACACTAGTGCCGCAACAGGCAACGTTTGCTTGGTTCGAACGCCCGCGAAGCCAGGGGGTCCACGCCACGCCGAACGCCGAGTAGGGCGCTAAGGCTTCTGCCTTCTGAATTGAGGTAGGCCCGCGCAGAGCAGGTTGATCTGCATACGCGTTCGCCGGAGCTGGGGGCATTGTGCGGGGGGAGGGTAAATCTTGCCGCGGGTGACAACCGAACGGGGCGCTGCGCGCCTCTAACGTTTGTGGAGCATGTGATGACCTGTGGCGGTCGGCGGTGAGCCGCGGGCGGGATGCCGAGTACACCGAGTACGTCGCGGCCAGGCTGTCGTCGCTGCGGCGACTGGCTGCGGTGCTGTGCGATGACTGGCAGCGCGGGGATGACCTGGTGCAGGCCACGCTCATCACGCTGTATGTGCACTGGGGCCGGGTCCGGGCGGCCACCCATCCTGACGCCTACGCCAGGACCGTGCTGGTCCGCGAGTTCACCCATGAGCGGCGCTCGGCTTGGGTGAAGCGGGTGAGCCTGGGCGGCAAAGTGACCGGCCCGCCGGCCGCCGCGGTGGACTATGACATCGTGCTTGACCTGCGGGCGGCGGTGGCGGCGCTGCCGGCCCGGCAGCGCGCGACCTTGGTGCTGCGTTTTTACTGCGACCTGAACGTCGACCAGTCCGCCGAGATCCTCGGCTGCTCACCGGGGACGGTGAAGAGCCAGACGGCCCGGGCCCTGGACGCGGTGCGCCGGGCGCTCGGGCCGGCGCCCGCCGCCGGTCCCGGTGAGCCAGCCCGCCGCGCTGGTGGCAAGACCGCATCGACGAGGAGCGACCGGCCATGACCGAGTCCCAAGTACGTGCGCTGTTTAAGCAGATCGCCGATGATGAGGCTGGCCCCTCGCGGGTTGATACCCCGCTCGCCCTCCGCCGAGGCCGGGCCCGCCTGCGCTGGCGCCGGGCCTGCGTGGCCGGCGGCTCGGTGCTGGCCGCGGCCGCGGTCGCGGCCCTCGCCGTGGCGGTGGGCCCGGTCCGGCCCGGTCCTGGCCCGGCGGCCGCCGGGCCGGCGGCGCCGCGCCAGTTCAACCCGCTTGTCCCGTACGTGTCGTTCGGCTGGCTGCCTGCCGGGGAGTCGCTCAACCAGGGTGGTATCAGGCCGACAGAGTCGTACATGGCCGCGGGCCACCTTGGCCCCGACTGGACGCTCGGCGTTTACGCACGGGGGCAGTGCCACCTCACCGGCTCGGCCAGCGGTTTGAATTGCCCCCTGTCGAAGCTGCACATTCGCCGGCGCGCGCCTGATGTGGCCGGGCACCGTGCGTTCTGGACTGGCCCGGGCCCGAACATTGTCTGGCAATATGCCCGCGGCGGCTGGGCGGTGTTGGGCATACCTGCCCCCAACCTCAGCGCGGTGCTGCACAGCAAGGAATTGGCAGGGCAGGCGCTCAAGATCGCCAGAAATGTCCGGTATGGCGTGCCCACACGGCTCGTGTTCCTGGCCCAGTTCTCCGGCCTGCCCAGCCACTGGCAGGTCCACAACATCTCCTACTACGTACCAGATAACGGGCTGTTGCGCGCCGACGAATACATGCTGACCACCGGCAGCTCCCGCTTCCACCCGCGCGTCGGTGACCTGGGCGTCTGGACCGACGCCCCCTACATCATGGTCCACCCCGCCCCGCGCAAGGGCACCTGCAGCCCGCAGGACCGGGGCAGTAAGCGCACCATCATCGATGGCTACCGGGTGGTCCTGAAGCGTTACCACATTGGCGGCCTGCCCGTGCAGGAACTGTGTGGCGCTCACGCCGACGGTCTCTGGTTCGACATCCAAGTGTTCGGTGCCCACCCCAGCACCCACGTGGTCAGCCTGTTCAAGGACCACATGCGGCTGCTCGGCACCAACCCGGCGAACTGGACCACCAACCCCATCGGGTGAGCAGGACCGGCGACCCGTACCGGGGCCGGGGACGCCGCCTGCGCTCCCGGTTAGCGCACAGACCAAGCATGTTCGGCGGGGTCCTGACGGCGCTCGGCAGACCGCAAGTTGCGCGCAGGTCGGCGGTTCGGGGCCAGGTGTTGCGCCGCTCGGGAAAGCAGGCAAACGTTACTGGTCGCGGCACTAGTGGTCGCGCCCGTTAGTTCGCCGGGGGTCATGCGGCGAGTTTGGTAAGCAGCCGGTTCAGGTCGGTTCGGGTGAATCGCCAGTCGAAGGGCTTGGCGGTGGTGTTGTAGCGGGCTTCGAAGGCCATGATCCGTT
>DASYQM010000354.1:0-6854 GCA_036005525.1 Streptosporangiaceae bacterium
GAGCGCCCGGTGCCCGGAAACGGGCACGCCGGGTGCGGGAAGCGGTCCGGGGAAACGGGCCGGCCGAAAGACCGGAACCGCGCCCCGGGCCGACTTCACCACCCACCTCAGCGCCGCCATGACGGAACTGGTCACCGCCCGCGACTGGCTGACCGTCTGCCAACTCCCGGCCTACGCTCCCGAACTCAACCCAGCCGAGGCCGTGTGGTCGCACCTGAAGAGATCCCTGACCAACCTGGCCAAACGCAACCTCGCCCAGCTCACCGCGCTGGTCAAGACCCGGCTCAAACGGATGCAGTACCGGCCCGGCCTCCTTGAAGGCTTCCTCGCCAGCACCCGGCTCGACCTCACACCCTTCTGTAACATCCACCATTAAAGATCTTTAGTGCCGCGTCAGGCAGCGTTTGCCCAGGTGATGAGCCGGCACTACCCGATGCGTGCTTCGTAGCGCAGCAGGGCGGGCAGGTCCCCGGGGCCGGGAGCGCTGTCAAGGCCGTGCGCGGAGAACCATCTGGCTATGTTGGTGGCGTCCCGGTCCAGGAACTCCGCGCCGCGGGGATTAGCGATCACGTCGACGACCTGGGGCAGGTCGATCATGATAGGGCGCCCGTGGTGGACCAGCAGGTTATACGCGGACATGTCGCCGTGCGCTAGTCCATGGCCAGCGAGCGTGACCAGGGCCTGCACGAGCTGATCCCACAGCCCCGCCAGCTCGGTGCCTCGCAGGCGGGTGTCGGCCAGCCGCGGCGCGGCGGCGCCGTCGCTTTCGCCAATGAACTCGAGCAGGACCTCGGTGCCGAGCACCTGTACCGGGTACGGCACGGGACACCCGCCTCATGGAGCTGCACAGGGCGCCGAACTCGGCGTTCGCCCAATGCCTGGCGATCATCTCCCGCCCGGTTGACGTGCGGCTGGCTATCGCCCGGCCGGCCCGGGACTCGCGGGCCCGTCGGCCTTCCAGGTAGCCGCTGTCGCGGTGGAACATCTTGTGCTCGGCATCGCGGTACCGTTTGGCGGCAAGCAGGCAGGAGCGGCCTGTTCCCGGCACGCCGCGGCGCAACAGGAAGACGTCGGCTTCCTTGCCGGTCTTCAGGATCCCGAGCTCGGTATCAACGGCAGCCAGCTCGGTGACCAGCCAGTCCGGGTACGGACGGGGCCCGCGCTCGCCGGCGCTGGGCTGATCCCAGGTGGACCAGCGGTCCCCTTCGGGCAGGCCGTCCACGGAGTCGAGGGCATCCGGAGCGGGCAGCGACGGACGGTGACGTTGGCGTTTGGCGAAGGTCGGCTCGTGGTCGTCAAAGCGCCGCTTTCCGCGGCGGTCGAAGGCAAAGTCCGGCACTGGTGGCGCTCCTCAGGCAGGCGGTCAGGGCGGGCAGCATGAAGCCCGAAACAGTGGTCGACATCCGTAGCCCTCCCTTCCGCTCGGCCGGCATCACCGGTCTCGGCCTGTGGGCCCGAGGGTGCCACGCCCGGGCACCGGCGGCATCTGAATTCCGCAGCCGGCACCCCTCCGGTCACCGGCCCAGTCTCGACGATCAGCACCCAGAGGAGCAGCCCGGCCGGGGCAAACGTGACCTGCTACGGCACTAGAAGAGTGACGATCGCGGCAACCGCGAGCGGACGACGGTGGACGTTGACGGAGGGGCATAGTGCTGAGCACGGGCGGCCTGACCGGGCCGGTTAACATCGGCTGATGGAGTTCAGCAGGGAGTTGCGCGACGATGTGCTCTCGGGCGACATCACCGTCTCCTTCCGGCTGTGGCGGCGCGCCAAGGTCAGGGTCGGCGGCCGCTATCCCGTCGGCCCTGGATATATCGAGGTCGACGCCGTGGAACTGATGCCCTTTTCCGCCATTACGCCAGCCGATCTGCGCCGCAGTGGCGAGAAAGACATGGAGTCCCTTCGCCATCGGGCCGCCCACGCCGGCCCGGTCACCGACGACACCGTGCTCTACCGGGTGGAGTTCCACGCCGTAGCGACGTAGTAACCGGGCCGCTGGGAGAAACCGTCACGAAGCCGACTCACAGGAATTGGCCCGGTGAACTCTCTATTTCGCCGTTCCAGACCACGGCCACGACCTCAGCTGGATCGATCACGGTCCACCCGGTCTCGCGCTCGAGACGGACCAGGCCGTCCGGGCGGACCTCCACGCCGGTCAGCTTCTTGGTCTCGCCTGTGGCGAAACCGATCTGGCCAATCCTGTTGATGACCACCGAAATCGAGCCGGACTTGCCGATGACGGGCCTGAGCAGATCGCGGATCGTCTCGCCGGTCATGAATCGTCACCTCCAGATGCCGCTACGACCAGGATGCCCCGTGCCGCCAGCCAGACGCGCGGTCAGCCCTCGACCTGCAGTCGGCGCATCCAGGGCCCGCGAACATGCAGCGGTGCTAGCACCGGCGGATCACGGCGGGACATGTGGTGCGGGCTCGCCCGGACACATCCCTTGGCGGCCCGGCAGCGCAGCGCTCCAGGCCGGCAGGCGGCAGGTGACGGTGGCTATCGCGGGCCGGTGGCCAGGAACGCGTCTGCGATCGCCTGCACGTGCCGCGCGTCGGTGCCGCAGCAGCCACCGAGGATGGTGATGCCCGGGTGCTGCGCGCGCAGCCGCACGTAATCGCCGGCTAGCTCGACCGGGTCACCGGCGTCCAGAGTTGGTGATTCGTCGAGTTCGGCGTGGCTCTTCCGCGACGCGTTCGCGCGGACGCTGCGGACGCGTGCGCCGATCGCACCACCGGGGAGGGCTGACGCGAAGTGGGAGGGGTGCGCACAGTTGACCCCGTAGTAGGCCGGCGAGCGGCCGGTGGCGGCGTCCACCGCTTCGACCGCATCGGCCAAAGATGTGCCATCGGGCAGGCGGCCATCGGTTTCGGTGGTGAAGGAGATCGCGGCCGGAACGCCAGCGCGGGCCGCGGCCCGGGCTATCCCGATCGCCTCGGCGGCGTAGGTGATGGTCATCGCGTGCACCAGGTCCACGTCTGTGGCGGCGAGGGTGTCGATCTGCTCCCGGTGGTAGTCCTCGGCTTCGTCCGCAGGCATGCATGCTGCCGGGTGGTAGGCGTCGGCGCGCGGCCCAATACATCCACTGACCACCACCGGCGAGCCCGCCGCATCCAGATAGTCGCCGCGCACCCGAGACAGCAGACCGGCGGCGGACTCGTTGACCCGGCCCAACTCCGCCGCCGGATACCCGATCCGCGAACCCCAGTCCCGGCTGGCCCGCCACGTCGGCGCCTCGAGGATCACACCGCAGCCGTGCTGCACCGCGATGTCCACATGACGGCGGAAATACGCCTCCAGCGCAGCCGTGCCGCATGCGTCGTCAACCAGCACGAAGGACGCGAACTCCGGCAAGTCGAACCCCTGATTGAAGATCAGATCGGTCTCAAGCCCAGAGTCGGTCAAGAACACCTCGCCGCCCAGCTGCGGCAGCACGTCGCGATACACGTCTTCCACCCCCGTTAGGCCCGCCAGGACAACACACGCTCAGGCCGATTGTCACACCACCCACCTCGCCACTCGACCTCACTTAGCCCTCAACATGCAGCCTCATCTCTCGGAACGCCTCAATGAGCTTAGGTGTAGTCCATAGCGCATTCAGGCCGCTCGGATTGGGCAGCACCCACACCCGGGTCTCGCCGATGGTCTCGCCCTGCGGGCCCACCGCCGCGTCGCGGCGGCCGAACGCCGCCCGGTAGGCGGTGACCCCGACGACCGCGAGCCACCGCGGCTGGAACCGGGCGATCTTCGCGTTCAGGATGCGAGCGCCCGCGAGGAACTCCTCGGGCCGGAGCTCGTCGGCGCGGGCGGTCGCGCGCGCGACGATGTTGGTGATGCCGAGCCCGATGCCGAGCAGCTGCTCCTGCTCAGCGGGCCGGAGGACGCGCTCGGTGAAGCCGGAGCTGTGCAACGCCGGCCAGAAGCGGTTCCCAGGCCGGGCGAAGTGGTACCCGGTGGCGGCGGAGTACAGGCCCGGGTTGATGCCCGCGAACAGGACGCGCAGGCCGGCCGCGATGACGTCGGGGATCGCCCAGTCCCTGGACGCCTCAAGATCAGCTTGCGTAGGGCCCGGCCGGGCCGACGGAGGGGCGGGCGTCACGAGATGCGCTCGCTGAACGGGTTTACGAGCGCCTGCCCGGCGGCCGGCACTCCGAGCTGCAGCACAAGCCAGATCCGCGCAGGGTCGGCGAGAAGGCACGGTTCCCGTACCGGGTCACCGTCGACGATGATCAGGTCGGCGATCTTGCCCGTCTCCACGGTGCCGATGAGCTCGCCCAGCCCGAGGGCCTCCGCGGCGGTCTTGGTCGCGGCCGTAAGGGCCTCGGCGGCCGTGAGCCCGTGGTGAATCATCCGCTGGATCTCCAGTCCGGCGGCCAGGTTCATGTCGCTGCCGAGAGCGATGCTGACCCCCGCCTTCTTGGCGGCCCGCATGCTGGCCGCACCCTGCTCAAGGTTGTGGTGCGCCAGGTCGGTCAGTACCGGCGGCATCTCCGGCACCGGTTCGGCTTGAGACGGGTCGATCACCTCGCCCAGCCCGGCCATCCAGTAGTAACCGGACAAGGTCGGCACCAGGAACTGGCCGGCCGCCGCCATCGCGTCCAGCAGGTCTGGCCGCTGATGCAGGTACATGCCGTGCTCGATGGTGTCGGCGCCGTGGCGGACCGCCGCCGCGCAGCCGTCCAGCCCTTCGGCGTGGGCGCAGACCCGGAAGCCCATGCGGTGCGCCTCATCGGCCACCGCCGCCAGCTCCGCCTCGGTCAGCTGGAGCGGATCGGGATCCTCCAGCTCGTTGGAGCGGGCGCCGGTCGTCATCACCTTGATGAAATCGGCGCCCGCGCGGATCTGCTCCCGCACCGCCCGCCGCATCTCATCGGGACCGTCGGCCTCCCGGTACATGTCGCCGTAGAAACGGCCGCCCGGCGCCGTCGCCGAAATGATCTTCCCGCAGGTCAGCAACCGGGGACCGCGGAACGCGCCGTAGCGCATCGCCTGCCGCGCCTCCTGCGGCGCCCGGCCCTGAGACCCGGTGACCCGCACGGTCGTTACGCCGTGACGCAAGTGGTCGCGCAGCTCGGCCTGCAGGAAGTGCCCGGCGGTGCCCGGGAGCACCTCCTCCGCACCGCGCAGGACCTGCGGGATGCGGCCCGACGCGTGGGTGTGCGCGTCGGTCAGCCCGGGCATCAGCACCCGCTGCCCCACGTCCAGCTGCTGGGCGCCGTCCGGGCACGGCTCCGACGCATCGCCCACCCCCCGGATGATCCCGTCCTCCACCAGGACGGCTGCGTTATCGCGGACCGGGCCGCCGGTGCCATCGAACAGCCGTGCGCCCGTCAGCCACAGCCGCCCCTGGCCAGGAGCCGGAGCGGCAAGCAGCGCCGGGAACCTGTGTGCCACGCGGTACCAATCCTCCTCGTGTCTTCGTGCCGTCACGGAGCCGAACCGGTGACAGACCGTGGCCCAAATCCTCTCACCGGCCCGCCAGGTCGGGCTCGGCGGGCGGGAACGTAACGAGCAAGAACACTGCGGCGCCGTTCCCCGCCGGCTGCCCCCGGCGCGAGCCTGCGCGTCTGGCGCGAACGGCCCGCTATGATGCCGCTCGCCGCCACGCCGGAATCGCCGGGGGAGACGGGCAGCGGCAGCCCGTTCCGGTCAAGAGGAGGCGCATCATGAAGATCAACGGGTCGGCTGCCCTGGTCACCGGCGCCAACCGCGGGCTCGGCAAGGCGTACGCCCGGGAGCTGGTCAAGCGCGGTGCGGCCAGGGTCTACGGAGCCACGCGCGATCCGGCCGCCGTCACCGATCCCGGCGTGACGCCCCTTGCCCTCGACGTCACCGACCCGGAGCGCGCCGCCCAGGTCGCGGCGCAGTGCGCTGATGTCACCCTCCTGGTGAACAACGCGGGGGTGATGGCGGCCAGCACGTTCGTCGGCGCGCCGAACCTGGACGCCGCCCGGCTGGAGATGGAGACCAACTACTTCGGCACGCTGCGCATGTGCCGGGCCTTCGCCCCGGTGCTCGCGGCCAATGGCGGCGGCGCGATCGTCAACATGCTCTCGGTCACCAGCTTCTACACGAACCCGTTCAACGCCTCCTACGGCGCCTCGAAGGCAGCGGCCTGGTCCCTGACCAACGGCGTCCGGCTTGAGCTTCACCACCAGGGCACCCTCGTGGTCGCCGTGCACGCCGGCTTCATCGACACCGACATGGCCGCGCTGGTCGACGCGCCCAAGATCAGCCCGGAATCGGTCGCCCAGCTGGTCTTCGACGCCGTCGAGGCCGGCCGGATCGAGGTGCTCGCCGACGAGCGGTCCCGGTTCATCAAGGCATCGCTGTCGGACGATCACGAGCTGATCTACCCGCCCGTCCAAGAGTTCTGGGACGCCGCGGTGAAGGGCACCGGTTAGCGCGGGCCAGGCGCCTGGCTGAGGAGTCCTAGTGTGATGCGCCGGAAATCCGGGCTATATATCTTGCCAGTGAGTCCAGGATCTCTTCTGCGGTCTTGGTCCAGGTGAACGGCCTGGGGTTCTGGTTCCAGGTGGCGATCCAGGCGCGGATGTCGGCTTCCGGGGCCTGCACGCTCTTGTGCACGCCGCGGCGGGTCATCTGATCAGTCAGGTACCCGAACCAGCGTTCCACCTGGTTGATCCACGAGGACCCGGTTGGGGTGAAGTGCAGGTGAAAGCGGGGATGGCGGGCCAGCCAGTCCTGGATGACGGCCGTCTTGTGGGTGGCCAGGTTGCCGCAGACCAGGTGCACGTCCAGGCCGGCGGGCACGGCCTTGCCGATCCGGGCCAGGAACTTCTTGAACCCGGTGGCGCGGTGGCGCCGGTGCAGGGAGGAGATCACGCGGCCG
>DASYQM010000355.1:0-4035 GCA_036005525.1 Streptosporangiaceae bacterium
GACTCGACATCCTGCTCACCGGGCTCACCGCCACCCTGACCCCCCAGACGGCGTAATTCACTGCGTGCCGGTAAGGGTGCGCGGGGGCCCAAATATGGCCATGTGGCCGGGCGTCCCGGGCGGCACGGTCACCTGGCCGGCAGGTTCTTGCAGAGCTGGTGTGGCGGGCAGCTGCGGCCGGGCGGACTGGCACAGCAGTTAACGGGGCATCGCCCAGGCGGGACAGCGGCCGGTATCCGGTGTAGTGTCCATGGCGGAAGCCGGTGAACTCGCCGCTGGGTCAAGACCCCGCCTTGCTGCCGACGCAGGAAGGCGCCCGTCATGATCAGTGTGGATCTGAGTACCCGCGAATGCGACGGTCACGTTATCGTCGCGTTGCGCGGGGAGCTTGACGTAGCAGATGCCGTGAGTGTCGCGGCCGCGCTCGCGGCGGTCGCGGCACGAGAGCCGGAGATCATCGTCGATCTGGCGGGCCTGGAGTTCATCGACTCCAGCGGCGTGGCGGCGCTGGCCCGCGGGCGGAAGCAGGCCCGGCACGCCGGGGGTGACCTGCGGCTAGCCGCAGCACAGCAGCAGGTGCTGCGGGTTCTTACCCTCACCCGCCTGATCGAGGTTTTCCCGGTCCATGCCAGCGTGGGCGAGGCGGCCGGCAGCGCCGGCCGCTCCTGGCCGGCAGCCGCGCCAGTGGCCGGGAGTCCCGTCCGCGTCGCCGTGACATGAGTTCGGCCGGGTCCTGCATGTCAAGGCCACGGGATAACGGTTACCGGAACGACGGGGCGCACCGCGCAATGGGCGAGGTGGCCCAAGATCACCGTGCACCCGGCGCGCCATTTTGCGCTCGCAATCAAGGGCCGGGCACGGTCACCGGGGACCGGCCAGCCACCCTGGCCCTCCGCGTTGCGGGGAGGCCGCTGACCGGTCGCTTCGCTGGCCCTGGCGCATCGGGCCCGGCCCAAAGAGGGGTAGCTACGGGAAGGGCGGGGAAGTGCAGAAGCCCGCCGGTCACGGGCGTGCCAGCAGACCCGGCCTGGCAGGCAGCGACGCAACCGATGCGGTTTGATTTACGGAACGTCCAAATATTCTTTCTCCCGCCGCCGGTCCCAGGACGGCGGCTGGCAGTTGCCAGGAGCCCGCATTGATCATTCTCGGTGTCATTCTCCTCATCATCGGGTTCATCACCAACATCGCTATTGTCTGGACGATCGGCATCATCGCCGTTGTGGCCGGCATCATCTTGGCGTTGCTCGGGATGGCCGGTCACGCGGTCGGCGGACGCAGGCACTACTTCTAGCCGTTGGCCCAGACCCCGCCTTCGTGCTTGAGCAGGAAGGCGGGGCTCTGGTCAGATTGGGTCTGGGTACCCGGGAACGCGATGGTCCGGTTGCCGTCGCGTTGCGCCGGGAGGCTGGCCTGGCAGGCGCTGTGAGGCCCCGGCTGCGCCCGCGGCCGGTGGCGCTGGCTGCGCGCCGCCATGCGGGTCAGGAAACGCGAGTCCTGGGTAGGGGAGGACCATAAACCGGCGACAGCAGGCTGAAAGGGGCGAGGACGGTGACCACGCTGGCAGCCGCACGGCAGGGCCAATGCCCATCCTGGATGGCCTTGGTTTTTCTTCCGGCTGCCTGCAACGCGGCCGGGGCCAGATTCTGCCGCAGGGTCCCCTTCTGCTGGCTGCACGGATGACAGGTAGCCGGCCGGGCAGGATATGGGGCGTGGTCGCCGCGCAGGCCGCCGGCCGCGGCGGGCGCGTGTCAGCCGCGGATGTGTGCGCGGCGGCGGTGGCCGCGGTTGAGGTCACCGGTGCCTGGCTGAGCGCGGCGAGCGGCGCGGAGGCGGGTCACCTCATGCGGGTGACTGATGAGGTGAGTGAGCAGCTCGCTGAACTCCAGCTGACCCTGGGAGAAGGACCATCGGTGGATGCGTCCGCCTCCGGCGGGCCGGTGCTGGCCTCGGACCTGGCCGCTGGGGAGTCCGGGCGCCGCTGGCCGGTTTTCGCCCCGGCGGCATGTCAGGCCGGGGCGGCGGCGATCTTCGCGTTCCCGCTGCGGATCGGGGCGATCCAGGCCGGGGTCATGGGCCTGTACCGGGAGCGGCCCGGCCCGCTGAGCGCTGTCCAGCTGGGTGATGCGCTGATCTTTGCCGACACCGCAACCTTGCTGCTGCTCGACTCCCAGGACCAAGCGGCGGGCAACGCCACGGCAGGGTCCGGCCCGGGCGGCCAGCCTGCGGCCCTGACCTTGCACCGCGCCGAGATCGATCAGGCCACCGGCATGCTCACCGAGCAGCTCGGCGTCGGGATTGCGGAGGCCTTTATCCGGCTCCGCGCGTACGCTTATGCTCATGACCGGACGCTGGCCGAGCTGGCCCGCGACATCGTGGCGCGCCGCCTGCGGCTGCGTCCTGACCCAGACCCATCCACCGACGGCCAGGCGTGAGAGACTCTGCAATCGCCAGCACGCGCACCGCTTGCCGCGCACCCGGGGGGGATCTTGTTGCCTTTCCTTGAGAGGGTGAGCCGGGGATGGACGGAGAACTGCTGTCGCAGACGTTCGTTGAGCTGACCGACACCATGGTCGCCGGCTTCGACGTCATCGACTTCCTGCACGTGCTGACCGACCGCAGCGTGCAGCTGCTGGATGCCTCTGCCGCCGGGCTGCTGCTGGCTGACCCTCGCGGCGAGCTGCGCGTAGTAGCCGCCTCCAGCGAAGCCGCCCGGCTGCTTGAGCTGTTCCAGATACAGAACGACCAGGGTCCCTGCCTGGACTGCTTCCGGGCCGGCCAGCCCATCGACGCCGCGGACCTGGCCGCCGCAGCGCGGCGCTGGCCGCGGTTCGCGCCCGCCGCCCAGCAGGCCGGCTTCGCCGCCGTGCAGGCCCTGCCGATGCGGCTGCGCGAGCAGGTCATCGGCGCGCTGAACCTCTTCCGCGCCGCCCCAGGGCCCTTCCCCCCCGCGGACATGCGGATCGGCCAGGCCCTGGCCGACGTGGCCACCATCAGCCTGCTGCACGAGCGCAGCATGCGCCACAGCGACACCCTCAACGAGCAGCTGCAGACCGCGCTGAACAGCCGGGTCATCATCGAGCAGGCCAAGGGGAAACTCGCCGAGCGCCTGCACCTGGACATGGCCCAGGCATTCCACCTCCTGCGAGACTTCGCCAGGGCCCGCAACCTGCGCCTGTCCGACCTGGCCCAGGCCTTCATCGACGGCTCAGAAACCCTCACCGGCCTGACCACGGCCAGGCCAGCGCAACGGCTACCTGGCACCGGGCAGGCGGCCCACCAGCCCCGGACGGCCCCGTCGCCCAGGCCGTTAACCTCGCCCGCGGCGCAGCACGCCGCCCTCACATGGTTCAATGCTGGCGGCGACGCACTGGGATGGCATTTCAAGGTCCTCGATCCGGCGGGCCGGCATGCTGGATTCAAGAAGCGCCCGCAGCGGCACGCTGGGGTAGAGGTGCGTGCCGGAACGTATCGCCGTGCCGATCCTGTCGAACAGGGAAGGCGCCGAAACGCCGGTCCGGGCGAGGCCATTCCAGACCGCTACATGCCGGTCCACCGCGGCAGCGCCCGGGAAGGCTGCGACGAGGGCGGCGTTGACAGCGCCGACCGAGGTACCGACTGCCAGGTCCGGGCGAATCCCGGCCTTGAACAGCGCCCGCAGCATCCCGATCTCATACGCGCCGGGATTGGAACCGCCGCCGAGCACGAACGCGGTCTCGCAGCCGGCCGCCATTCTCGTCCCGCCGTCATGAGCCGATGCTGTCACTGGTCTGCTATGGCGGCCACCCCACCTCCCCGGAGCGAGCGCCGGACCCCGGCCGCGACCTTGCGATCAGGCCCGGTGGCCTCACCGGCCAGCCAGGACAGCGACCGGCTTCTGCCGCGCAAGGCGCGGCACGAGAACGCCTTTCAAGGTCACCACATGGGAGGTCTCTGCGGGTCCCGGGGGGCGGGCCTGGGCGGCCTCGGTCGTGGCTAAGGGGCCCGGTAGCGATAGACCTCGGCCTGACCCGGCCAGCCTGATGGGGCCCTGGTGAG